>JAQTXW010000009.1 GCA_028688575.1 Methylotenera sp. | reverse complement strand
AATTTACTTGAATTGAGGTTACATTATCCTGCACGCCATTCCGATGTGACCGATGAAACAATTCACGTTGGATGGTGGGAAAAAGTCCCGAATTATTCTGATAAAAATATTTCTGTACAAAATATCTGCATCAGGAATTTTTAGTTGGATATCGATCTGTAGGGCGAACTGTAATGTTTCACCCCAGATTTTCCACAGGCGATGAACGCCTCTGGAATGTCAATTTTCCCACTGATTGGCTTGTGTAATGATATCAGTCACTTGCAAGTTCATGTATTAAAATCTAGGTTCATTTTTTAATGAAACGTTTCATTCCGCTCAACAAATTATTCTATGATTTCTTAAATAACTTTGATGATGGGTCTGGTTTGCTGATCATAAATATTATTTATCAGTGGAGATATTTTAGAAAGTATGCGCGCATTGAGAGGGTGAGCGTGCGTATTTGACGATGCTGCCAAAACCAGCCGATTAACACTAAAATTGCACTGACTAAACCTAGAATCCAGCGCGCGTCGCGACTCGCCATGGCCTCCTTCTTAAACTCAGGATCATTCAGTGCTTTAACCGCATCGACAGGGGTGTAGATGCGAACAAGCTTTAGACCCGAAGCTTGAGATAGTGCCTCCATAAAGACCTTGTTAAATGATGAGGTATGCTCGGTGACCTCATCAAGAGAGCCTTCTGGTGCACGTTCGCCAGGTGCTAAAGCGCGGACCTGTGCTAACAGGTTGGGGTGATTGCCCTCCAGCACGGCATCTTCACGTGTCCACCAGCCAATAATTTCATCCTGCTGATTTAGACGAGGAATTGGCTGTAGCGCATCGCCACCCACACCCAATAAAACGCCGCGTACCTTGCCACGTAACTTTGCAAGCTCGGTTACAATTGGCGCACTTCTATGTGGCATTTCATCGCCGTCGGTAATGTAAACCAGGTTCAGTTGTCTTTTTTGTGCTTCAATCAAGGATGCGGTGAGCCCGTTGGTGACCCAAGAGTCACCAATCCAGCGCATGCGCCTATCCAGATTAGATACGACCTTCTCAATGCCAGGAAAGTGGCGGCATACTTCAAGCGGCTCAAACAGCACGACCGACTCATCGCCCGCAAATAGGGCTAAGGATACTTTTGAGCCGCAGGCTAAACTTGCCATGCTTTCGCGTGTCGCAAGTTTAGCAAGCGTTAGCCGATCAGTTTGTGGCTTGGGGAAGTCCACATCGCGTACGTTCATACTTTCGCTCATGTCAATGACAAACAGGGTGTCTTGTACGGTGCTATTCAATTGTATTTGTGGTTCAAAAAAAGTGGGAAGTATTATCGCCACGGATAAAATATACCAAATAGCACCATTTTGAATAGTATGACGCAGGTGCACACGAAAATGCCCCCACCAATGTTGTAAACCATGGTGCATTTTATGGTAATCCTCTGCGTGTATTGTCTTTCATTAGCGCTGTACCATTTTGCTGATAGGGTTGTAACCCTATCGTACCATCTGGCGAATTTTCATAGCCCTCCGTACGTTTTTCCGGGCTGAGTCTGTCAATCAATTCCAGATTGTAGCGTGCGTCGTACATATCAGGTTTTATGCGCAAGGCTCCCTTGTAGGCCTCTCTGGCAAGCAATACACGCTCAACTGCACGACGATGTGAGCCACCTTTTTCTATATTCGAGGCCGCGACTGCTGCTTCAAAGTGTACATTTGCAATTGCATATTTAGCGCGGGCGCGAAGTTCTGGATCCATTGATACCTCGGCAATGTTAAATGCTTTTTGTGCTTCAACTGGTTTATTTTGGCTGGCTAACAAATAGCCTACGCTGTAGGCTTTTAAATATTCATTGTTGTTTATTGTGTGTTTGAGAAGGCTTTTGTTTGTATAAGCTAAGTTAAGCTCATAGGCTTTCCACCATAGGTTAAAGAAGTAGATGGATGCAAGTAAAAATAGTGCGGATAATCCAAACATGGCTTTAGGTAGGTTATCCAATAATTTTTGGCGAAATTTAGTTGATGTTCTCATGAGGTTTTCTGCTGATTAAAACGGTTTGATGTTGTGTTGTTAACGCCAGCGTTTTTTATACCTGACAATAAAAATTTTTGATTTAATTCGACTACATTACGCATCATCATGCTTTCCATGATTTAATTTCAATTTGCTTAAGCCAAAAAAGCGCCCCTAATAGAAACATGGCAAGTAGATATAAATACACAGCATAATCTTGACGAGGCAGTCTGTATTCGTAACGAGTAGGCTTGTTTGTCATTTGGGCGATTTCAGTCACTGCCCGCTGAAGTCCTTGTTCACTATTGACTTCAAACGCTTGGTAAGGAATTTCCAGTTCTTCAAAAAGTTTATTCATTGCGACATTTTGATTCATTTCAATTTGCTGCAATTCAGCACCAGTGATGTATTCGTTATCTCCTGCAATAACAGAGCTGAGTATGTTTTTTTCTGCACCTGCATGTACATACACCCAGATGAGTTTGGCGCGCGTTTGTTTAAAGGATTTTTTTAAAATCTCCCGATCTTCTTTTTCAATGACAGCATCACCATCTGATACTAATAAAATCAGACGCGAAGCAGTAAAAGGGCGGTTTTGAAAGTAATCTAATCCCATTGCCAAGGCGCGGTTGAGTGCAGTAAAGCCAGAGCTGTTCGCCTCTGCGCTCAGCATGGCGGCTTTAGCAATTTCTCGGTCAGACGATAGGGGGGCAACACTTACTGGGGCGGCGTTGAAGGCGACTACACCAAATGTGTCGGCAGGTCGTTGCTCCATGAATTTAAGTAACACTTTGCGGGATGCTTCAATTTTACTCATAGGCTTGGCATCTACACTTTGGTCATAATTCTGCAAGGGTTCCGACATGCTGCCGCTTCGGTCTAAAACGATGACAATCTCCGCACCATCACCTACGCGCGTCACGGTGCCGCCTTCTGTAAACGGCGCGGCTGAGGCGACAATAAGTGCTGTTAATGCTAAAACGGCTAGTGCGCGCACGCCCCATTTCAGACTGTCGGATATAAAATCTTTGGGCCAATCTTCCAAACCTGGAAAGTTAAATTGTTTAACACCGTAAGAAACAAGCGGTAACAAGGCTAGCGGCAGCAGCCACAATAAGTCTGGCTTAAAAAAATGTAACGCACTCATTTGGCATCCACTTTTTTAAATAAATCCTTTTTTAATAATCCCATAGTGCTGGTTGCGATTTTCTTTGCTTGACGACCCGCTATGCGCTCTGCCATTGCTGCGCGGGCTATCCAAGCTTTTGTTGCCGACACAGAAATTGCGCCTGTCATATTTTCTTGGCTATGAAATAGCTGCCATGAAGTTATGAAAAAATCTGTAATTTCGGTTTTTTCAGTGGATAAATAGGGGCATGACTTAAATAAATTTTCCAGGGTATTGGGATATAAGCTTTGCCTTGCACTCAGCGCTAACGCCGTGTGAATAGCACGTAACTGCTGCGTATTGAAGGTTGTGGTTGGATGATTGCGGATCATGCGTGCAAGTTGTGTCATTGGGCCAGGATTGCGTGGCCACCATGAAATTTTATCTTGTAGCCATAGTCCAATAAAGCTCAACAATAAGCCAGTGCCAAAGCAAAACAATGCAGTATTCATGGGTGTTTGTGTATCAAACTTGAGCGGGCGGGCGTGTGGGCGATGATTGGTTTCTTCAATGGTTGTTGGCAATACAGGGGATAAGTAAAATCCTTGGGCAGGGATGGTAATCGTGATGGGTTTAGCATCGCTGGCTTCAGGTGGGAGGGTTTGCAAGACTATCGCTGGAATATAGACACGTTGTGCCATTTCTACTGTGCCAAAAATTTGCCATGTAAAATCAAGGGTGATGTGCGCGCTTTTGTCAGCATTTTGGCTAGCGCGCATATTCACTTTACGTAGATCCAGCCAATGGTTCACAGGGCCTTTTAACGGTGTGCTGTTGGTGTCAAAAGCCAGCCCTTTTTTTAAATCAAATTCAGCACGCATCTCAACAAGATCACCCAAAGTGTAACCATTGTTTCGCATGGATATTTTAATCGGGCTGCTTAGCGCGGGGTTTAACAGTGCGGCATCTGTTTTTTCTGCGGCCATAGACATACTGGAAAATAGTGACAAGAACAAAATTACCAGATATAAAAATCCTTTGCGATTGAATATTGTCTGCTTGGATGGATTGTCAGTGTCACACGCATGCCTGCGTTCAGTGCATGTGATTGGCGCTCCTGCCGCTAGTGGGTGGGCTTTTGAAAAGTGATTAAAATTCACGCGCTACGCCTCATAAAATACTCTGTTAATAATGCCGAGCTAAATGCCCCTCGAACCACAAAAGGTTTGTTTCCATATAATCTACTGGCGGTTTCTACGGTTTTGATATGCTGTGCTCTCATTTCTGCCATTTGAATTTGCAAGGCAGGCCGCATCCATACAAATTTCTGGTTGCCAGTTTCGGTGTCACGTAGCATGGCAATGCCTCTTTGAGGCTGCTCATCAATTTCAGCAGGGTCTTGTAACATCACAGGGATTACATCATGGTGATTTAATTTTTTGAGTAATGATTTAAGTTTGCCATCAGGCCAACGAAAATCTGATATTAAAAAAACCAGACAGCGTTTTTGTGGTAAGTAAGAAACCGTGTCAAACAAACCATCCATACTGTTTCCATGTGGTTGGATTTTTGGAAAGTGATGATTCACCCATAACCAGGCACCTCGATTAGCCTTAGGCGGGAGCATGCATTCCTTGTTAATCGTTTCGCCCGCTGCATATAGACCAAATGCGTCTCCAGAACGATAAGCAGAAAGTGCAAGTTGTGAGGCAACTTGCTGAGCGACATGCAGTCTGTTCACTTTGCCTATATAACCCATAGAGGCAGACGTATCTACTAACACAATTACTTTTAAGGCTGAATTTAAGTTGAAATCACGTACCCAAATATTTTCGTACGGGTCACGTGAGCTTGCGCGCAAATCCAAACGCCTTGGATCAGGGTTGTCGCGTAGTGGAACTACTGAACGCAGTTGGTCGCCAGTACCCGCGACCAAGCCCTGACTTGCGCCTGGCTGATGTCCAGATGGGCGCCAGCGTACGTGGTAATGTATCAGAGGTTGTTGAGCCATGTGATTGAAGGTCGCTATGTTAAAGATTATTGAGATTTAGCCTTGGTTGCGCTTTGTTTTAATGGGTTATTCTGAACCAATACTGATTAAGCGTTGGCTGCACAAAATGCTAAGGCGATCACATTCAATTAAGGCGTAGGAACGTTTTCAAGGATTGCACGTGTATAAGCCTTGGCAAGCCAGCTACGCTGCAACTCATAAATTGGCGTAAAAAATACCCGATGTGCAGCAACTTGATGAAATACTGCGGCGACATCCTGAGGAGCGAGCGCTAAGCGCCCGTCCAGCCAGGCTGATACTTTTGCCGCACGTACCAGCATACTCACCCCCCTTGGCCCCATGCCAGCGACCATCAGTTCATCCATGTCTACCTCTGCGAGTTGAATACCATAATCTTGCGGACGATGCGTCGCTCGACGTAAATTCTCTACAAAATCCTGCACAGCATCACCAGCCGTCACCGTGTTTTGAATCACAGGTGCAAAGTCAGTGAGTGCATCAAAACCGACTTTGCTCGCAGTGACTTGTTCAATTAACTTGTCTGTGTTGTGAAAACGAGTATCAAATGTGAGCGACTTATGGATATTGCTGTCATTGGCTGGGTTGATTTCAAGTTCCATCAAGAATCGGTCACGTGCGGCACCAGGTAACTCGAAAGTTTCCTCTTTTTCTACCGCATTTCGATCCGCAAATACCAGCAAGTGTGGGAAATAATATTCCTTGTTAAAAGCCGTGACACTGCGCTCAGCCATCACACGTAATAACAGAGAGTGTACTTGTGGTCGTGCACGATTGATTTCATTAAAAAAGAATACGGATAAATTCTCACCTTGCCCAAGAAGAGGGCCAGGATCTACACGCGGCTTACCATCTTGACCAATGTAAGTATGGTAAATTAAATCTTGTGGCATTAAATCAATCGTACCTTCAATGCGTTGGTAGCCTCCGCCTAAGCCCCTTGCTGCAGCGCGCAACAAGGTGGTTTTTCCTACCCCTACATTGCCTTCCAGCAAAACGTGCCCTCGTGCAAAAATAGCAATTACCATAGACCGAATCGCCTGGTTTAACCCAATAACCGTGGCATTTAATTCTTTTTCATAGGTTAAAGCGCGATTACGCCAATCTTCAAGTACAATTTCTGACATAGAGCTCTCAATATTTATTTGCGAAAAATTTGGTGTTGCAATTTGAACCTTTTGCCGATGACTAAGGTAGGGATTTTTTCCTTACATTAGTCGGGAATGGTGATGATGAAGCGGGTCCAGAATGGATTGCGCAGGTGGGCCAGTGTTTTATTTTATTTTTTGTCAAAATGGATAGCGCACATAGAAGATGCTGGTGATGTTGGGATGAATTCCCATGCCTCAAAATGCTAACTTCCCTAACGCAAGTCGTTTTGACTTGGTTAAACTTTCAACCAGTTAATCTCCAAAGTTAACTAGCAAGAAGTTTTAATCACGCAAAGCGATTTGCGTGATTTTTTTTTGCCTAAAACCGACCAACTTTGTTGGTAAAGACCGTAAAGATACACCTATCAAGCAGGTTGTTTGGATAATCTTGCCTGATGTGACTTTGTGGGAGGCGATTGCCTTGTTAACATTCTCCTGCGATTCTAGCTAAGGCCTCACGGAGTAAATTCTTCAGACATGCTCTCTGTCTGATACTTTTTCCCAAGCAGACATTTTGCAAATGCCTTTCGATAGATAGTCAGTGATTTTTGAAATTTCAGTCCAGCTTTACAATTGGAGGATGAAATGCTCGGGAGTTTTTCCCATGTTGAATTACCTGAAACCCATTAGAATGTAGCGCTTAATATATCGCTTGCCTGTATGAATCTTAAATTTAGACTTAATTTGATTATCACCTTATTGCTTTTGCTGGTGATGCTGGCTGGCGCTTTCACTATGGTGCGAAATGCGCGAGAAGATGTCCGAGCAGAGGTGAACTCTACGGCTTTACTCGCACTCCATTTGCTGGACGCAGAAATTTTGCATTACACGTCTGACTATTCCTGGCTGAACGGCGTTAATCAAAATAAAGCTTCTATTTTTCGATTGCAAAGTTTGGAAAATGTTCGACATTTGCGCATTGAGTTTTTTGATGCTCGAGGCAATTTACGCGACAGTAATCGATTAGATGAGCTTCGAGATACTGATTCAGCCCCCGATTGGTTTGTAAAGAGCATGGACGTAGTATCTAGTTCAATGCAGCCTATTCGTCGTCAGGTTTTTGCAAATGGTCGTTTGTTGGGTGAACTGGTTGTGACGCCTGATCCTAGTTATGAAATTGCAGAGATATGGAACGATACCTTGGGGCTGTTGATTTTAGTTGCCGTGTTTTTTGTGGTGGTGAATGGCATGATTTATATTGCAGTAGGGCACGCACTGCGTCCAGTAGATAAGATTCTTGATGCACTTACTGCCTTGGAGCAGGGGCACCTGGATGCACGGTTGCCAAAGTTCACGCTACCAGAATTGATGGAAATCAGTCAAAAATTCAACACCATGGCAGAAACCCTGCAAAACAGTATTCGCAACAATCATCGCTTAGCGCAGCAGATGATTCGCTTGCAAGAAGATGAGCGAAAAAGTCTCGCCAGAGACTTGCATGATGAGATTGGACAGCATCTAACGGCAATTCATATTGATGCCTCCACTATATTGAACGCAAAAAAAATCGATGAAGTCAAGGTGAGTGCTCAAGCGATTGATGTCGTTGCCAGGCAAATGATGATGATTGTGCATCGTATATTACAAAATTTGCGACCTGGTAGTTTAGATCAGCTTGGGCTTGGCGCTGCATTGAAAGATTTGATAGATAGCTGGCGCCATAGAAATGCTGAGGTGGAAGTAGACTTCGCGAGTGCGGGTAATTTTACAGGCGTTGATGAAACCGTGGCTATTGCGATTTACAGGATTGTTCAGGAATGTTTAACCAATATTTCACGGCATTCGGCGGCAACGATGGTGGAAATTAAAATACATAGAAATTCGGATAGATTGGATTTGATGGTTTATGACAATGGTGTCGGATTTGATGTGCATGAAAGCTCAGGAGGTTTTGGATTGGCTGGGATGCGTGAGCGGGTGCAGGGGCTGAATGGTCATTTTGAGATGGAAACCAGTAAAGGGGTAGGTGTTTTAATTAAAGTGACGCTTCCTTTTATCAAAAAGGTAAACGCATGAAAGTAAGTATTCGTATTGTGTTAATTGATGATCATGCCGTTGTCCGCTCAGGTTTAAGACGTTTGCTAGAACAAAATTCTGAGATGCAAGTTGTAGCCGAGGGGGAGAGTGGTGAACAGGCGTATCAACTTTATGGGGAGCACCTGCCAGAGGTATTGGTGATGGACATGTCAATGCCAGGAATTGGTGGTCTGGAATCTTTGCGTCGCATTTTAACGCGCTACCCAGCCGCACGCGTAGTGATTTTTTCCATGCATGAGAATGCAGCATTTGCTTCACAAGCTTTGTCGGCAGGCGCGCGATGTTATGTGACCAAGTCGGGGGCTGCTGAGGATTTGGTGCGAGCGGTAAAAGAAGCATTTTCAGGGCGCTGTTATTTAAGCCCCTCTGTTGCACAAAATATAGTGTTACAGACCATGACTGGTAGTGAAGATCCGATGCAACGTCTTTCCGCGAGAGAATTTGAAGTGTTTCGTATGTTGGCAGAAGGGCGGTCAGTGGATGAAATTGCTAGAATTCTCATTATTAGTCAAAAAACGGTAGCAAATTATCAAACTTTACTAAAACAAAAATTAGGGGTTACCAGCCCTGTAGAACTCGTACGTTTAGCAATGCGTCACGGGGTGATAGAAAAATAAGTCATTGTTATGTTGTGTGTAATGAATATTAAGGAGTCCCGATGAGTAAATGTTTTTTTTCTATTAAGCATCTTGGTGTGATGTTGCTGCTTTCTTCAAATTTTGTATACGCTGGTTTTGAAGAGGGTAAAGCTGCAATGTTAAGTCGCGATTATGTGAAAGCGATGGCTGAGTTCTTGCCGCTGGCCAAGGGCGGGGATGCAAAGTCTCAGCATATTGTGGGGATGATGTACGATGAAGGTCAGGGCGTGCTGCAAAGTTATGAAGTCGCCGCTTCATGGTATGAGAAAGCAGCGATGTCTGGAAATTTAGACTCGCAATATAATTTAGGTGTGATGTATGCGCAAGGTCAAGGCGTTAAACGTAATGACGAAAAAGCTGCTTTTTGGTTCACAAAAGCGGCCGAGAAAGGACATGTATTATCGCAATTTGCTTTGGGTAGAGTTTATACAGTAGGTAGAGGCGTGAAGCAGGACGACCAAAAGGCAGCGGGGTGGTATTTGAAGGCTGCTGAGCAGAATCACTATAAATCCCAATTGGTTTATGGACAGTTCTGCGCAGAGGGGCGTGGCGTACCTAAAGATCTAAAAGAAGCAGCGAGATGGATTAAAAAATCAGCGGAGCAGGGGCATCTGAAAGCGCAGTATGCATTGGGACATTTATACAGAGATGGTAGTGGCGTCGCTAAAGATTGGGTACTGGCTTATGCTTTGTATGATGTGGCTGCGCGTGATGGCCATGTCGCCGCGGGTCAGGCGCGAGATGAATTAGCCAAAAAAGCCTCGGCTACCCAAATAGCAGAAGCAAAACTTTTAGCTTCGCAATGGGTAAAAGCAATGCCTATCCAAATACCTTTATCCAAAAAAATATCATCTAAGCCTTTATAATTTTACGGTCAGATTGTCATGAGCTGTTACATGGCAATCTGGCAAAATCTCACTAAGTTCAATATTGTGCCAGCACAATGTATGCAGTTATCTGTCAGTTTTAGGTCATCTGACCTGCACTCCTGTCGTCACTAAAATCCTGATATTTTCAGGATTTTATCCCAGCCATACAAAGGAACTCTTCTCATGTGATGCTGTGCTTCAGCACCTATAGTGCTAGTACGTAAACGGCGTAACAATTTGTAACACACGCTGGGTATGCAGTTAGTTCTCAATAACCGAATGAATGGGGGATGTATGAAACAACCAAACTTTACATTACGCTCAGGTTTGCTGGCTCTAGGTGCTTTGGCACTTATGGGTATGGTAAGTCAGGCGTCTGCGAATGAAGAAATTATTAAACGCAGTAAAGATCATAATATGTGGGCGGCACCTGGCCAAAACCTGGCAATGCACCGTCATAGCCAATTGAAAGACATTAACACAGGCAATGTTAAAAAATTACAAATGATCTGGTCACAGTCTTCAGGTACTTTGCGTGGTCATGAAGGTCAACCTGTCGTGGTTGAACACAATGGAAAACCTATGATGTATATGGTGTCTGGTTGGCCTAACATCGTTCAGGCGCTTGATTTATCTGATCCTGATCATCCTAAACAAATCTGGAACTACACCAAAAAAACAGACCGCGATGAATCAGCAGTGCCACGTGCCTGTTGCGATACCATTAACCGCGGTTTGAACTATGCAGACGGTAAGGTTGTTTTCCATACTTTAGATGGCTTTCTTATTGCGCTTGATGCGACAACAGGTAAAGAAGTTTGGGTAACTAAACATGCTTACCCAGAAAAAGGCGAAACACATTCTGGCCCTGCAATGGTGGCTGAAGGTTTAGTGGTTGCTGGTTTTGGTGGTGACGAATTTGCCGCACGTGGCCGTACTGTAGCCTATGACTTAAAAACGGGTAAAGAGGTTTGGAAATGTCATAGTACAGGTTCAGATAAAGACCTATGCTTAACACCAGAAACCAATAAAGCAAATCCACATTATGGTCTATATGGCCAAAACACGGGTTTAACTTATCCAGGCGATGAGTGGAAAATTGGCGGCGGCGCACCTTGGGCATGGTTCACTTATGACCCTAAATTACGCATTATGTACGCAGGTACAGGTAACCCAGGTCACTGGTCACCCGCTTACCGTTGTGGTGAAACAGGTGCAAACTTAACGCACGAAAAATGTAACACGGTTGATCCAAAAACTAATGTTGGTAAATACGATAACAAGTGGTCTATGACTATTATGGCGCGTAAAATCGACACGGGCGAAATGGTTTGGGCATACCAAAAAACACCATTTGACCAGTGGGATTATGATGGTGTGAACGAAAACATTTTGGTTGATAACTTAAAAGTTGACGGTAAATCATACGATGCGCTTGTGAACTTTGATCGTAACGGTTTTGCTTATGTGTTAGATCGTAAAGATGGTACTTTGTTACGTGCTAACAAATTTGTGACTGTAAACTGGGCTGAAAAGGTTGACTTGAAAACTGGTCGTCCTGTAAAAGTGAAAGAGCACTCACCATTTGACCGTGATGTAAACACTCAGGCTTGTCCATCTGCAATGGGTGGTAAAGATCAGCAACCAGCGGCTGTAGATCCGAAAGAGCCAAACTTGTTCTATGTGCCAACGAATAACTGGTGTATGGAAGATGAGCCACAAGAACGTACACATACACAACAAGGTACCGTTTATGTATTTGCTAACGTGTATATGTACCCTGAAAAACCAGGTGTGACTGGTAAGTTGAAAAAATTCGACGTAGTGACTGGTAAAACCATCTGGGAAGTGTCAGATCCATATCCAAACTGGAGCGGTGTGTTAGTGACAGATGGCGGCTTAGCGTTCTACGGTTCATTAGGTGGTGATTTCCGTGCAGTTGATCGTAAATCTGGCAAAGTGGTGTGGAGCCGTAAATTAGCTTCAGGCATCATTGGTAACCCAATCACTTATAAAATCAAAGGCAAACAATACGTGTCTGTATGGACAGGTATCGGTGGCTGGATTGGTTTGCCTGTAACAGCAGGTCTGGACATGGATGACAAATATGGTGCGATTGGTGCGACAGCCATGGCTAAAGCAACAGGGCTCGATAAGATTCCTCAAGGCGGCACATTGTTCACTTTCCGTATTGATTAATGTGTTGTTAACCGGAAGTTGATTGAAATCAGTCAGTAGGTGATGCTCATGCGTTACCTACTGACTTTTGCTTTTATCAGGCTTCATGGATTTGTTTGTAATCATAGGTTTGTTTGTAATGCGTAAACGTTAAATTCATTACAAACCAGCTTGCGCACACAGCTGTTTTTATCACCCAATATCATCATCAAATTTTAGAGACATCTTCCCACACAATTTTATTTAGAGGTTATAAAGCAATGTTAAAGCATTTCGCGCCTAAAAAATCCGTTCAAATCATTACTTTGTTAATACTTGGAATGGCCTCAAGTTCTACAGTGTTCGCTAACAACGATACTATATTAAGGGTATGTGCAGATCCAGGTAACATGCCCATGTCGAACGATAAGGGGGAGGGGTTTTCTAACAAAATAGCAAAAGTGATTGCAGAAGGTATGGGTAAAAGTGTCACTTACTTTTATCGTCCGTATTTGAATAGAGGTTTAACCCGCCAAACTTTTGATAATAATGAGTGTGACATTTTGATGGACATGACACCAGATGACGGGCGCATGTTAACGACAAAACCACTCTATAAAAGCACCTTTGTACTGGCCTATAGGAGCGACAAAGGAATCGATATTAAAAGCCTGTCAGACGCTAAGTTGTTAAATGATTACAAAGTGGGAGTGTTCCAACACTCAGCAATTCGTACTGTGTTGCAAGAGCATGGTATTAATCGTGCAAATACCATTGTGCGCACCATTGCGCATGATGCGGATTTGAGACCAGAAAGGCAGCCGCACATGGATGTGCAGTTGATGCTGGATGGGGAGTTTGATATTGCTGCAATATGGGGGCCAATGGCGGGTTGGTATAGCACGATTAAAAAGGAGCCGATTACAATTTTACCGCTTAATCGGTTGGAAGATAGAACGCCTATGGAGTTTCCGCTCGCGATAGGCATGCGTAAAAACGCTCAAGCGTTAAAAGCGCAAATTGAAGCAGTGATGTTAAAAGAAAAAGACAAAATAAAACAGATATTTGATGATTATGGCGTTCCTCTAGTTGAGTGTAATGAATGTGTGATTTCGGGTGAAATTCCATCACATGGTCCATATCAGGCATTGGCGAGAAAGGCCTATGTGCCTAAAAGCTCGGATGTTGCAATTTTACCCTCATTGGTCGATGGGGCTTTAAAGCAAGGCTCTACCTTAGACCAAGAACTTCATAACGCAACGATTGCACGCGATGCAACCAGAGTTGAATACTTATTAAAGCGCGGCGCAAATATCAATGCAAAAGATAATGAAGGCAAGACGCCTTTAATCGAGGCGGTGACAAGCGGCGATATCAGCTTAATTAATGGCTTACTTGCCTATGGCGCAGATCCAAACGCGCAGGATCATGATGGCTGGACAGCAGGCATGCACGCAGTGCGTTCCAACGAACCAAAAATATTTCGCTTGATGGGTCAATATAAGGCCGATTACAACTTGGTGAACAGTGATGGCATGACAGCATTAGCCATAGCTGTGATGAACAACAAAGCCAATGCGGCAGTAGCCATGCTAGACAATGGCGCAAAACCTGATTTTGCAATGGGTGCTGCAAAATACAATGCACTGATGCTCGCGGTGAAAAAAGGCAATCAGCAAATGGCGCAAACATTGTTGCAATATAAAGCTAACCCAAATTCTAAGAATACAGGTGGATTAACGCCACTGATGATTGCGGCATTCTCCAACCATGACATGATCGTGTCATTACTCTTAAAAGCGGGCGCTAATCCTGATCTTAAAGATGAGCATGGTAAAACAGCAC
Organism: Methylotenera sp.; assembly: GCA_028688575.1. GTDB lineage: Bacteria > Pseudomonadota > Gammaproteobacteria > Burkholderiales > Methylophilaceae > Methylotenera. Next base: position 40,702 of record JAQTXW010000009.1, on the reverse strand, counting down.
TCATGATGGCCAAAGAAAGCGATGCAGATAAAGCCATTGCGCAGCTGGAAAAATCAATCTAGTGACACAGTGACTGACTACGAGGACTAAATCCCAGTGGTTTATAGGATTTAGTCCGTCAGTGAAAACTAAATATTCATCGTTAAATAGCGTGTTAATCACAAAATTATCTGAAATAGTTTTTTAGAAAGGTTGTATATGAAGTTGCGTCATTTTTTTATAATTTTATCTCTTAGTTTTAGTCTGTTATCAGTCACTGCCAAGGCAGTAGATGAGCCTGTAGCGCCCGCGCCCGCAGTTGGGGCTGATGGCTTTGCGATTCCTCAACAGAAGAAAAAACTAGGTGATGCTCCACCTCCGCCAGCAGATGCGATGCCTCCGCTAGAGCGCGTGAAAATCACACCAGTTGGTGAGTTGAAAAATCCCTACAAAAATAATCCTGAAATGGTGAAATGGGGTCAAAAGCGTTACATGGGCAATAGCTGTAATGGTTGTCATGGAGGTACAGGTGGCGGCGGTATGTGCCCACCAATCTCAAACGAAACCTGGGTGTATGGCAGTGATGATGATACTTTGTTCCGTCTCATTGCATTAGGCAGCGATGAATACATGAAGCAAACAGGAAAAACACGTAAAGGCCGTGAAAATGTTGTGGGCCCAATGCCTGCGTTTGGTGAAATTGTCAAAACAGATGATGAGATCTGGCGCATCATCACATTCCTGCGTACTGTTTACCGTGGTGACCCATCAAGAGCTGACTGGTGATTTTATACATGCCAGTTTATCGAGTGCTAATTAAAAGTCTGCCAGTTATCACTGGCGGTCTTTTGTTATTAACCATGAAAATGGCAGCGGCTGAGCCTCGCGCTTATATTACCAATCAGGGTGAAAATTCAGTATCTGTGATATCACTGACGACAAATCAGGTCATTTCAACGATAGTCACGGCGAAGGCGCCCGTGGGTGTTGCCATCGATGATATTGATCAAAAGCTTTATGTATCAAACGTAGAGGGTCGCTCAATTTCGGTCATTGACATGAAAACCAATTTAGTCGTGAATGATATAAAACTTAAGATTGCACCCGTTGGTATCACCCTAAGTAAAAGTGGCGGCCAACTTTTTGTTGCAGATTGGTTTCATGATCAAGTGCTTGAGTTTGATACGTCCACGCTCACACAAATCGCTGAAGTTGCGATTGGTAAAGCGCCATCAGGCATGGTTGTCAGCCGTGAAGGGGCAACCTTATATGTAGCAAATCGCGATAGTGACGATGTTGGGGTCATTGATATCCGCAGCCAAAAGCTAGTGAACAAAATTTTAGTTGGCAAACATCCATTTGGTATTGCATTAGGAGGGGATGGCAAAACGCTTTATGTCGTGAATGTTGAAAGCAATTCAGTCAGCATGATTGATACAAGAAGGGATGTTGTGATGGCAACCATCCCCGTTGGCGAGCATCCTTATTGCGTTACTACCAATACAGACGGTAGCCGAGCTTATGTCACCAATACTGGTGCTGACACTGTTTCTGTCATTGATACATTGTCTAAAAAAGTAATCGCAACCATTCCTGTTGACGGTTTTCCTGAAGGGATTGCGTTTGATGCAAAGCACAGCCGTGTATATGTTGCAAGCTGGATGGATAACGCGGTTTCTGTTATTGACGCAAAAACAAATAAAAAAGTAGGCTCAATTCCTACGGGCTCACAAAGCCGCGCCTTTGGTCAGTTTATAGGCAATATTACGCATTAATCACATTTTTTAAATCAAGGAGCACGCTATGAAGTTAAACCGTTCTGTAAAGTTAAACCATTACTTGCTAGCTACGCTATTAGCCATATTTTCTGTTGGTGCATCTGCTGATGTAGTCACTGCACAAAAACTGGCAGATAAATACGCAGCAGCAGCTAAAGCTACTGATGCTGCCTATGCTGGTCCATCTGCCGAAGATGGGAGAGTATTTTTCAATCGTGAGGTGATTCAGTTCAAGGGCGATGTTCACGCACCAGGAAAAGCCATTGCATGTGCATCTTGCCACACTGCAAATCCAGCAGATGCTGGCAAGCACATTGTGACAGGTAAATTGATTAAACCATTATCGCCACATGTCAACAAAAAGCGTTTTCAATCAACACGTGAGGTAGAGAAAAACTTTACAAAACATTGTAATGAAGTAGTCGGCAGTGACTGCTCACCAGAAGAGAAAGCGAATTATATTGCCTACTTGTTAACTGAAAAAACACCGAGTAAAAAATAAGGATAGTGCGCTGATATTGTTTACTCTATGGCAAAAAAACCTGCTATTGATACTACGATTTCATTTATACGGGTTCAATTCCCCGCTACTTGTGGCGGGGTGCTTTATTTTAAAAGGAAAAATATGAAATATTTATTAGTTTTATTTGCAATCTGCACCATCCCATTCACCGCTACGGCTGCCAATGCGCCTAGCCAGCAAAAGGTAATTCGTGAAGTAGTCATCAAAGCCAGTCCAGAAAAAGTTTGGAATCTGGTAAAGGATTTTGGCGCGATTCATCAATGGCACCCTGCCGTTACAGAAACCAAGCTGGAAACACGTAAAGATGAAGCGGGTGCAGATGTGCAGCATCGCTTATTAACTTTAAATGGTGGCGGTACATTGCTCGAAAAGTTAATAGGTGTTACTGATAGCAGCATGAAAATTGAATACCGCATTATAGAGGGCGTGCTACCTGTTAGTGGCTACCGCGCAATTATGCAAGTCAAGGCAGGACCTAATGCTGATGAGTCTACGGTGACATGGACGGGCCGATTTTATAACAAAGCCAACAAAGTAGATGCGCCAGTGGGTGAAGATAACGCGACCGCAGTTAAAGCAATAGAAGGTGTTTACGATGCAGGCTTACCAAATTTGAAGAAAGTAATTGAGGCTCAGTAGTCTTGAATCTGGATTTTCTATAGAGGTTTTCACATCTACTTTAAAATCAACTTGCCATTTGTTGGTTTGATTATTGTTTATTGATTATCAGCTACTGGCAAGACCTAATGGAAAACCTGGATATCACTGAATGTTGTACTTTGTTAATGAATTTAAGGATAGAGATAAATGAAAAAGTTTTTATTGATGTTTACGGGGCTTTGTATATTGCCTATGAGTGTGCTAGCACATGGCCCTAGTCCGCAAAAAGTAGTGAAGGAAATTGTCATTAAGGCAGAGCCTGCAAGGGTATGGGCCTTAGTCAAAGATTTTGGTGCTATTGGCAAATGGCATCCTGATGTGGTGAGCGTAAAAACTGATACTAGGGCTGATGCAGAAACAGGGGTGGAATTGTTGCATCGTGAGGTGGTACTGAAAAACGGAAACGGTTTTTTAGAAAAACTGCGAGAGGTCAATGATGCAAGCATGAAAGTGGATTACAAAATGCTGGAGTCAAAAGAAAGCACCATCCCCGTCAGCAATTATCGCACTGTGATACAAGTGAAACCTGGTGTAACGCCACAAGAATCAATACTTACCATTACTGCACGTTTTTATAATAAAGCAAACAGCATGGAAGCGCCACCAGGATCAGATAACCCAGCGGCAAATAAGGCAATTAACGAACTATATGATGCGGCTATGACGGCCTTGAAGGCGGTTCTGGAAGGGCAATAGCTACATGCCTTAGCTTAGCAAAAACAAACCAACGCCCACTCTGACCTGATTTAATGATCAGGGTTAAAGCAGGCTAAAATTAATTGAACTTTAAATCAGAAAAATTGACGCTGAGTTAGGGAGTAAATCCCGATAGTATTCGGGATTTTACGAATAGGGGGAGTGGGTGCCTCAAACTAGAATGAAGCTTCATTATTTTAGTTAATTATACAAAAGGTACCTTATGTTAAAGTCAGTTCCCGCCTCAGGCATGCTTTGCATGCTATTGTCTAGTTTCCTTTCGGCAGCCTTAGCCGCGCCATTAGCCTATGTTCCCAACGAGAAAGACGGTAATGTCTCTGTGATAGACACGCAATCAGATAAAGTGCTTTATAACCTACCTGCTCAAGGAAAGTTAGGGAATAAGATTCAGGCGGTTGCCATGGATCCAGCAGGACAAAAACTCTATGTTGTGGTGCGTGATGATAATGCTGTCGCCATGATCGATTTAATGTCCAGAAAAGAGCAGTTGCGCATTCAAGTGGGCGATGAGCCTGAGGGAATTAGCGTCTCGCCAGACGGTAAAACCTTAGCCGCCTGTCTGGAAGAAGAAAATGCAGTTTCGTTTGTTGATTTAACCACATTCAAATTAACGCATACGGCAAAAACACAAGGTAAAAACCCAGAACATTGTGTATATTCACCCGATGGGAAATGGCTGCTGGCCAGTAACGAAGAAAGCGGTGATGTAGATGTCATTGATACCGCCAAACATGCTTCAATCGCACTGATTAAATCTACCAAGCACCCGCGTGGCATTGGTTTTTCACCGGATAGTCATTTAGCCTATATTGCGAATGAGGCTGCTAATCTTTTAGAAGTTGTGACCGTGGCAGACTGGAAAGTGATTAAAAAAATACCAGTAGGTTTGCGCTCAAATGGCGTTAAAGTCAGTGCAGATGGCAGCCGTGTTTATGTAAGCAACGGTGGTGATGGTAATGTCAGCGTGATTGATGCCAAAGCACAAAAAGTGATTGCAACTGTTCCTGTGGGTAAGCGTCCTTGGAACATGGCGATTACACCAGACGGCAAAAAGCTTTATGTCGCTAATGGCCGTAGCAACACAGTTTCTGTGATTGATACTGATAAAAACAAACATATTAAAGACATTGCTGTTGGTCAGTTACCTTGGGGCGTTGTTATTCATTAAAAAAGTGAAATCAAGTGGCTACGTGCTGGCAAGCTTGGCAAGCCATCTGTTGCTGGTGATTGGGCTGTCACGCATGAGTAAGTGGAGCTCGCTCGCTTACGTGTCGAGCATGCGCGGCTCAAAATGGAGCGCGATATATTAAAAAAAGCGGCAGGGTACTTTCACTCAGAATAATGTGCTTTGGTATCATCTATAGGTTGAACCCAGATTTACCATTAGACGATTTTAGCTCTACTTGTATATCAACTTGCCTGTTTTGCGTCTTTTTGTGCAGATTTTCTGTCAATAGAATAGACTATTGACCATAAAATCTGCACAAAAACCATCCAACTGTGCGGCAGTCGCCACTGCAAGTCTAAATGAAAAATCTGGGTTTAATGCTGACCTAAAGCCCATGCGACGTGCTCGCGCACGGTTGCATCAGGATCATTTGCACGCGCTCGCAACGCATTAAGCACCTCGGCTGAGGGTTCTGCGTTGCCTAAGCCCACTGCAATATTGCGTAGCCATTGCGCGTAGCCGATTCTATAAATCGCGCTGCCCGCCATTTTTGATTTAAATTGCGCTTCGCTCCAGCTAAAGCAATCGATTAAATCAATATCATCTAGGCCGTGCCTCACAGCAAAATCTGGCTCTTTGGTAAGCTCTGCAAATTTGTTCCATGGGCAATAGAGTTGGCAGTCATCACAGCCATAAACGCGGTTACCTATCAGGGGCCTGAGTTCAAGCGGAATGCTGCCTTTGAGTTCAATCGTCAGATACGAAATACACCGTCTGGCATCGACTTCATAAGGGGCGGTAATGGCTTGGGTAGGACAGATATCCAGGCAACTACTGCAGGTGCCACAGTGGTTGGTGGCTGGAGTGTCAATTGGCAATGGCAGATTGGTGTAAATTTCACCCAAAAAGAACCACGAGCCTTGTGTTTTGTTGATGAGTAAGGTGTGTTTGCCTCGCCAGCCTAAACCTGCTTTTTCTGCCAATGCAACTTCTAATACTGGCGCACTGTCTGTAAATACGCGATATTCAAAATTTGCGCTGTTGTAATGACTAAGTTCGGTTTGAATTTTATCGCATAATTTCTGTAATTTCTGACGCATCACTTTGTGGTAATCGCGTCCGAGGGCATAACGGGATATAAAAGCTTTATGTTTTTGCTGAAGCACAGTTTCGCTGTCTATAGCATCAGGTGGCAGGTAATCCAGCCTGGCCGAGATGATGCGCAGGGTATTCGGCACTAATTCGGCAGGTCGGGTGCGTTTAGTACCGTGTTTTGCCATATAATCCATTTCACCATGAAAACCTTTTTCAATCCACGCTTGGTGTTCCGCCTCTGCTACCTGCAAGTCGGTGTTGGTGATGCCGATTTCATTAAAGCCCAACGCCAGTCCCCAGCGTTTAATTTCAGCACTCAGTTGCGCCATGCTGTCCAATTGGGCTGTGTTTTTAGTAAAATGACTCATGGATAAGGATTTTACACTTGATTTGACAGACGAGGCGGCAACCCTCGCATTGGGTAATCATTTGGCTGGTATCATGGCCCCCAATCTGACTATCTACCTGCATGGCGATTTAGGCGCAGGTAAAACAACCCTGGTACGTGGCTTGCTGCACGGCTTGGGCTTTGTAGGTAGAGTGAAAAGTCCGACTTATACGATAGTAGAACCTTACGAAATTACACGGGGGGGTGACCCGCCACTTAATCTCTATCATTTTGATTTGTATCGGTTTAATGATGAAGATGAGTGGGAGTCGGCAGGTTTTAGAGATTATTTTAATGCGCGCAGTGTGTGCCTGATTGAGTGGCCAGAAAAAGCGGCACATATTTTACCCGTCCCGGATATTGATATTCAGCTTGCGCTTAGCGGGTCAGGGCGGCGAGTGACGATTAGCCCGCATACTGCTCATGCGAAAAAGTGTTTACAGAAATTCAATGCAAATTTATTTAAAGTAACGCAATGATTAAACGTTGTTTATTAGCTGTATCCCAATTGGTTTTTCTTGTTTTTTCGCAGCATGCTGCAATCAGCCATGCGCTTGCTGAAAGTAATGTCATTACCGCCGCGCGTGTTTGGCCATCGCAGGATTACACGAGAATAACGCTTGAATCTGCTAAACCAATCATGTCTAAAATGACCTTGCTTAAAAATCCAGAGCGCCTGGTGGTGGATATTGAGCATGTGGAGCTGAATCAGATTTTAAAAACATTGGGTGAAAAAATCTCAGACAATGATCCTTATATCGCGCAGGTGAGGGTGGGGCAATTCAAACCCACTGTTGTACGTTTGGTTGTGGATTTGAAGGCAGAGGTAAAACCCTCCGTGTTTACTTTGCCCCCAGCAGGGGAGTATCAACACCGTTTGGTGTTGGATATCTACCCTGCCAAAGACCCAATCATGGCTTTGTTGGAAGCGCGTGAAAAACCATTGGATGCTTTAGCTGCAAATTCAGATGCAGCACCATCGCCGCAGTTGCAAACGACCGCGCCAGAAGCATTAGTTTTAGCCGAAACCAAACCAGCAGAAACCAAACCAGCAGAAACCAAACCAGCAGAAACCAAACCAGTTGAAGCCAAGCAAGCAGAAGACGCTTTGCAAGCAAACTCTGAACAGAACAATGTTAAGCCAGCAGAAGTGAAGCCTGCCTCAGAAACAAAATCGGTGCATGTGATAGAAAACCAGCCAGAGCCGCTAATTTCATCTGGTAAGGATTCACGTAAAATTATTATTGCGATTGATCCTGGCCACGGCGGTGAAGATCCAGGCGCTATTGGTGCTAGTGGTAGCCGTGAAAAAGACATTACGCTGGCTATTTCAAAAAAACTTAAAACTAAAATTGATCAAGAGCCTAATATGCGTGCAATATTAACGCGTGATGGTGACTACTTTTTACCGTTACATGCGCGGGTGCTCAAGGCACGCAAATTTCAGTCTGATCTGTTTATTTCCATTCATGCTGATGCTTTTACCAACCCAGCAGCGCGTGGGTCTTCGGTGTTTGCACTGTCTGAAAAAGGCGCGACCAGCGCCAGTGCGCGATATCTGGCTAAAAAAGAAAATGAATCTGATTTAATCGGCGGCGTCAGCTTGAATGTGAAAGATCCTTTGCTGGCAAGAACCTTGCTGGATTTATCACAAACAGCCACCATTAATGATAGTCTTAAGCTGGGTAAGTCGGTGTTGGGATATATTGGCGATATCAACAAGTTGCATAAAAATCATGTCGAGCAGGCGGGCTTTGCTGTGCTGAAATCGCCTGATATTCCGTCGATTCTGGTTGAAACCGCTTTTATCAGCAACCCTGAAGAAGAACGTAAACTCAACGATGATGCTTATCAGGATAAATTAGTCATGTCTATTTTGAACGGCATTAAAAAGTATTTTGCGACCAATCCCGCGTTGGCTAAAACAAAAGTAGCCTTAGACTGAAAACTCACCGTTACGGAGATGTCAATGGAACTGAAATTTCTTGGTGCAACAGGCACTGTGACAGGATCAAAGTATCTGCTTAAAAGTGGAGAAAAACGCATTCTGGTTGATTGTGGCTTGTTTCAGGGATTAAAGCACTTGCGGCTTAAAAATTGGGAAAAATTGCCTGTTAATCCCAAACAGATTGATGCGGTTGTACTAACGCATGCACATATTGACCATAGTGGCTATTTGCCGCTACTGGTTAAAAATGGCTTTAGTGGACGTGTTTATTGCACAGAAGCCACACGTGATTTATGTGAGATTCTGCTGCCAGACTCTGCGCATCTGCAGGAAGAAGAAGCTGAATACGCCAATCGGCGCGGGTTTTCAAAACATCACCCAGCATTGCCGCTGTATACACAGGAGGATGCGCTAAAAGCACTGAGCCAGATGGTGGCGGTGGGTTATGAGCAGGATGTGCTGCTCGCTGATGATCTGATTCTGAGGTTTTCACCAAACGGACATATTTTAGGCTCGGCGTTCGTGCGTATCCATAATCAACGTACCTCTGTACTGTTTTCTGGCGATATTGGCCGCAGTCAGGATATTTTGATGCACCCGCCTGCGCAGATTAAAAAGACTGATTATTTGCTGCTTGAATCAACTTACGGTAACCGCCTGCATGAAACGGATGATCCTCAGCTAAAACTGGCAGCGATGATTAACAAAACCGTGCAACGTAAAGGCATTGTGCTGATTCCTGTATTTGCGGTAGGCAGAGCGCAGGAGCTACTTTATTACATCCACCTGCTTAAAACATCCGGGGCAATTGCGCAGGATATACCAGTATACTTAAATAGCCCGATGGCGGTAGATGCGACTGAGATATTCATACGTCATCAAAGCGAGCATAGACTGACGCCAGAGCAGTGCAGGGCACTTAGCCGTACAGCACATATGGTCAATAGTGTAGAGGAGTCTAAAGCCCTGAATGAGTCCACGGGGCCGATGATTATTCTTTCTGCCAGCGGCATGGCCTCTGGTGGGCGCGTGGTACATCATTTAAAGGCATTTGCACCTAACCCCAAAAACACTATCCTGTTTGCAGGTTTTCAGGCCGCAGGTACGCGCGGCGCAGCGATGCTGGATGGGGCTGAGAGCATCAAAATTCATGGTGAATATATTCCTGTACGCGCAGAGGTGCAGCTGATTTCCAATCTTTCCGCACATGCGGATTATGCTGAGATTTTGGCTTGGCTGGGTGGATTTGAAGCACCGCCTAAGCGCACATTTATCGTGCATGGGGAGCCTGTGGCGGCAGATGCCATGCGTCACCATATTGAAGAAAAACTTAATTGGCAGGTGGATGTGCCAGATTACCTTGAAACGGTGAAGCTGGTTTAGTCAGCACTATGATTTTTACCGGGTGCGCGTGACTGCTTGATAGCGGCTTATTTTCTACGTGTCATCAGGTAATCAATATCGCGGCTGGTGTCACCGTACCCTGCCTGTGTGAGCAGCGCTTGTTCAATGTAACGGCTTACACTGCGCCGCAGTGCGCTTACGCCTCTTCCCTCAATAAAATACTCAGGAAATTTGAAGCTTAACCAAGCGTATAAGCTTAAGTTGTGGCTTAGCAATTCCGCCGCTTCTAAATGTTTGGGGCTCGGTGAATTTAACCAGGCTGGTGTGGGGGGTAACAGGCGGACTTTTGACTCGGCCACACTTTGCAAACACATGAGATAGTAGTCTTTTTCAAAAGCAACATTAAGCGAGATAGGCGCGCATACGAAGATAAACTTGTCTTTTAACGACATATCAGGCGCATATTCATCTACTATCAATGCTTGTGATATTTGGCTGGTTTGCGGGGCTTGTACAAATAAGGCGTGATTAAATGCTATTCTTTCTTGATGGTACATCAGCACTTCTGAAATTTTTCGGGTATGCAGTTTTTCTGCAAGCGCACTAATTTTGTGAAAGTTGATACTCACAGGTAACTTGATCATATCTGCCGTATCATCGGTCGTTAACATGTGTTCAATATGGATGCGCTCATCATCTTCCATCACGTTGACATAGCCTGTGCCATAAATACCAAATCTGCCTGCACGACCAGCAATTTGCCTGACTTCTGTTGCGTTGAGCGGACGTGAGGCGATGCCGTCAAATTTATGGATATGCGAAAAAATCACGCGTCTGATTGGCAAGTTCAAGCCCATACCGATGGCATCGGTAGCCACTAAAATATCGGCTTTGCCTAGATTAAATCGCTCTGATTCGGTACGGCGCACTTCAGGTGCTAAAGCACCGTAAATACTGGCTACGCGATAACCCCACTGCCTGAAGCGTGCGCTTAGTGTCAATACATCTTTGCGGCTAAAGGCAATCACTGCGTCACCTTTTTGTAGATGTGATTTGAGTGTTTGTTTATGGTAGCGCTTACCGCATAGACTTTTACTTTCGAGTATCAATGGTGTTTTTCTGGCTAGATAATGAATCTCATGTGTTTCATTAAGCGCTTGAATTGCATTGAGGCATGGTTGAGTGACCGCCGTTGAGCCACAAATAAATACTTGCGATGCTGGCACGCCAAGTAATGCGTCCGTCCATGCTGCACCGCGGTCGGGGTCTTGCAGCATCTGTATTTCGTCAATGATGGCAACTTCTACTTGCCTGTTGGCATTCATCATTTCAATGGTGGAGGCCGTGTGCTGTGCGCCATTCATCAGCACGCGCTCTTCGCCGGTGATGAGGTTGCAGGGAATGCCTGCCGCAACTAAGCGGTCGCGGATTTCCATCGCCAATAGACGTAAGGGAGCGAGATAAACGCCTGACTTTGCGCGTTCCAGAAACTGTAGCGCATGGTAGGTTTTACCTGAGTTAGTCGGGCCTAAATAAAATTGGTGATGGCGTTTTAGGTTGCGGGCGAGTTGAAAGCTGTCCAAATAGTCATCGGCCCATAAATCTTGTGTGTTTGAATGCATACTTTCAGGAATTTAGCCTAAAACAGGTAAAATACCAACATACTTAACTCAAGATTTTTTGCAATGCCAATTCAATTACTCCCTGATCAACTCATTAGCCAAATTGCAGCGGGTGAAGTTGTCGAGCGGCCTGCCTCTGCATTAAAAGAGTTGCTGGAAAACAGCCTGGATGCAGGGAGCACGGAGATTCAGGTCGCCTTGTTGCAAGGGGGCGTTAAGCAGTTGCGCGTGACAGACAATGGCTCGGGTGTGGCTAAAGAAGATTTAGCATTGGCGCTGACACGCCATGCCACCAGCAAAATCACTAGCCTTGAAGATTTGGAATCAGTGGCTAGTTTAGGTTTTCGTGGCGAGGCATTGGCAAGCATTGCCTCAATTTCACGTACGCAATTATTAAGCCGCCAGCATGAGGCCAAGCATGCATGGAAAATTACTTCTGAAGGCAGCGAGATTTCATCCATTGAGCCGGCGGCGCTGGATGCAGGCACCATCATTGAAGTGACGGATTTGTATTTTAACACACCAGCTCGCCGTAAATTCTTAAAGACTGAGGCCACCGAGTTTGGGCACTGTGAGGAGGCATTTAATCGGATTGCCTTATCAAGGCCAGAGGTCAGCTTTATGTTGCAGCATAATGGCCGAGCGCTAAGCCGCTATGCAGTTGGTCAGCCCGCACGCAGATTTACCGACGTGCTCGGTCAGGCGTTTGCTGATGAGGCGTTCAGTGTGGATGAGTCCAGTGCAGGCCTGCGCTTATGGGGGATGGCGGCCAAGCCGACCTTTAACCGCCACACTCGTGATGCACAATATGTGTATGTCAATGGCCGTTTTGTGCGCGATAAGCTCATTGCACATGCGATTCGTCAGGCGTATCAGGATGTGCTGCACCATGATCGACATCCTGCATTTGTACTGTTCTTGGAGCTGGCCCCTGCTTTGGTGGATGTCAATGTACACCCCACCAAGACCGAGGTCAGATTTCGAGATGCGCAGGCGATTCACCGTTTTATCTTTCATTCACTGCATAAGGCACTGGCGTCGCCAACAGGCGCATCTAATGCGGTGACTGCTGGGCAGGCAAGTTACAACCCATTTGCAAGCGCAGGGGCAGTTTCAGCATATCCAACTTTTCAGTCGCAAATCAATTTGAGTGTGAATGAAAATACAGGTTTTTATCAAACCATGTTTGGCGGCCTGCAAAATAGTGCACACAAGCCAAACGATGCTGGCCTTATACAAAACATCGATGATTTAAATAATGTGCAATCCGATGGATTGGAAACGCATCCATTAGGGTTTGCAGTAGGACAAATACATGGTATTTATGTGTTGGCACAAAATGCTCAGGGCTTGGTAGTGGTAGATATGCACGCCGCGCATGAGCGCATTATGTATGAGGCGCTTAAAAATGCCCTGGACCATCAGGCAGTATCCATGCAGCCTTTATTAATCCCCGTGAGTTTTAATGCCGATAAACTTGAAGTGGCGACCGTACAAGAGGTGCTGAGTGCTGGAGATAATAGCTTGACCCAACTGGGGTTTGATATTGCGGTGATTTCTCCCAATACCTTGGCGGTGCGTGCAGTGCCAACCATGTTGCGGCAGGCAGATGCTGTGACTCTGGCGCGCGATGTGTTACATGATTTGCGCGAGTATGGTGCGAGTCGTGCGCTTACTGAACGCAGAAATGAACTGCTGGGTACAATGGCATGTCATGCGGCGGTGCGCGCTAATCGCAGTTTAACGATTCCTGAGATGAATGCTTTATTACGCGATATGGAGGCTACCGAGCGCTCTGGTCAGTGTAATCATGGGCGCCCAACTTGGTTTCAGGTAAGTTTGAGTGATTTGGATAAGATGTTTATGCGGGGTAAGTAGGCGTGCGTAATCAGGGCAGAATTATTCAGTGGCTGGATGCCGAAGGTCACGGTTTGATCAAGTGCAACGATACTGAAGAGGAGATTTTTGTTGAGGCTGCTGCCTTGCCACCACGACAAGATGCACCCAAGTTGGGCGAGTTGGTTAGTTTTGAGCGGCATATTTTTGAAAACGCTATACAGGCAACTCAATTGCAGTATGTGAATCGTCCGCATTTTGTGATTAAACCAGCAAAACTCGAAGTGAGGCCCAGAAAAAGAAACTTTTCTTCATTGATCATCATGATGATATTTGGTTTTTTTGTACTTAATTTTATGGCGCCTCAGCAACAAGTTGATGCAATAAAAGCAAGCAAAGTTAATGAAGAAAATCAGCGGGCGAATACTCGTTTTCAGTGTGAAGGTAAAAACAGCTGTGCTGAATTAAGCGCATGCGACGAGGCGACTTTTTATGTTGAAAATTGCCCAGATGTTTTAGTGGATATGTCTAGTTTGGCTTGTAAGACCCAATGGTGCAGTGTTGATTAAATTTAGTCAGCTAGGTTAGTTATTGCAGTTTGTTTTTTAACCAGCACCAGAATATGCTATTAGGCAGGTCGATGCCATCAATCACGTAAGTCAGCGTTTTGGGGCTATTCAGCAGGGTAGGTAGAATGGATTTTGCAAGTGGCGTGCCGCAGAACAAAATACGATCACCATAATGAATCGGCACATCTAATGCAGGCACTAGCGTAGGCTGGCTGTTGCGCACAAGCATGATGGGAACAAGATCAAGTCTACGCTCCCTCATTGCAGGGTCAAGTGTTAAATGCCTGAGTAAGACTGGCTGGTTATTCTTGATAAGCTCGCCGATTGCTGGTGCGTTTTCTGCATCAATTGTCACCCCCCAGGTTTCTGGTACGTTTTCGCCCACAACTGACACCAGTTCGCTAATCAGTTTATTGGCCCACTCGTTAGATTGCGAACGCAGTAATGTTAAAAATTGTGCAAGCAGCGGAGAAATTAAATGTGCCAGACACTCATGTGCAATGATTTCGGTGGGTTGCATCGTGATGTCGGCAGCAAATTTTTTAAATAATGCACCGTTATTGCGTCGATTCTTGCGAATAACGACAAATAACTTAGGGTTAAGCTCAAATGCAGTCATTACAATCGATAAATTATTAATATCGTTATCAGTGCCGGCGACAATACCTACGGCATTTTTAATATCGGCTTCCAGCAGTGTTTTAGCTTCGGTGCCGCTGCCTACAATACATTTAGCACAGCCTGTCATTTCTGGCATGGCTTCAATAATGGTGGTAGTGATGTGTTCTCGTTCAAGGTTCTCAACCACGGCTTTGCCAAAGCGCCCATAACCACACACAACCCAGCGCCCCCTGGGTGGATTTTCAGGAGGGGGCAGTGTGTCCCCTGGCACCCCAGTTAACCACTCATGCAATAAATAAGTGCCCAGTGCATGCACGCACATGGCTAACTGGTCGCCAAACAGCGTATATGGATTAATGATGTGATCCGTGCCAAATGAGGCCATATTGGCGGCGATGTCATCACGTTCGGCACGCGCAACTACTAGCAGGTCAGGGTTCATTAACTTGACTGCGATAGCAATACCAAGATTGACATCATCGTTGTCGGTGAGGGTGACAACGCCGCTACATAAGGGGTGTAAAATACCTGCTTTAATTAGATTTTCAGGCAGCACCGCGTCAGCACATAAATAGGGAATCACATTTTTTGTGTCTGCCAATTCCAACTCGTTGAGACGCTCAGGTGAGGACTCAATGACCACTACGCGCATGCCTTTTTCATCCAAGGCATGTGTGATTAAGCTGGCTGATTGTCCGTAGCTGCATAATATGTAAAATGGCTCTTGTAATTGCCGCACGGTCCGTGCAAAGCGCTCGGTCGTAATGACCTGCCTTAGCCCAACATCTTGCAGTAGTGTGATGATTTTACCGATAGCGTAAAACCACGGGATGACGGTCATATAAATGGAAAATGTCACCCATAGGCGTTGTGCCTGACTAAATGGATAGGGCACTTCACCAAAACCGATCGTCGTGGCGGTATAGCTGATCACATATAGCGCCTGAAATATGCTCATTTGCCAAGGGTTGCCTCGGTCATCTGTGCCTGGCATGAGCGTGAGGCCTAAGATGGCAATGGCAAAACTCACGATGATTAAGATTAGGGGGCGTCTTAATCGTCGTAGTATCAGAAAAAGAATGCTATCCAAGTGCTAGACTCAATTATTTTTTTGGGACGTATCGTGATTAGCGACGCTGGCTGATGGTTTCAGAGATCAGCAGTACGACTGAAATGATGTTGGCCATCAATGCCCCTCCTGAGAGCGATACAATATAAACAGTCAGGCTGGCTTCGTCATATTTCCCATTTAAAGCCGCCCATAAAATCGCTGCAGTAATCAGCTGCAAATCTGCCGCAAGACTAGTGGAGAGTAAAATCGCACCAACCTGGGTGCGGTCGCCAAACTTGAGCACAGTTGCAATCAGGCTAACAATGATGGCGGCATATAATTCATACACGTGATGATGGCTGGGGTTGTCTATATCGCCGATAAAAAAGCCGAAGTTTAAGGTCATGGCCAGTACGATAAAAAAACCAAACACTACTTTTTCTAAATTCATGGATAATCCTACCAGTCAATTAAATACAAAGCATTATAAACGGCTTGAAATAGCACAATGGCACCATAGTACTAAAATCATAAGTACTAAAATTATACGTCTACAGCCATCTTGGGATAATTATACAGTCATCGTATGACTAAAGTGCATGTAATAGCCACCTATACGGGTGATTTTGTGGCTTAATAATGGTGAAGGACCGTTTAACCCAGATTTACTATTAGGCGATTTTGCATCTAGTTTCATGTCAACTTGCCCATTTTGCGTCTTTTTTGTGCATATTTTCTGTCAATAAAATGACTATATTACCCATAAAATCTGCACAAAAAATCCGTCAAACTGTTTGGCGTTGCCACTGTAAGTCCTAATGTAAAATCTGGATTTAATTGAACATATTTTTACGCAGCAACAAATCTTAAAGAATTTTTAAAGAAAACACGGTATGTATCCACCCCCATCTCCTCACGCTATTTTTTTAATGGGCCCAACAGCCAGCGGTAAAACAGGGCTTGCTGTAGAACTCTACACAGCGTTGCCTGTAGAGCTCATCAGTGTTGACTCTGCGTTGGTGTTCAGGGGGATGAATATCGGCACGGCTAAGCCTGATAAAGCTACGCTTGCAAAAGCGCCTCATCATTTAATCGATATTATTTCGCCAACAGAAGCCTATTCGGCGGCGAGTTTCAGAAACGATACGATACGACTAATGAATGACATCACCGCGCGCGGCAAAGTGCCGTTGCTCGTGGGCGGTACCATGCTTTATTTTAAAGCATTGCAGGATGGGTTAAGCCGTCTGCCAGAGGCAAATCCTGATATTCGAAAACAGATAGAACAGGAAGCTATGCAGATTGGCTGGCCTGCCATGCACGCAAAACTGGCTGAAATTGACCCCGCATCTGCTGCGCGACTGCAGGCATCTGACGCACAGCGTATTGAGCGTGCTTTGGAGGTGCATCGAATCACAGGTAAAACCATGACGGCTTTACATCAGGAGACTAGCGGTGAGGCCTTGCCCTATAAACTGCTTAAAATCGCACTGGTGCCAAGTGACCGCAAAGTACTGCATACACGCATAGCGCTCAGATTTGAGCAGATGCTGGCAGATGGCTTGGTCGAAGAGGTGAAAATGTTGATGGAAAAATATCCTGAGCTCACTAAAGATTCAACCGCAATGCGTTGCGTGGGCTATCGGCAGGTGCTGGAGTATCTGGCGGGAGAATATGATCTGTCTCAATTGCATGATCGAGGTATTTTTGCAACCCGCCAACTTGCAAAACGTCAACTGACTTGGCTGCGCGGCATGGATGATACGTTAGAAGTGGATTGCTTGCATCCTGATTTAAATGCTTTGGTATCTGATAAGATAAGCTATTTTCTACGATAAGTGTTTAGGATTGATCATTTGCACGCAATAAAAATTCAGTGCTAAGCGTTAATGGATTTCTATTTTGCGGTCATAGCCGCTCACGTTAGCTTAAATGGGGTGAAAGTATGAAAAGCTGGATTAAAGAAAATTTGGTATTAGTGATTGGCCTCACGCTGCCGTTGTTGCTGATTGTACTTTTTTTTGTTGCCACGGTGATCCCCAAGGCGATGAGTGCACCGCCCCAATATCAGATGCTGTTTAGCGCAACGCAGTATGATTATCAAAGAAGTGTTGAGTTTGTGCTAAATCTACATGTTAAAAACAAGCAGCTGGTGGCTAGACCTAAGAAAATTGAAGATAAAAATGCTAACTATAACCAGGAGCGACTGTTTGTTTATGATGGAAAAACTGAAACAACACGTGAGATTACCTTAGATAAAAGTCAGTTGATTGATGGAGTGGAGCAAGTGTTGGTAGAAACCAGCGGGCTTGAAATTGATACCAGTGACGTATCTCCAGATGGCTATGTGTTAGATGGCCCGAGTTACGGTGGTGGTGGCATGATGATGGGATTGTTTGGCGGGGGTCATCACAACAGCGGATATCGCATCAAAAAGGGTGGTGTGGCTTATAAAGTCCCTTATTACAAGGGCGATGCTTTTTATAATCAGTTAAAGTTTATTGGCTGGGTGATTAAGCAATAGGGGAATTATGATGTCGCTCAAAAAAGATGCATTACAGGACATAGTTTCACTCGCTCAGCATAATGATATTTCCTTACAGGAAATTGCCGCCGCACTGCAGGCGCCGCCACGGCAAGGCCATAAAGAATCGTCAAGTGTGTTATCCAAGTTGTTTGGTTATATCGGTGGCATTTTTGTATTTGCAGGCATTGGTGTGTTTATTTCCATGTATTGGGATGATTTTGGCTCGGCAGCACGTGTGATTGTCACGCTGGGCTCAGGATTGGTTGCATTTATCATGGGGTTGATGTGTCTGGCTGATAAAAAATACGAGCGAGCTGCAACACCGCTACTGTTGATGGCATCCATACTGCAACCAATGGGAGTGCTGGTCATGCTGCAGGAGTACGCATCTGGCGGAGATGCGCGTCATGGCTTGATGTTTATGGCTATATATATGCTGATTCAGCAAGGTGCGGCATTTATTGCTAAAGGTCGAACCGCATTAGCGTTTAGCGCGATTTTGTTCGGCTGTATTTTCTTTGTCAATTTATTTGATGTCTGGGGTTTGGATGAAAAACTGAATGGCATGGTAATGGGGGCTTCGTTACTTTGTGTCGCTTATGCCATGCATCAGTCAAAGCACTTTGCAATTGCGCCATTTTGGTATTTTTTTGGCGCGGTGATACTGCTATTCTCAGTGTTCGATCAAGTTAAAAATACACCACTTGAACTTGCCTACCTTGGCTTGTCTGCGCTGATTATTTTTGTGAGCACTTATGTGCGCAGTAGAACACTGTTGCTGGTAGGCACCATGTCGATGTTGACATATATCGGCTATTACACGGCAAAACATTTTGCCAATACCGTGGGTTGGCCAATTGCCTTGGTGATAATCGGCATCGCACTCGTCGCACTGAGTGCTCTGGCAGTTAGATTAAATCGTCAATATATAAAAACAAGCAGTTGAAATTCACATCAATCTAACAATAATTCTTAATACGATTTGCAGCCTCAATACACGCATCTTGCGAGGCTACCAAAGCCATACGAATAAAATTTTCTCCTGGATTTACGCCATGGGCTTCGCGCGCCAAGAAACTGCCAGGTAAAACCGTGATGTTTAAGTCGCGGTAAAGTCGCACGGCCAGTTCGGCATCTGAAATGTTCGCGTCTTTAATTTTAGCCCACAGGTAAAACGCTGCGTCAGGCACACTGACTTCGAATGTGTTGGTGAGTAGTGGTGTGACGTTTTTGAATTTTGCAGCATACTGTGTGCGATTTTCAATCACATGCGTTTCATCTTTCCATGCGGCAATGGAGGCCGCTTGTACCGCAGGATTCATCGCACAGCCATGATAGGTGCGGTACAGTGTAAACGCTTCAATAATTTTTTCATCGCCAGCGACAAAGCCTGAGCGCATGCCAGGAACATTGGAGCGTTTGGATAATGAACTGAACACCACCAGATTTTTGTAATCACGCCCCAGTTGATGTGCTGCCTGCAATGCGCCTAGTGGTGGTAGGGCTTCATCAAAATAAATCTCCGAGTAACATTCGTCGGCAGCAATCACAAAGCCGTAACGGTCTGATAATTCAAAAATGGATTTCCATTGCGATACACTCATGACCTTGCCAGATGGGTTGCCAGGGCTGCAAACATACACCAACTGAGTGCGTGCTAACACCTCGGCTGGTACGGAATTAAAATCCATCTCATGATTGTTTTGCGGTAATGTGTTGATGAAATAAGGAGAGGCGCCAGCCAGAAGTGCGGCACCTTCATAAATTTGATAAAACGGATTAGGTGAAATGACTACTGGCGCAGGTTTGGTTTTGTCTATCACCGCCTGAGCAAAAGCAAACAGTGCTTCGCGACTGCCGTTGACTGGCAAAATGGCTTTTTCAGCATTGGGTGCTGGTATAGCGTAACGGCGCGAAATCCAGGCAGAAATTGCTTCACGCAGCTCATTTGAACCGATAGTCGTGGGATAATTAGCGAGCCCTGCCAAGTGGTTGACCAGTGCATCTTTAATGAGCTGCGGGGTTGCGTGCTTAGGCTCACCAATGGACAGGTTGATCGCTTTATAGTCTGGATTCGGGGTAATACCTTTGAATAAATCGCGTAAACGTTGGAATGGGTAAGGTTGCAGTAAATTTAAATTTGGGTTCATAGGCATTATTATAGTGAGCGAGCATTATATTGAATAGTCAAAACAAACACTCTTTTGCAATATTTGGCCTGCTTTTTGGCGCGGCGAGCTGGGGTGTCATCTGGTATCCCTATCGCATCATGGCAGAGGCAGGTATTTCAGGCGTGATGTCTAGCGTTTATACCTATGCCATTGCATTGATGATTGCCAGTATCCTATTTGCACGTCATTGGCGTGGGATGTTGCATTTGCCTTTGGGGGTCATTTGGCTGAGTCTGGCAGCAGGCTGGACAAACCTGAGTTATGTGCTGGCCATCATTGAAGGTGAGGTGATGCGGGTCATGTTGCTGTTTTACCTATCTCCCATCTGGACTTTGCTGCTTGCCAGATTCTGGTTAAAAGAAAAACCGCAGCTGATTGGTTATGTGGCGATATTAATTTCTTTGATGGGTGCTTTTGTCATGTTGTATGACCCCGTGCTAGGCGGCTTGCCCTTGCCCAGAAATCAGGCGGAATGGCTGGCTTTGTCATCAGGTTTTGGCTTTTCACTAACCAATGTCATCACTAGAAAATCCAACCACTTAAGCTTGCTAACCAAATCTTTTGCTGTTTGGATAGGGGTGCTGGTGGTGGCTGCTTTATTTATTCCTGTGGTTAGCGCGCCTCTGGTTGCACCAAGTGTGTTTAGCCCCACCCACTGGCTGGTCATGGGTTTGATTGCACTGCTATTGATGGCGGCTACCTTATTTGTACAATATGGCGTGACGCATATTGAGGCCACACGTGCCTCGGTACTGTTTTTGTTTGAGCTGGTGGTGGCGGCAATTGCTGCTTATTATTTAGCCAATGAAACCATGGCGTTCAATGAATGGGTTGGAGGTAGTTTCATTGTAATTTCTGCAATCATTGCAGCTATTCAGCAACAACGTACAATTTCCGAATAAGTATGGAAATCTGGGTTAAACTGAACATGTGTCGCTAAACCTCAAGTGTCAGGAGTGCAATATGAAAAAGCTTTTTTACATTGATTACCCTCAGGAGAACATAGAAGGGCAGGCGCATAGCTATCGCTGTGCGTTTTGCAAGGTGGTGACAACCACCATTAATGGTAAGCTGGAAGGCCACTTGCCAAGCTGCGCATACCGAATTCAGCTGGAAAAGGCCGGGTATGATGCGATAGGCACATCGTGCGAGTTGGCATTGCATGAGGCGGATGACTTTGATTAGATGGATGGTTAGGTAATCACAAGGGCAGCAAAGGGCAGGTTGGTATAAATTTTAGTTACTTTCTTCTTTAAATTTTGATGCGTCCTTATGTTTAGGCCGTAAACGGGCTGCTACTGCGCTCACCTTCAGCGGCAAAGCGTATTTTTAGTGACAAGTCATTGCGCGAGTCTGCGTAAGCCAGTGCGTTTTCTTCGTCAATCTTGCCGTTAGCAAATAATTTAAACAGTGACTGGTCAAAGGTGTGCATGCCAATGTCGTTGTTTTCAGCCATGATTTCCTTGATTTCACTCATTTTTTGTTTTTGAATCAATTCGCTCATGTAGGGCGTGTTAATCATGACTTCTGTCGCTGCTACACGCTTGCTTTGTACGCCAGGAATGAGGCGCTGTGACACAATAGACACCAGATTCATTGACATGCCAAGTAAAAGGCCTGTTCTGCCATCTTCTGGGAAGAACGAAATAATGCGCTCCAGTGCCTGATTGGCATTATTGGCATGCAGCGTGGCCAAGCATAAGTGGCCAGTTTCTGCATAGGCCAGTGCGTTTTTCATACCGTCCATATCGCGTACTTCACCGATTAAAATCACGTCAGGGGCTTGGCGCATGGCGTTTTTAAGGCCATTTTCAAAGGAGAGTGTGTCTATGCCTACCTCGCGTTGATCCACCACTGATTTTTTATGCGGGTGAATAAATTCAATCGGGTCTTCCAGTGTGAGGATATGGCCGTTCGTGGTTTCATTGCGATAATCAATCATGGAGGCCAGCGTTGTGGTTTTACCAGAACCTGTCGCGCCTACAATTAAAATCAGGCCGCGTTTACGGACAATGAGATTTTTAAGAATTTGCGGCAGACCTAAGGTTTCGATGGATGGAATGTCTGTTTTAATATGGCGAATGACCATGCCGACTTCACCGCGTTGCCTGAACACATTCACGCGGAAACGCCCGATATCTGTTTTGCTAATGGCGAAGTTGCATTCCAGGTGCGCTTCAAACTCTTTGGTTTGTTCTGCTGTCATTAAAGAGTAGGCAATTTCTTTAATCATCCCAGGCTGCATAACCTGGGTGTTAATCGGTGTTGTATCACCCTCAACTTCAATATGGATACTCGCCCCTGTGCTGAAAAACAAATCTGAGCCGCCTTTATCCAGCATGAATTTTAAAACTGGGGTGAGGTCAATTGCTGCCATGGTCTATTCCTAACGCATTATTCCAAAATACTTATGTGTTAAATCTTTGTGATAGCTTAATTTAATAAGTTAATTCGCTTGGTAAGCAGGTAAGACTTTAGCACAATTTCTCAGTGCGGGCTGAGCTGTAAAGGCTAATTTTCAATATCATTTTGCGCAAGATAATGTTGCCACATGCGTTGATATTGGGTTTCTAATGCTTGTGCAAATTTGGCTGTGTCAAATAATCCAGAATACATTTTCTCTGCTAAAAGTTTTTGTTTTGCACGTAAAATCACCTCAGGATGCTGTGCAAATTCGAGCGCTTTTTGTTCATAGTCTTTGAGAGAATAGGTGACCCATTCGCTTAACCCTGCCGCGTTAATTAAACTGCCAGCAACGCGTGATGCAAACGTGCTGCCTGCGCAGGTGAGCACAGGTAAGCCCATCCATAAGGCATCGCTGCAGGTCGTGTGTGCGTTGTAGGGGAGCGTATCTAAAAAGAGATC
Organism: Methylotenera sp.; assembly: GCA_028688575.1. Lineage (GTDB taxonomy): Bacteria > Pseudomonadota > Gammaproteobacteria > Burkholderiales > Methylophilaceae > Methylotenera. The sequence goes on along the minus strand of JAQTXW010000009.1, from coordinate 17,840 downwards.
TGCATGTGCATGTCGCGCCAAGTGGTCTGCGATGCTGACACGAGGCGCAAAAATAAGACGTGAAGAGGCGACACCTGCAATTTCTGCTTCACGCTTTAGATTCTCTTTTGCCCAAGGGTTGCACTCCAGCAGCCATAAGACACTGTCTGGCTTGGCTTTGAGTAGCCTCATCCAAATGGCAAATATTTCTTCGGTAATCTTGAAGCTCTGGTTAAAGCAGCAGAATACAAAGGCATTTTCAGGCAGGCTGTATGCCTGTCGAGTAAGTGTTTCGCCTGCAGGGCGTTTACGGTCATTGGGTTGATAGCTGTAAGGCAGTGACGCTAGTGCTTCAGCGTATTTTTCAGTCTGGTTTGCGTTGCTGTCATCAGGGGTAATGAAATTGTCTGTGAGCAAGTAATCATAGAGCGGTGTATCTTTAATGCCGCCCATTGTGCCAGGGAAGCCAAGCCAATTGACGTTGATAGGTGCAGGGCGCAGTGCGGCAATGCCGCTACGGCTGGTCTGCGTAAAGCCAGTTAAATCCACCAGTATGTCAATATTTTTTTGGTGTATGAGTGCGGCGGCATCCATTTCAGAAAGTGCGCGAATATCATAAAACTGATCAAAGGCTTTCTCTAGTCTTACGCGTGCCGCAGATTTGTCGTTGACGCCAAATGAAAATGCAATGACTTCAAATTGTGTTCTATTGTGTAGTTCGATGAGTTCACTGATAAGAAAGGCAAGCGGATGTAGTCTAAAGTCAGCGGATAGGTAGCCAATCTTAATTTTTTTATGCACGGTGTTTTTTGTGCGGGTGAAGTGAAGGTTTTTGCCCATTTCAATCAGTTTTGCATAGCGATTATTAACCCAGTTATCTGCGCATATTTTTTGTTCTTCGGCCGTTGTAGCAGGCATTGCTAAAAAAGCAAAAGGTGAAACTTGTGCGTTGGGGCGTGATTTCACCCAGTGCCGAATTTCTGTGATTGCGTGGTCTAGCCCCCGCCAATCACAGATATGCTGTTTTTGATGCACCAGATGCACTTTGGCGTGATAAAGATCAGGGTTAAGCCTGAGTGCATGCTCATAACTCGCAATGGCTAAATCCAGCTGCCCCAGCTCGCGCTGTACATTACCTAAGTTATTATAAAAGTCGGCATCTTCAGGGTTAATTTGAATGGCTTTTTGATATTGCAACTCAGCTTCTCTGGCTTTACCCAGCTCGCGCTGTGCATTAGCTAAGTTGTAGCGGTAGCCTGCATTGTTGGGCTGGTGTTGCAATGCCTCTTCAAAGCAGGCTTCTGCTATGATATAGCGGCCTTGCATGTGCGCCTCATTGCCAAGTTCCTGCAAGGCATAGCATAAGGCATTTTGTAAATCCTGATTGTTTTTAAATACGCGTAAAAGCCTCCTGAAATAGCCGGCAGCCTCTTCGTATCGTTTAAGTTCTACGCACAGATTACCGCAGTTGATTTGTGCATTGAGGTCTTTGGGATTTTTGAGCAAGTGTTGCTGGTTTTGCTTAAGCTCGATTTCTAAATTCTGCATGGTACGATTTTAACGCATTTTAGCGAGACGTTTTAATCCCAGATCGCGCAATAAAAAACGATTCGGATTAAGCCAGCCTGTAAACTCACTGTGAATTGCGGATGGCTCGTTAAAAATTTGCTGTGCAATGAGTTCTGCACATAGTGGTGCCGTGGAAAAGCCTTTGCTGCCGTGTGCAATATTGAGGTATAGCCCTCCAACCCAGGGTAAACACTCAACAGAGGCACTGGGCCGCGGCGGAGTGGCTCTGAGTCTGGAGGCATCGAGTAATTGCCCAGCCAGTGGCCAGTAATCAATCGCCCTACACCTTAAAGACGCGCGCCCATCAGTCACCTTGTGTTGCAGGTCTTCATGCAAGGCAAGTGATAAGTGTTTAAGCTTTTCAAGATTTTTATCATGGTCATCTGCATTGACCGCAAGACTATGTGTTTGCTCAGTAGAGAATGTTGCGCCCAGACAATGTTGCGCTATTTCTTGGTGCAGATAGCGTGCTGGGCTTAAATAGCCATCACTGCAGAGTATGGTGTTGAGTGCGCGGCTAGTGGTGGTCGCCTTAATCAGACTCACTTGGCCACGTACTACATGGATATTAAGTGGTATATCGGGTAGCAGTTGCTGCGCATCATTGGCGTTCGCTATTACGATAATGTCTGCGGTGAGGGTTTGGCTGCCATGATGGTTCATTAACTGGCATTTATTCTGAGAAACAGCAGTCACGGCCTGTGAGGTTTGAATGTTGATATTGGGGTGTTGTGTTAGTCGGTTACAAAGTGCCTTGGGGTTGACCCAGCCAGCCCCTGGGAAATAAAGTGCATCATGAGTCAACTCAATGCCAGCCAGTGCGCTGGCTTGGTGGCGATTGACAAATTTCAGGATGTGCTCGGGGTGGCTCTGCAATGCCACCTTTTGAATACGCGTGAGCTCCCGTGTGTTGAAGCCCAGTTGCAGCATGCCGCATTGATTAAAGTCGGCTTGAGGGAGATTGAGTGATTGAAATAGCGCTAAACTGTGCGTATAAGTTGCCAGCGCAAACTGGCTGCTGATCACGTCGCCACCGAGGCGTGGGTAGAGCATGGCTAAAGGGTTGCCAGAGGCCGCACTGGCAATGCTTGCATTGCGCTCAATCAGCGTGATTTTCAGGCCGCGTTTTGCCAGTGCAAAAGCCGTACTGCACCCCGCTATCCCGCCGCCGATTACGATTGCGGTGCTAGTTGCCATGGCAAGCCTCTGTCCAACTTCCATGGAGCATTTCACGTTTTTTGCCAAAACCTTTGCGCTTGCTCACTTTAAACCCTGCGGACATTAAGCCCCGTCTTACCATGCCTGCACTGGTGAATGTGGCAAATGTGCTACCTGCGTGAGAAAGCCTTGCCATTTGTTCAAACAGTGCGGCTTGCCACATGTCAGGGTTTTTAGCAGGTGAAAACCCATCGAGAAACCATGCGTCAGCATCATCGTGACGCTGACGCAATTGCTCGCATGCATCGCCACGCATTAAAGTGAGCTGAACGCGGTTGTCATAAAGCCTGATGGTGCCTGTATGGATAAGTGTTGCATATTGTGCGAGTAATGGGGTGCTCCATGTATCTAGCTGTGACCATAGTTGCAAAGCCGTTTTGATATCGGCTAAGGTCAGTGGATATTTTTCAGCGCTGATAAAATTTAACATTGCTGCTTCAGGGGCGGTTTCGAGCCATAATTTGGCTGCACACAAAAAGTTTAAGCCTGTGCCAAAGCCAGTTTCGGCGATAGTGAATGACTCCAGTGCAGGCTGTTGCCAGCGCTGGGCTAAATCGTTGCCTTGCAGAAACACATACTCTGTTTCGAGCAGGCCGTTATCACTTGAAAAGTAAACGTCCTGAAAGGCGCTGGCAAACGGTTGGCCTGCCTTCCACTCCAGCGTTGCATAAGTCATTGCTTGCACCTGAAAAGCACTTTTGTATGGATATTCACGTACATCCTGAGATGATGGATAGATAATCTGGGTTTAAATTCCCTGAAGTTAAACAGATACATCGTGGTTTTAGGCTTTTGGATAGCCGATAAGGCCTAAAAAGAATCTGACCGCACTGTAGGCGAACCAGGAGACAAAGCGGATGGCAATGGATGCATTCTGCCAGTTTTGCTTGGTAATATGAATGGCACCATCTTCTATATTCTTAATGATGTCTGTGCGCAAATGTGCACTAAACGTCTGATCTCGGATGATAATATTGGCTTCGCGTGCTAGAAACAAGCTAAATGGATCAATATTAGATGAGCCTACTGTGGACCACTCCTGATCGATGACCGCCACCTTGCTGTGCATGAAACTTTTGTGGTATTCGTAAATTTCAATACCGCTTTTTAAGAATGATCCATAAAACGCATGCACCGCAAACATTAAAAAATATTCTTTACGGCCTTGCAGGAGTAATTTTACCTGCACGCCACGCTGCGCTGCACTCATGAGTGCGCGACGAAACCTGATGCCTGGTACGAAATAAGCATTAGCAATAATGATTTCAGATTTTGCATGGCGGATTGCATTTAAATAGGCGGTTTCAATATCACGTCGATGCAGAATGTTATCTCTAATCACATAAGCGGCGCTAATGCTGCCCGCGACATGGCTGCGGTGAATAGAGGGCCTGTGTGCATAGGCGTGCTTTACGCGAAAGTGCATCCAAGCCAGCCGCTGCCATAGTTTGTGCACATTGGACGCAATGGTCGGCAATAGCGGGCCTTCAATACGCACCGCGTAATCTATTCTTGGCGGCACCTGATTGGGGGTGTTGGCATCATCAATAATGTTAATGCCGCCAACAAGAGCGATCTGGCTGTCAACAACAGTAACTTTTTGATGCAGTCTTCTGAGGCGGTTCTTTTTGAAGGTCCAGGGGGAAATCTTGGGGCGGTAGAACATGATATCCACACCTGCTGCCCTCAGTGTTTCTATATATTCCGTGCTGAGTGTTTTTGAACCAAAGCCATCGATTAATACATGCGCACGGACGCCACGTTTCACCGCGCTGATGAGTGCGTTGCCGACGCGCACGCCAATGGTATCTGCTTCATATATGTAAGTTTGAATATAAATATCAAATTGCGCGTGATGAATCGCATCTTCAAGCGCTGGGAAGTACTCCACACCACTGCGTAACAACTCAATGCGGTTACCACCTTTAAAGCGCATCATGATGAATGTTCCCTGACTAATGTCGCGGAAAGCATTGCGTGATCGGACAACTTAACAAAATGCGCGCCAGAATGCACTTCTACCTGCTTAATCTGAAACCCCCGTGTGTAGATACGGTCAAGTCTTAATACTGGCATCCATGAAGGAAAACTTCGCGCAGGTTTGCCTGCATGATGTTCAAAGACTTCATTGAGGTGGAGTTGTTCTGCAAAAACTTTACCAGAACGTTGCCCCCAATCGTTAAAGTCCCCCGCGATAATCAACGGCGCGTGTGCAGGAATGTGTGTTTTTATATAATCGCTTACGATTTTTAGCTGCCAGCGTCGCCAGCGTGCAAACAAGCCAAGATGCAGACAAATGGTATGCAAAGGGACATGCCAGTGAGGAATTTGGATTTCAGTGTGTAACATGCCGCGTTCTTCTGTGGTATGCGCTGAAATATCCAGATTATGCGTCTTGATAATCGGGAATTTAGACAGCAGGGCATTGCCGTGGTGGCCAGCAGGGTAAACCGAATTTTTACCGTAAGCATAGTCAGACCATATACTGTCTGCCAGAAACTCTAGCTGACTGGCACTTGGCCAGTGAGCAACGTGCTTGCTATGACCGTGCTGGCCACCTCTTACCTCCTGCAAAAACACCACATCGGCATGCAGGTCACGCAGCAACTCACGCTGGTGATGAATGGCGTAACTGGCATTGAAGTGCGTAAAGCCTTTATGGATGTTGAAAGTTGCGATACGTAGCGTGTTATGCAAGTGTGCGTGACCCTGTTAGTAATAGTGATGTTTAACAAATGCGAATAAAAGCCTATGTATCAATGGCAGCGTTTGAGAGTGTGGTGTTGAGATTGGCCAAACCCACATCAATTCTACTTTTTAAATTTCAGCTTTAAACTGTAGAATTTTATTCTGGCTGCGCTGACTGGTGCTATATGCTTACTAGTCTGTATAAATGATTCTAGTCGTAAAAAGAATCTTCTTTAGTCTTAGACTGAATATTCAAATCTCCAATCCAGTAGCTGTAAAACTCGCGGATCACATATAAGAACAATTGCTTGGTTTCATCCGCTTTAAATAATGGCAAAGTTGCATCAACCGCAGTGCGGTAAACGCGCGCATCGTCAATAGGCGCACCTTTTAACTGTATCAGCAGTATTTTAGCAAGATTGGTGCGTGTGCTTAATAGGGTTTTATTTGCACCTTTTTCCAGCAATGCATTGGAGTAGGCTTTTAGGTGCCTTGCATCTGTTGCATCAAATTTTTCGCTGGGGAGCCGTTCTGTGAGTGCCTTTAACGTAGTGGATGCAGGTTTCCATTGCAGCGGGTCTACGTCAAAGCCACCTTTGGCATTAAAGGCCGCAATTGATTTCATGTCTCCCATCCAGAATGGATAAAATTCACGTGCAGTATTTAAGCAGTCATGCCAGTCATTTTCTGCTACATGTTGAATGGTGAGTTCAATGGCTTTACTATAAGCACTGCGCTCTAAAGGTTTGTCTGCAAGCTGCGCTGTTAATTGATCCAAAAACACTGAGCGTTTGTAAAGCATGCCAGTTTTTGCGCCTTTTTTCTGCAGTATCTTAAAGTAGGCACTGATGGCCTGTTTTTCACGTGTGATATCCATGCGTTATTTTTTTTCACCTATGTGTACTTCACCGCGTTGCTTGGCAAGAGTCACCTGTTTTTGACGCTCTAATAGTCTGGCACGCTTATCTGCCGAGGTTTTATTAAAACAATGCGGGCAGGATACGCCAGCAGCATAGTGCGTACTTTGCTTATCGGCAGGCGACAGTGGGTGGCGGCAAGCGTAGCACTGGTCAAAGTCACCAACGGTCAAGCCGTGCTTCACAGCAACACGCTGATCAAACACAAAGCATTCGCCCTGCCATAGGCTTTCTTGTTCAGGAATGGTTTCCAGATATTTTAAAATACCGCCCTGCAAATGATACACCTCTTCAAAGCCTTGCTCTATCATGTAAGAAGAGGCCTTCTCACAGCGGATACCGCCAGTGCAGAACATGGCGACTTTTTTATGCTTGGTCTTATCAAAGTGCTGTGCAACATATTCAGGAAATTCGCGGAAAGTCGATGTTGCAGGGTCAATCGCCCCTTTGAAAGTGCCGATGCCTACTTCATAGTCATTGCGGGTGTCGATGAGCAATACTTCAGGGTCGGAAATCAGCGCATTCCAATGCTCAGGTTTTACATAAGTCCCCACCTTATTGGTAGGGCTTACTCCAGGGACACCTAGTGTGACGATTTCTTTTTTGAGTTTCACTTTCATGCGGTAGAACGGGTGCTCATCCGCAAATGACTCTTTATGCTCAAGGTCTGCAAACCTGTTTTCAAATAGCGGCGCGCTGCGTAGAAAGTGCAGCAGATGATGTACGTCATCAGGTAAGCCAGCAATGGTACCGTTAATGCCTTCTTCAGCCAGTAGCAGTGTACCTTTGATATGGTGTAGCCTACAGGCCTCAAGCACAGGTGCTTGCAGTGATAGATAATCTGGCAGGCTCACAAATTTGTATAAAGCAGCAGTTAAATACTTGGGCATGTCAGGCTGGTCAAAAGATGAAAGTGATATTTTAACAGATGATTTTTATCAGCAGTCTTAAAAGATGTGTGAGCAATGAGAAGGTGCAAACAGAATCTGTGTAGGGGTATGCTGGATGCAAGATTCACAATGGAAAGTCTAGAGTTAGGCAGTTTTGGTGTTGGCTGATGATATTTGATCACTTAAATGATTAGTTGCCTACGATTGTCAGCAAGTCTAGAATGAAAGCGCTGGTAGTTGGTTTATTCTGTTTTTTCTTAGTAAGTTAATGAATGTAGAGTTGTTGAGAGCTTTATGCGGCGCATATCCCTATTATTAATTGCGATGGCTTTGATTGGCACGGGCCTGTGGTATTTTACCCAGCCCCAACCTTTGCCTGTTGTGTTGCATGAAGTTAAAACGGGTACTGTAGAGTCTACTGTTGCGAACACACGCGCAGGCGCTATTGAAGCCTGCCAGCGAACGCGCTTATCTCCCATTATCGGTGGCCGCATCGTCTATTTGGGGGTTAAAAAAGGCGATCATGTTACAAAAGGTCAAATTTTGCTCCAGCTATGGAGTGACGATCAGCAAGCCCAGGTAAATTTGGCGGCATCTCAGGTTGAAAGTGCACGCAAGCGAGTGGGGGAGGTGTGTGTGTTGGCCGAGAATGCAGAACATGAGGCTGGGCGCATGGCGAAGTTGCGTCAGCGTGGTTTTGTGTCTATAGGTGCTGAGGAGAAGGCCCGTTATGAGGCTCAGTCGCGTCGTGCTGCTTGTGAATCCGTACGCACAGACATACTGCAGGCGCAGGCGAAACTCAGTGTAAGCAAGGCCGAGCAAGGTAAAACGACGCTTACAGCCCCATTTGATGGGGTCGTGGCAGATATCGTGGGCGAGCTTGGTGAATACACCACCCCGTCACCACCTGGTGTGGCAACGCCGCCTGCGATTGATCTAATTGACACTTCATGTCTTTATGTAGAAGCACCAATGGATGAGGTGGATGCGCCAAAAATTGTTGTCGGACAGCTTGCAAGGGTTACATTAGATGCCTTGCCCAACCAAATACTCACGGGGCATGTAAAGCGTGTGGCGCCTTATATTGTGGCGGTTGAAAAACAGGCACGCACGGTCGATATCGAAGTGGCACTGGATGATGAGGCGCAATTTGGGCAATTACTGGTGGGTTATAGTGCAGATGTTGAGGTAGTGCTTAAAAAACAGGAAAACGTATTACGCATACCAACTTCAGCGATACTTGAGGGAGGTAAGGTGTTGGTATATCAGCCAGATACACATCAATTGATTGAGCGGAAAATTAGTTCAGGCGTGGCTAATTGGGAGTTCACCGAGGTTTTGGAGGGTCTGAAGCAAGGTGAAAAAATAGTCACATCGCTCGAACGTGAGGGTTTGCAAGCGGGCGCCTCCGTTATCCCAGAAAATTAATTGACTCGTGTCATGAATAGCCAGCAGACCATCATACAGCTTACCTCCATTGATAGAGTGTTTCAGTTGGGTGACACCAGTGTGCAAGCGCTGCATGATATAAATCTGACAATCAGGCAAGGTGAATATATTGCTGTAATGGGACCTTCAGGCTCTGGAAAATCTACCCTGCTCAATTTGTTAGGCTTGCTGGATAGACCTGATCGTGGCAGTTATGAGTTGGCAGGCCGTGATGTGACGACACTTAATTCCGATGAGCAAGCGAGTGTGCGTAGCAAAAGTATAGGGTTTATTTTCCAGAGTTTTCATTTGGTGCCGAGATTAACCGCTGCCGCTAATATAGAGTTGCCGCTGGTGCTGGCGGGAGTGGGGGTAAAAGAGCGGGCCGCTATTGTTTTACAAGCGATTCATGATTATGGACTGGCTGATCGCGCACAGCATCGCCCCAATGAATTGTCAGGCGGGCAACGCCAGCGTGTGGCAATCGCACGTGCGACAGTGATGCGTCCCTTGGTGTTATTGGCAGATGAGCCAACGGGAAATCTTGACCGTGCCACAGGTGAAGAGGTAGTCAGGTTGCTGGAAGCGCTGAACCAGCAGGGCATGACATTGATTGTGGTGACCCATGACCAAGCGCTGGGTGCGCGTGCACATCGGCAAATCCACATGGTAGATGGCGCTATTGTGCATGATTCCGCACAAGACCTGATTGTTAAGGAAGGTTGACGCTTTCAATGAGAATAAGCGACACATTGCGCTTTTCTTCTTATGCCGCTTTCGGCAATTCTCTACGCACATTTTTGCTGATTTTAGCCATATCCATTGGGGTTGCCGCTGTGGTGGTGCTGACAGCACTTGGCGATGGCGCCAGGCGTTATGTTGTCGATGAGTTCTCATCTATGGGCACAAATCTTGTGATCGTATTGCCTGGCAGGTCAGAAACACGAGGGTTTAACCCTGCCAATCTAGTGACGTCTACACCGCGTGACTTAACCGTAGAAGATGCGTCTTCATTGCTTAAGTTGGCGGGCGTCAAGTTGGTGTCGCCCATTCTAATCGCAACCACGGAGATAAACGCTGCAGGTAAGTTGCGTGAGTCCATGTTGTTAGGCACCAATGCCGATTATAAAAAACTGCGTAATTTAAAGTTGTCTCTAGGCCGTTTTTTATCAGACACTGAAACTTCGCTTGCTGCACCAGAAGTGGTGCTAGGTGCACAGGTAAGAAAAGACGTGTTTGGCAGTGCTAATCCTATTGGTAAAACAGTAAGAGTCGGTAATAGAAAATTGCGGGTGGTGGGGGTGTTGGCGGAAGGCGGGCGTGGCATGGGTATGAGCAGTGATGAGCTGCTGATTATCCCAATAGAAATGGCACAGGCGATGTTGAATACGAATACTTTGTTTCGTATTTTGATTGAAACGGAAAGCCGCTCGCAGATAGAAGCCGTAAAAGCACGCGTATTAAAGGCCATTATCCAGCGCCATGATGGTGAAGAAGATGTGACAGTCATTGCACAGGACGCAGTTTTGCAGACTTTCGATAAGATATTAAATGTGCTAACACTAGGCGTGGCGGGCATTGCTGCAATTAGTTTGTTCGTTGCTGGCATTTTGGTGATGAATGTGATGCTGGTATCTGTCACTCAGCGTACCGCAGAAATTGGCTTACTTAAAGCGCTGGGGGCAACGGCTAAATCTGTACAGCAGTTATTTATGGTTGAGGCCCTGTTACTCTCAACGCTAGGAGGGTTGTTAGGCTTATGTTTCGGTTATCTAGGCGCTGGGCTTTTACGATATATTTACCCAGCATTTCCTGCCTACCCGCCTCTGTGGGCAGTGGTTGCTGGCCTCGGCACTGCATTGGTTTCAGGCTTACTGTTTGGCGTGATGCCAGCCAGAAGAGCCGCCAGATTGGATGCGATAGAGGCATTATCGAAACGCTAGCGCGAGATAGATGTAATGTTAATTAAAGATTCAGCCAATTTCGCACTACAGGCAGTGATTGCCCACCGAATGCGTAGTGTGCTTACTTTACTGGGGATTGCAGTGGGGATTGCGGCTGTGATTTTGCTTACCTCCATCGGTGAAGGTGTGCACCGTTTTGTGCTAGCAGAATTTACTCAGTTTGGTACCAATGTGATTGGTATTAGCCCGGGAAAAGTCAAGACAGGCGGCCAGCCCCCTTCAGGAATCCCTACCACCGCACGTTTGCTGACGATGGATGATGCCTTATCTTTAAAACAACTGCCCAATGTGCTGGGGGCCACACCCACGGTTTGGGGGAATGCCGAATTAGCCGCTAACGGACGGCTACGCCGTACTTTGGTCTATGGCGTAGATGCAGATTTTACTCAGGTGTTCAGTTCAACGGTACGCATAGGCAATTTTTTACCAAGAGATGATCGTGATGCGCGGGCTTTGGTTGTGTTAGGCAGTAAATTGCGTCAGGAATTGTTTGGTCATGAGAATCCGCTGGGCGCACGCGTCAGAATTGGCGGTTTGCATTTCAGGGTGATTGGTGTGATGGCACCCAAAGGTCAGTTTTTAGGCGTTGATCTGGATGATACGGCTTATATCCCGGCGGAAAGGGCGCTGGAATTATTTAACCGTGAAGGGTTGATGGAAATACACGTAATCTACAAAGAAGGGGCTTCTGTGGCAAATGTAGCTGCTGCGGTGAAAGCCCGCCTGAAATTGCGTCATGGTGCTGAAGATTTTACCGTGGTGACACAAGAAGATATGCTCAATACGCTTTCTAATATCCTGGATATTCTTACCATGGCAGTGGGAGCGCTGGGCGGAATTTCTTTATTGGTGGGCGGTGTGGGTATCGTCACCATCATGACAATTGCTGTCAGTGAGCGCAAAAATGAGATAGGGCTCATGATGGCACTGGGCGCACAGCGTTTAACGGTGCTGTATTTATTTTTGGGCGAATCTATCGTCTTGGCGGCATTGGGTGGTTTGCTGGGTTTGGTTTTTGGGGTGGCCGCAGCACAATCACTACAGCTTTTATTACCTGCCTTGCCTGTACACACCCCCTTGAGTTTTGCTTTCGGTGCATTGGCGGTTTCTGCACTGATTGGCCTGCTGGCAGGCGTAATGCCAGCAAGGCGTGCATCGCTGCTGGATCCAATAGATGCATTGCGCGCAGAGTGAAAATAAAATAACTAAATGTACGCCTAGTGTTTTTAAATTTGAGATATCATGATTGCAACAATGAACGAGTAAGCTTGCATGCAACAGAACAGTTCCCCAATAGAAACCGCGCGCCAAACCCTGCTGCAACTCACGCAGCGGAAATTACCGCCTACCCCTGATAATTTCAGAAATGTCTATGATGAAATCACGGGCATAAAGTCTATTGATCAATCATTAGAGTTGGGTAAAACCCTGGAAAAAGTGTTACTCAAGGCGGGTAAGCAATCACCTAAATATATCGCGGTGGCGAACGCGATTGCGCCACTGATTGAAAAAAATGACTGGGCAAAAGTTGAACTGCAACTGCATAAGCTATTTCCGTCTGCTGGAAGTGAAAGTGCAGATGAGGCAGTAAGCTGGTCTGTGCTGATTCGTCATTTACTCAAGCAGTTAGAGGTCAGCCATAAAGGCGTTACCTTGAGCCGTAAAAAAGAAGGCTTAAGTAAAGTCTTGATTAATTTTGCTAATGATTCTGATGTTTTGGCACAAAAAATTCAGGCGCTGATTAACTCTTGGGGGCTAAGTGGCACATCGGATGCCGTTGTTACAGACGGCCTGGCAACACATGCGGATGCGGCCGCCAATACAAATGCACAGGCATCTTTAGCTGTGTCAGCACCTTCACCCTTGCAGGCTGGGCATGTATCTGTGCAAAACTCCGCACTATGGCGTGACATGCTACTCAAAGCTTTTGAGTTGGTGATTATTCCAGGCTTGGAGGCTGTATCTGAGACTCAGAAGAAGGCTACCGCTTTGTTATCTCGGTTGCAACAGGCCGATGGTGAGCAGGCGTTGGCCGCATGTGCGAAAGACTTGCGCTCCATTCTGCTTGCCATTGAAATAGAACGTGACCACCAAGGTAAGATACATGATTCCCTGATACAGCTATTACGGTTGGTATTGGCCAGTATGGGTGAGTTGGTGCAGATAGAAGATAAATGGCTTTACGCGCAAACTACGGTAGTGGGCGACATTATTTCCAAGCCATTGAGTGTGAATACCCTCTATGATGCAGAGGCCAGCTTAAAAGAGCTTACTTACAAGCAGGCACAACTGAAGCCTGCATTGACAGAAGCCAAAGACACCCTGAAAAAAATGGTCACTACTTTTGTAGATCGCTTGGTTGAAATGACCGAAAGCACCAGTGACTATCATGACAAAATTGAAGGCTATCAGCAAAAAATTGCCACAACAGAAAATATAGGCGAGCTCAATTTATTGCTGAATAATATTCTAGAAGATACACGTGCTATCGGATTAAGTGTGCAGCGTACGAGGGATGAGTTCAGCCAAAGCCAAAAACAGGCACAGGAAGCAGAAAGGCGCATACAGGAGCTGACTGCGGAGCTTGACTATATTGGTCAGGTGGCACATCAGGACTATCTGACTGGCGCACTTAACAGGCGCGGGATGGATGAGGCCATTGCCCGAGAATTTGGCCGTGCGGACCGTCATAATACAATGCTATGCATTGCGATGCTGGACATTGATCACTTTAAAAAACTCAATGATACACTAGGGCATGCAACAGGGGATGAAGCCTTGACGCACTTAGTCCGTGTACTCAAGGATGTGCTGCGAACAACGGATGTTCTGGCGCGTTACGGCGGTGAAGAATTTATTATTATTCTGCCAGATACTCCTCAGGATGAAGCGGTAAAAGTGATCACGCGCGTACAGCGTGAGCTTACTAAGAATTTCTTTATGCATAACAATGAGCGTGTGCTTATTACTTTCAGTGCTGGCGTTGCAGAAAGAATTGCAGGCGAAACGCCAGAGCAGATTATCCCTAGAGCTGATGCCGCCTTATATCAGGCAAAGCACAGTGGACGCAATCAGGTGATCGGCGCTGAAAAAATTTCAGAGGCAGCCAAGACACTGTGATCAAACATTAGCGATAGCCAACGCGCATAACAGGAGGTAATTGCGATATTTCCTCGTCGTTATATAAGCGCCCACGGGTGATAAATGCCATGCCTGTACCGCAATCTAGTGAGAATGAGCCGCTTGAACCTGATACTGCATCTAGAATGGTATGTGTGTTTTCGGCAAATGAGAAATGACTATCTCCCATATAATAGATTGCACCTTCAAGTTCACCGAGTATGACGTCTGATGGGCTAGGATGAAATTCATTGGCTGGCATACACAATGGGCCACTGCCTTCACAACAGCCACCAGACTGAAAGAAAATGATGGGCCCAAATTGTGCTGACAGTTTTTGGATGAGCGCGACTGCAGAGGGTGTGGCAGAAAGTCTTTCTGTTTTTTGGCTGACCATCATTAAACCTTTTCACATAAAAATAAAGAGGCGGAACTTAGCCGCCTCTTTATACATAGTTTGCAGCTAATTTAGTTCAACGGATTAAACTAGCTTTCAGTCACTATTGAACCGACATGCTTCCCTAAAAGAAACCTAATTTTTTAGGGCTGTAGCTTACCAGCAGATTCTTGGTTTGTTGGTAGTGATCAAGCATCATTTTGTGTGTTTCACGACCAATGCCAGATTCTTTATAGCCACCAAATGCAGCATGTGCCGGATATGCGTGATAACAGTTAGTCCACACGCGACCTGCCTTGATGCCACGCCCCATGCGGTAAGCGCGGCTGCCATCACGTGACCATACACCAGAGCCTAAGCCAAATACCGTGTCATTGGCAATCGCTAACGCCTCAGCTTCGTCTTTGAATGTTGTCACAGCAAGCACTGGGCCAAAAATCTCTTCCTGGAAAATACGCATTTTGTTGTTACCTTTAAACAAGGTAGGTTTAACATAGTAGCCGTCAGCCAATGCGCCTGTTAATAGGCTGCGTTCACCGCCGATTAGCAGTTCTGCACCTTCTTGTCTTCCAATGTCCATGTAAGACATAATCTTGTTGATTTGGTCCTCAGAAGCCTGTGCACCAATCATGGTGTTAGGGTCCAGCGGATTGCCCTGTTTAATTGCAGCAACACGCGGTAACACACGTTCCATGAACTTGTCGTACACTGACTCCTGGATTAAAGCGCGTGATGGGCAGGTGCAGACCTCACCTTGATTAAAGGCAAACAGTACCAGGCCTTCAACGGCTTTATCAAAAAAGTCATCATCGGCGAGTGCGATGTCCTCAAAGAAAATATTAGGTGATTTGCCACCAAGTTCCAAGGTGGCAGGAATCAAATTGCCCGCAGCGGCCTGTGCTATGACTCTGCCTGTCGCTGTTGAGCCAGTGAAGGCGATTTTTGCGATACGTTTACTGTTGGCGAGCGGGGCGCCCACTTCACGACCATAGCCATTCACGATATTCATCACCCCTGGTGGCAGGATGTCCGCAATAATTTCAGTCAGAATCAGAATGCTAATAGGGGTAAATTCTGCTGGCTTCATCACCACGCAGTTGCCTGCGGCTATTGCAGGTGCCAGTTTCCATGCGGCCATTAAAATAGGGAAGTTCCAAGGGATAATCTGGCCTACAACACCTAACGGTTCATGGAAATGATAAGCCACTGTGTGTTCGTCAATTTCACTCAATGAGCCTTCTTGTGCGCGTAAACAGCCAGCAAAATAGCGGAAATGGTCGATTGCTAATGGAATGTCCGCGTTGAGCGTTTCACGAATAGGCTTGCCGTTATCAATCGTTTCAGCTGTTGCAATCAGCTCTAGATTTTGTTCGAGTCGGTCAGCCACTTTTAACAATAAATTAGCGCGCTCGCCTGGTGCAGTTTTGCCCCATTTATCTGCTGCAGCATGGGCAGCATCTAGTGCCAACTCAACGTCTTCAGCGCTGGAGCGTGCGGCTTTGGTGTAGGGTTTGCCTGTAATTGGCGTAATCACATCAAAGTATTCGCCTTTGACAGGGGCGACCCATTTGCCACCGATAAAGTTATCGTACTTTGCCTTGTAAGGTATAGTGACTCCAAGACCTTTTAATAAATCTAAACTCATGCCAGCTCCTCTAGTGATTACGTTGTGTGGTGTGATTCATTTTTAAAACAAAAATTATAGCGCTACATCCCAGATTAAAACATTCTTACT
The DNA here is from genome assembly GCA_028688575.1 of Methylotenera sp. Lineage (GTDB taxonomy): Bacteria > Pseudomonadota > Gammaproteobacteria > Burkholderiales > Methylophilaceae > Methylotenera. Next base: position 1,935 of record JAQTXW010000009.1, on the reverse strand, counting down.
TGTTGATTTTAGCTTGCAAGCCCAATTGGACAAGGCTTTCTAAAATTAAGCCATATTTTAGAACGATAATCTTATGTGCTTGGCAAATCAAGTGATAGATGCATGCTTTTTTGTAAATTAAGTATTTTACTTAGAGAGACTTTTTACGAGGTTCAATACGCTAAAAAGGACTTTCGCAAATATTTCTATGTGTGCACAACGCATAGTAAAAACAGACTTACATAACTTGAATTTAACGATAGAAAAAGCCATTGGCTTGCGTTATAGTAGGAATGTAGATCCTAGGGTTTAATGAGTAGGTGTGAGAAAAATGTTATTTCAGCTTGATATACTATGCCAGTGAATTTAGTGCCGCCCTCAATCATGACGCGTGAGTTCTGGGTGAATCTCACTAATCCAACAACTGAAGCATTGGGTAAAACCATCTTGTCTATTCTGGTCATTGCTGAGACCTTGGTCAGTTTTTTCTGGATTTATACTTTATCTGGCCTGGGTGATGGTTATGCGGTCATTGCTGCAGTGCCATACTTCTATTTGGTGATTTCTTACGTCAGTTTGTTTATTTTTTACCGATCCAAAAGGTTCGAGTATTTCACGTTTACTCAACTGGTCATGCTACTGGTCATGCCGTTTTTTATGCAGTGGGTGATTGGTGGTTACGAGGCGTCCAGTGGCGTGGCAATCTGGGCGATATTATCACCTGTGGGGGCGCTCATGATACTGGGCACTCGCCAGTCTACGCCATGGTTTTTGCTGTTTGTCGGCTTGGCATTCTTATCTTGGCAGATGAACCATTATTTTGCTGGTAATGCCATGCCCATTCCATCTGGCGTTAAGGATACGTTTTTTTTAATGAATATCACAGGAACTGCATCCATACTTTATGGTGTGTTGCGTTTCTTTCAAGGGCAGAAAGAACGTGTCATGCTTTCGTTAGAAGTCGAACAGGCAAGGTCTGAAAAGTTGCTGTTGAATATCTTACCTGCACCAATCGCTGAAAGACTAAAAGAAAATGACATGCGGATTGCCGATCATTATGAAGCGGTGACGGTGATGTTTGCCGACTTGGTGAATTTTACGCAGATGTCTGAAAAAATGCCGCCTGCGCAGTTGATTGATTTGCTCTCTAAAATATTTTCACGTTTTGACCAGTTGGCAGAGAAATATCAGGTTGAAAAAATCAAAACGATAGGGGATGCCTACATGGCGGTATCTGGTGCGCCCGTGGCATGTGATGACCATGCGCAGCGCATTGCCGCAATGGCGCTGGATATGCGGTCTGAACTTAATGAGTTATCAGCGCAGACTGGGCTTGATCTGAAAATGCGTATAGGGATTAATACTGGTGATGTGGTAGCGGGTGTGATCGGTAGTAGCAAATTTAGTTACGACTTATGGGGGGATACTGTCAATATGGCAAGCCGTATGGAGGAAACCAGCCTGCCCGATGCAATTCAGGTGTCTTATACCACTAAGCAGCTTCTAGATGGCGCCTATCAATTCAAGCTGCGTACTGGTGTTGATATTAAAGGTAAAGGCATCGTTGATACCTATTTTCTTACCTAAGAAAACGCAGAATAAGTGCCCGCATTTTGGTGCTTTGCTGCCGTTCTTTGATGTGGCCTACATTCTATTATTAGGCGAATTTTCACCTACTTCTTTAGGCTGGAGTTCGAAGCAAGCCGCTTAAATGAATCGTGCATTGACTCTGATTGTTTACTATTGCAGAGTGAATTTTCAGTCAGCTTGCAATTGATACAAAGTTTTTGGGTGTTTACGCTTTAATGTCGTCATCTACCAATAGGATTTTGCAACAATTTAAACTATAATTCGCCACATTCGTGGAAGAGTGGATGAGTGGTTTAAGTCACCACCCTGGAAAGGTGGCATAAGGGTAACCTTATCGCGAGTTCGAATCTCGCCTCTTCCGCCAGA
>JAQTXW010000060.1 GCA_028688575.1 Methylotenera sp. | reverse complement strand
AAAAAAGACGCGAAATGGGCAAGTTTACATGCAAGTAAAGGCAAAATCGGCTGATGAAAAATCTGGGGCTAATGGCTTATCCTGATTTACTTAACTTGAAATTTAGTTTAAAACTTAAGCAAACATGAAAGTTAATGCGTATCATCACCATAAAGCACCACACCGCCCCTTTTGTTAAGAACTAGACGATGCAATCACTTTACAAATTATACCAAACATTGCTTGATAACACCGACCGACTCATGGCGCTCATGCTGCTATCGCTGCATGCCTTATTGATTTGGGGTGATGCCAGCAAACTTACCACTGCGCTGCTGCTTTGCCACTATGGATTTTTTCTGCTGTGGCAGCCCGTGATGCGGCAAAGTGATAAGTTATCATGGAAAATGGCGATTATATTGATTGCAGTGGCGGCCGCCACCAGCGTAATTACTAGCTGGTGGCTCACTGCTTTTTGGATTGCGGGCTTGTTTGCGCTTATTAGCGGCCGTATTTTTTCAAGTAATCCAGCGCACTCCAGACTCTCCAACATTCTTGCGGCCTCTTATCTGCTGGCAATTTTGCTGCTTTGGGTGGTGCCGCAATTACTTGGTGCAAAAAATGATCTGGAAGCCACCGAGTTTCTGCTGATTTATTTTCTACCGACATTGCCATTAACCATCTTATTTTTATCTGCTAAAAATAAGCCGCGTACTTTCACCAGTAATATTGACTTCTTCTACACCATTTTAATTTTTCTCATCACGCTAATTGTTGTGTTGGGTAGCTACGCCATCGGCGTGATTTGGCAAATTCATTATGTGAAGCTTCTCATTTATACCGTGATTGGCCTGGCAGTTACTTTAGTGGCATTAAGTTGGCTTTGGAACCCTAGCGCGACATTCTCAGGTTTGGAGTTACTGATGTCGCGTTACCTGTTAAGCATCGGTCTGCCATTTGAAGAGTGGGTGAGAAAAATTGCTTTGTATGCAGAAAATGAAACCTCGCCAGAAAACTTTCTGGTGGCGTCTATGCGCGAGCTCCAAGCATTAAATTGGGTGGGGGGCGTAAGTTGGCAGTCATCCCATGGCAGCCATTATACAGGAGAGTCTACACCTTATATTTCCACCTTCAACTTTCATCAACTACAATTAACCTTATATTCACGCTGGCAATTTACGCCCGCCATGTACCTGCATGTGCAGTTGCTTACGCAAATTTTAGGTGAGTTTTATGAAGCGAAACGCAGGGAAGAAACCATCAGCCAAAATGCTTATATGCAAAGCCTTTATGAAACTGGCTCACGGCTTACTCACGACATCAAGAATATTTTGCAATCGCTGGGCACGCTGGCTTCTGCTGCTGAACAAAGCCAGAATGCGAATGATGATACACAGCTGATTGCGCTAATCAAAAAACAGCTACCGCGATTAAATCAAAGACTCACCAGCACTTTGCATAAACTGGAGCAGCCCAGCATTGAGAAGAAATTCCAGGCAAAAGTAGGCAACTGGTGGAAAAACTTTAAATTATTAAACGCACATTATCAGATTCAGTTTGAAGCGCCAGTCAACTTGCCTAAAACAGAAATTGAACCCGAGGTACTGGATAGTGTTGTAGACAACCTGTTGCAGAATGCGCTTGAAAAAGCAAAATTGGAAACTAACGTGAATATCAAGGTAACGTTAATGCCATCTCAACATTTTTGCCTGGAGGTCACCGACACTGGCTCTGCAATCCCCGCTGAGATTGCAGATAAATTATTTAAATCACACGTTAGCTCAAAAAATGGTTTAGGCGTGGGCTTATATCACGCAGCACAGCAAGCCAAACAGGCAGGCTATACGCTAAGCTTACAAGACAACAATGACGGAGAAGTGCGCTTTAGAGTGGAATTAACCTCCAGCAGTTAGCCCAGCAATTAGCGAGGATGGCACCGCCTAAAGCCGCATTACTGGCCTTCCAAAATAATGGACTAACAACGACATAGCCAAGGTATTAAGCCCACAACTTAAGGTTACAGCGTTCCGTAGGAGTGCAATCCACTTAAAAACATATTCACCCCTAAAAATGCAAATGTCGTGATTAGCAAGCCGATGAGTGACCACCATGCCAAGGTTGGTCCACGCAAGCCTTTTACCATACGCAAATGCAGCCAGGCGGCATAGTTAAGCCAGACGATCAGCGCCCAGGTTTCTTTAGGGTCCCAGCTCCAATAACCGCCCCAAGCCTCTGCCGCCCACATTGCGCCAAGAATTGTCGCAATAGTGAAGAATGCAAAACCCACGGCAATCGCTTTATACATTAAATCATCCAGCACATCCAAACTTGGCAAACGTGAGGCTAAAATACCTTTCGCCGCCAGCAGATAAGCCAAGGCCACCATGGCGGCCAGTGAGAAAGCACCATAGCCCACAAAGTTGGCGGGTACGTGTATTTTCATCCAGTAACTCTGCAAAGCAGGTACCAAGGGCTGAATGCCATGCGCCTCACGGTCAAAGGTGTACCAAAGGATAAAGCCAACAGCTGCATTAATCACCAGCAATACAAAGCCGCCCAGCTGCTTGGTATTGAGCTTTTGTTCATAATGTAGATAAAGTAAAGCCGTAATCAAACAGAAGAGTACAAACACCTCATAAAGATTGCTGACGGGGATATGCCCCACCTCTGGTGCAATTAAATAAGACTCATACCAGCGCACCATTAAGCCAACAAAACCAAAGAACACCGCCACCCATGTCAGGCTGGAGGCCACATTCGCTGTAAATGCACTGCGTCTATACAGTGCAAGCCAATAGGTTGCCATTGCCAGAAAAAACAACACGTTCATCCACATGATTGCAGACTGACTGGCGATTAAAAACTTGAGGAAAAATACTTGCGACACTCGCTCTAAACTGCCTTGGTATAACGAAACCGCAATCAAACTCACCAAGCCCACCGCCAGCACCAACTTGGCAAGTGCACGCCACCGCCAGCCCATGTAGCTCGAAAGCATTGCCGTGCCAAATAAAAAACCAACCTCATAGGCATCCATATAATGTGCATATTTTGTAAAGGCGAAAACTGCACCTATCAGCAGAATCACTGCATATAGCCAATCTTGCCAACCCAATTGTTGCAATAAAGGTTTTTGTTGATAATCCAGTAAGTTACTCATATTGATCCTCAGCTGATTAGGCTAGTTAACTGATTACGGTATAAATCGAACTCTTGTTCAAAATCTAAATTTTTACGGTTTGATGCCATCGCAAAATGCACCTGATTTTCACTCGGCTTTAAATAAAACCAAATGCGTCTTTCACGAATATACATCATGGCAAAAATGCCCAACACCAAGAGAACAGAACCTAAGTACACCCATTTCTGACCTGGAGATTTGGTCAATTGCAGGCCGCTTGCTTCTTTATGCTCAAACTGTTCCAACTGCAAATAATAGGGTACACCGTAAAAGAACATATCACTGAATGCGTTTAAACTTTCTCTTAATCGCATCTCTACTTCAGTGCCTTGACCTAGCGGCGGTTTTTTTTGCTGCGCCAAGCTGAGATTGTAAGCCTCATAAGCTGCGATATTGATCATTTTAATATAGGTAGCCGCTGAAGTTTCACGTTCAGCCTCTGGCACATATTCTTCAATCATGCGCGCCACTTGGTTGTAGCCGCCCTCTGCAAACACAGACAACAAACGTACGATACTGGTTTCAAATTGCGTGCGTATTGTTTTGTCTTTATTCATATCCAGTGAGCTATCTGCAATTTTTCTTGCGATTTTTTCATATTGCGTGGCATCCAACATGGTCGCGCGGAAATTCATAAACTCCTGCAGGCTCAGGTCGTCATCTGCAGGAATGCGTAAATATCTGAATTCATCCTGCACCGTCTCACGCATGCCTGATATAAAGTAAAACTTGCCATCTATCTGCATAGGTTGCATGTAGGTGACGTACTCAATCGCCTGCCCGCGATTATCACGTAATTTATAGGTTACATTAGGGCCTACATTATGCGGCTTGCCTTTGCCATCGGGCGACAGGTTAATAATATTGAATTTACGAAAATCATTAAACTCGACACTCAGTGCTTTATCCCCATCACCTAACTTGGCTTTATCAAAAATCGCGCCTGTTAAATTTTGCGCCTGATTATTGGGCGAGAATAGGTTCCACACATTAAAGTTAAGTTCGGTGCCGCCATCCTGAAAGTCCGATTGATAAATGGCTATCCCTTTATAAGTTAAGGGATGATTCACGCTAATCGTTTTGGTGATAGGCTCTTTCAAAGCAGGATCAATAATCAGCAAATCACTTTCAAATGACTTGGGCTGGCCAGTGGCATAATGCTCAATACGAAAATCTTTTAATGCCACCGCAAAAGGCAACTCCTGCACTAGGTAGCCATCACGCACACGAATAAAGGCCACGTTGCTGCTAGCGCCCTCAGGCAAGGTCATATTGCCGCGAAATGAAGGATTGCCTGTTGACATCCTGCTCTCTGCTGGCACTTGAGATAATGGGATGTCCAGCGTTTCAATGCGCTTTTGCCCCAAAAGCTCCTGAATCTTGAATGGCAAGTTCCCGTCTAGCAAACCACCAAATAAAATGACCACCATCGCCACATGGGTAAAAATATAGCCCCAGCGTTGATGTGTACCTGCTTTTGCCGCAACCAGCTCACTACCATCAGCCTGTTGCCTTATTTTGTACTGAAACCCTTTTGCAGCTAAAAACCCCAGCAATTTCTGCTTTGCACCCTCAGTATCCGCCACTTGATGAAACGTAGCCTGATGGCTAAAGGCATGCAATGATTTTTCGGTCGCATGCTCTTTAAAGGTGCGCCACTCTCTAAGCATCATTGGCGTGTTGCGATAGATACAGAAACTGGTGGAAATCACTAAAAACAACAGGATGACCAGAAACCACCCGCTATGGTAAACATCATAAAGGCCTAGCGTTTCAAATAAGCCAAACCAGAACTGCCCAAACTTCACAATATAGTTTTCGTAGGGTTCGTTTTGTTTAAGCACAGTGCCAATAATCGATGCAACGCCTAATATACTCAACAAACTCACGGCAAATCGCATGGAGCTTAGCAGATCAAACAGGTTTTTTATCAATGGTAATTTTGGGTTCTGCATGCGGTACTCTGGGATAACAACGCCAGCTCAAGCCATCAGCTGGTTATCTTGGACGCCAATGTAATCAAGATAGTTGCTAAAAAATTAAAATTTAGCTTTGTTTAGGGTCAAAAAAAGGGCAGCAACGCCACCCTTTCAAGCAATACAGACTTAACGCAAGCCCTGTATATAATCTGCAACTGCTGCCATTTCAGCATCGGTCATTTTGGTGGCGATCACCGCCATCATGGGAGCGTTTGCGCGCTCACCAGTACGGAAAGCTCGAAGTTGTGCCAATGTGTAATCAGCATGTTGCGCGCCCAAGCGCGGGAATTGTTTAGGTAAACCAGCGCCATTGGGGCTATGACAGCCAGCGCACGCAGGCACGCCTGTGGCCGCATTGCCTGCACGATAAATCTTCTCACCGAGAGAACCTTTACCGTTACTTACAGCTTGCGCCAGATTGATCTTTTTGGCTGCAAAATAACTGGCCAAGGCCTTGATATCCTCATCGCTCAACCCTGCCACCAAGCCGGACATCACAGCATTAGCACGTTTACCAGATTTAAATTCTGTCAGCTGCTTTTGTAAATACTCAGGATGCTGCCCTGCCAATTTAGGATTAAGGCTGATTGCACTGTTACCATCTGCACCATGACACGCAGCACATACGGTACTCACGGTTTTCTCCGCAGCACCCAATGCAGCAGGCTCAGCTGAGGCTTGAGTAGTCAGACCTAGCATTAAACTGGATAACACCCACGCTAAATGACGAATTTGCATTACTGCTCCTAAATCTAGATTATTCAACTAATTAACTCGATATTTTAGCGAAAAACCAGTATTCGTGATAGCATTTTTCGACGTAATCTCAATTCATTTAGTAAATCATCCCTGACTATTGCCACTTGACGTGCATTGATGCCAGCGAGATTGCGTAATTGAATTTACAGACAGAATCGGATTGTTATGCCTTTGTTTCAAAATGCTACTTTTTTTATTTCAGCACACCACCTGCGCGATCTACCACCTGCCAGCGGCATTGAAGTTGCCTTTGCGGGGCGCTCCAACGCAGGCAAATCCAGTGCACTCAACACGCTTGCCAACCACAATCGTTTGGCGTTTGTGAGTAAGCAGCCAGGGCGCACGCAACTGATCAATTTTTTCACACTGGGTAACGATCGGCACTTGGTTGATTTGCCAGGTTATGGTTACGCCAAAGTCCCCGAAGCTATGCGCGCGCATTGGCAAAATGTACTAGCCCGCTATTTAAGTGAGCGCTCAAGTCTAGGAGGCTTGGTGCTGGTCATGGATAGCCGACACCCGCTCACCCCGCTAGACCGTCAAATGCTGAATTGGTTTTGCCCTAGTGGAAAACCTGTACACGTGCTCTTGACTAAATCAGACAAACTCTCGCGTGGAGAGGCCTCACTTACCTTAAACAAGGTGCGTAAAGAACTCAATGAAACCTGGGGTAATCACTATAACAGCGCATGTACTGTACAATTATTTTCCAGCCTGAAAAAACAAGGCGTAGAAGAGGCCGAAACAGTGATTGGAAAATGGCTATTTGCTGAAGATACTGAGGCAATTTCTGGAGTCGCGACTGAACACTCCGACGTAAAAACGCCAGAAATTTAACCAAGAACTATTGTCGCTTAAACACCAGATCCCAAACGCCATGCCCTAGTTTAATGCCACGGTTCTCAAATTTGGTGAGCGGCCTGTAACTCGGCTTTTCTGCATAATCTTTTGCTGTATTTTGCAACTGTGGCTCTGAACTCAGCACATCCAGCACCCACTCGGCATATTCCTGCCAATCTGTTGCCACGTGTAAATAGGCCCCTGTTTTTAATTTTCTGCAAAGCAATTTCACAAATTCTGCCTGAATCAAACGGCGCTTGTGGTGGCGCTTTTTGTGCCAGGGGTCGGGGAAGAATATATGCACACCATCTAAACTTGCATCTGCCAGCATATGCTGCAACACCTCAACCACATCATGCTGAATGACGCGCACGTTAGTCAGCGCCAATTCGTCAATTAACTTCAGCAAAGCACCTACACCAGGCGTATGCACCTCCGCTGCTAAAAAGTCATGGTCTGGCAGAGTCTGTGCAATTTTTGCTGTAGTCTCCCCCATGCCAAAACCAATTTCCAGAATTTTTTTACTCTCATCTCGATTAAACAGCGTATTTAGGTCTAACAACTCGGGCGTATAGGCAATGCCAAATTTCGGAAAAACCGTTTCCAGGGCACGCGCCTGCCCTTTTGTTAAGCGCCCTTGACGTAAAACAAAACTGCGAATCCGACGTGACTCGGCGACTTCTTCTGGCAATATTTCTGTATTTGTTAAATCGTTCATGGCGCACATTATACTTTAGACAATCTCTAAAATTCAGATTTTTAAAGATTAGTCAGACTAGGCAAGCAGGCCTCAAATAGTTGTGTCGTAGAGGCCCCAGCCTGACATCTGTCTTGCAACCACGCATCATCACAAAGTATGTGACTTATCTCCCGACTTAAAACCTGCAAGTGGCAGTTCCATCCCCTTGCTAAAAGCAATCACCTTAAATAAATCGCCCATCTCAGCAGGCGATAGCAGTTTTTGTACTGCCGCTGCCAAAGGCGCATAGGCAGCCACATCAGCAGCAGAAACGCAACTTAATTGATCTAGAATACCGCAGTTTATTAAGAACTGCGCCTGCGTACAGTAGCCTTCTAGCTGCAAACCTGCATTTAAAGCGGCATTTGCGATGGCACTGAAATCAACATGCGTGGTCAGGTCTTGCAGCCCCACATAAATGAGTGGATTGCTATGTGCATATTGCTGAAAATGACACATCAAGGTGCCCGCATTGCGTTGCGGATGGTAATACTCACGTGCGCAAAAGCCATAATCAACCAGCAGCAGCACCCCATGCAACAAACTCTGCGCCAGACTGTTAATCAACCCGTTTGCAGCGGGGTTTACTTCTGTCAAATAATCTGTTGGAAAGTTGTAACGCTTGATATCATCTAAAAATGAGCCTGGCTCAATTAATTTATCCTGCCAGACAAAGCCCCCTTCAAACTTGACGCCACGCTCAAACAGCGCATCTTGGCTATGGTAGATTAAATGTGCGGGAATCGCATCCAGCACTTCATTACCAATGATGACCCCCACAAAATCTGCGGGTAGTGCATCCAACCAAACCACGCGTTGAGAGAGCGCATCTGGCAAGGAGTTTTTAACTGCCTCTTTTTGGATTTGGCGCAAGTGTGCACTTACTTCCAAAATAAAATAGTGCTCAGGCAACTGCTTTAATGCCTGAAGTGCCATTAACAAATCAATTGCCAAACAACCAGTACCAGCGCCCAGTTCCAGCACATCCCCTTCTGTTTCTCCCAACACTGACGCGAGCTGTTGCGCTATGGTTTGTGCAAAAATAGGAGAAATCTCAGGTGCAGTCACAAAATCACCACCCGCGCCGAACTTTTTAGCGCCCCCACTGTAATAACCTAAGCTTGGTGTATATAACGCCATTTCCATAAAGTCAGCGAATGATAGCCATCCACCACACTGCGCGATTTTGTTTTCAATCAGTTGCGCCAATTGCTGGCTGTGCGCCTGCGCCTCGGCATTAGGAATAGGTAATGAAGTCATAAGCCATTATAATATTTTGCAATCAAGAAATGAGTAAACTGTGAATACGGTCAAAGATAAAGTTAAAAATAAAGTCGTGCTAATCACTGGCGGTGCCAAAAGAGTTGGCGCCGCCATTTGTCGTGAACTGCATGCAAATGGCGCACAAATCATGATTCACTACAAAAGTAGCGTGGTTGAAGCGCGAGCATTGCAAGCTGAACTTAATCTACTGCATCCCAACTCTGCAGGAATTATTCAGGCCGATTTACATAACATTGGCGTGTTGCCTAGCTTAATCAATGAAACAGTCAGGTTATTTGGCCAACTCGATGTGCTGATCAATAACGCTTCGACTTATTTTCCCACAGAAATCGGACAGATTAACGAAGAAAATTGGCATGACTTAATGGGCAGCAACTTGAAAGCCCCTGTTTTTTTGGCGCAAGCTGCCGCAAACGAATTGCGCAAGCATCATGGATGTATTATTAACATCACAGACATGCACGTAGAGCGCCCCAAAAAAGGCTATGTCATTTATAGTGTTGCCAAGGCGGGGCTAGTGACACTCACCAAATCGCTTGCGCATGAGTTAGGACCAGATGTGCGCGTTAACGCCGTTGCACCAGGCCCTGTGCAGTGGCCAGACAACAATCCGCAGTTTGATGAAGTTTATCGCCAGCGCGTCATTAACCAGACCCTGCTTAAACGTACAGGGCAACCTGAAGATGTGGCCAAAGCCGTTAAATTTTTAACTTATGACGCTCCTTTTGTCACTGGGCATGTGCTAGCGGTGGATGGCGGACGTTCACTCAATCTCTAGTAACAACCGAACTACCAATAAATCAGTTCACTTTCCCAACATTTTCATTACACTTTACTTAAGCCAGCAATGATCAAACACCTACCAGACAACCACTCCAACAATTTCATCAAACTGCGCAACAGCTTAATCAGCGCTGTAGGTAAAGCCATAGGCGACTACAACATGATAGAAGAGGGAGATACAGTGCTCGTGTGCATGAGTGGTGGCAAAGTTATTAGCACAAGAATAAAATCGTAAACATTGGCAATAAAATTATTAATACAATCATGCCTTTAGGATTAAAAATTAATATTTAGATAAAACATATATTTATGTCTTATAATATATTTAAGCACATATATTTTATGTAAACATTTAATGATTGAAAACCTAACTGCGCAAACTAAAATTATTCTTCAACCAATCGGCTACGGAGTTACCAAGCACTCCATCAGAAGAGCAATTCTTTTAGATTCTCGCAGTGGCCTACCTTGTGAGTTTCCAACTTTATATATATATAGAAATTTGGGTCAAAAAAGCCTTAACACTCATCTTGCAATTCTTAGAGATTTAGCATTTTTCTTAGAATGGACGTTAATAAAAAAATCAAGAAATCCAGATTGGATGTCCCCAGAAACCCGAGTAAAAAATAATTTAATTGCACTAACAAAAAGAGAAATTGATGATTTCAGTGGTTGGTGCGATTTCACGTCAAAAGAATTAGCTAGAATTCGTTCAATCGATAATTCAAGAATTCATAGTATTCCATCAGGTAACTTAGTTGATATTTCCACCTCCAATTCTCGTTTAAGAAATTTATGCAACTATCTAATATGGCTTACTGAAGACTTTATTGAAGGTCTACTAAATATTGATGATGACTCTCTAGTGAAAAGTGAGAAATATAAGAATATAATTTTCAAATCTTTTGAAAAAAATTATAAGTCTGATAAAAAGCCTGCCCCGATTTACTCTTTGGATTCAAAGCAAACTGCAACATTTAAGCACGCAATTTATTCCGATGAGCTTTTTAGTAATACAAACCACGGGATTAGAGATAGATTGATTGCTAGGTTTCTTTATGAAACTGGACTGAGATCAGGAGAATGCCTCAAGTTAAAGTGTACTGATATTTTAGATAACTACGAGATAGTTCCTGGCAAGTTTATAGGGATAATAAGAGTCAAGCATAAACCAAATGATAGTTTGGACCCAAGGCCTAAAGAGCCTGCATCTAAAACTCTTTCAGGTGATATATCCGTTAGCAAAAATTTAACTAATGATTTAATCAAATACATTACCAATGAAAGAAGGCTTGCAATATCAATGAGCCCTAAAGTGAAAGAACACCAATACCTCTTTGTTTGCCATAGTGGTCCAACAATTGGAGAACCAATCTCACAACGTAACTTAAACAGAGTTATATCTAAACTAAAGTCTTTAAAAGATTTTCCAGAATGGTTCTCACCACATACTTTGAGGCACACTCACTTTAATGAAATAGCAAATCTTGCATATTCAAAAGGAAAAGATGTAAGAAGCATCTTGATACAACGAGGTAGATGGACTAATACATCTACAATGCCTTCGAGATATAGTCAAAGACATATAATCGACCAAACAGCAGAACTAATTCAAGAAAGGGACCGCATTCTTGACGGCGAATAACAAATTTATAGGGTATGACACCTTTATAGTTTATCCCAACGAATTTATTCCTGATGACTTTCCTAAAAAGATTAGACCAATTGATACTGATCAGCTAGTTGATGTTAACTTGGAAATAATGAAATTAAAAGGTGATGCTGAAAACGCAAATATTAGACTCACTCAATCATCAAATGGACTAACAAAAGCAACCAGCAGCATTTATTACTACGTTATTATTCATGCATTAAATGGCAGAAGAAAAATCTCGACTGTTAGAAGATGGGATATTGAGTTTTCGATGTTTATAAGAGCAATAAAAGCATTAGTTCCAAATCAAATATCACTTATTAATTTAGCAATGTACAACTGGTTTATACAAGACAAATCAGCATCATCACAAAAGTTATTAAGATCTTTGATAAAGTATTGGATTAATCTTAACGTTCCGGGAGTTGATTCAGACCTCAAGAACCATATAAAGTCATCGAGATCACCCAAGCCTAAAAGCACTATTCAAATCCAAAATTCAACCCCACATGAGCGTCCATTTAGTATCCAGCAGATAAGAAATATCCTTACTAATGTTGAAAGTTTATACATCTCTGGAAAGTTTAATACGCAAGATTATTTGATGTGGAGGTTAATTATTTCAGAAGCAATGAGACCATCACAGTTGCAGTTACTAGAGTTTGGTGACATCAAAATTAATAGAGATATTGATGGTAATTTGATTAAAGTTCTAATTAACGTTCCAATAGTTAAACAAAAAGCCACCCCAGCTCGAAAATACATGATGACGTATACACTTTCTGAGCCAGTAGGTAGAGCGGTAGCTGATCATGTAAATTATATTTCTAAAATTACAAAAAATGCACCAGAAAGTACACTGCCGATATTTTGCATCTCAAAAAAAGGTTCTGGGGACGAGATTTGTATTAATAAAAAAGGAGTGAACATTACTAGCCGCATTATGTATAGTCGAAAGTACATAACATCCGCCGATTCAGAGCTTCTTAATCTAAGCCTATTTAGTCGAAGGTTTAAGCATACGAA
>JAQTXW010000091.1 GCA_028688575.1 Methylotenera sp. | reverse complement strand
ACAAATGCCGCATCGATTTCCTCATCGGTACCAGTTGCATGTGCAGGGTCTTCAACGCCCCAATGGCTTCTTAATACTGGGCCAAGATAAGCTGGGCAAGTTTCACCAGCCGCATTACCACAAACTGAAATCACAATATCAGGCGTGGCTGGCAGGTTTTCCCATGATTTACTGTGATAACCCTCTGTTGATATCCCCTCACGCGCTAACAATGCCAGCGAACGTGGATGCACATAACCAGCAGGTTTACTACCTGCACTCATGGCATGCCAACCAGCAGGTGCAAGGTGATTAAAAGTTGCCTCGCCTAATATGGAGCGACAAGAATTACCCGTACATAAAAATAATACATGCATCGTTTTATATCCCAGTGGAATCAGTAGTTGAGTCAGTAGTTGAGTCATTGCTTGAATCAATTAATAGTGGCGCGGATACACCCGTTGCTAGTACGCTTGGTGAACAGCTAGAAGCAGCGCGCATATCTGCACACTGTTCTGGGCGCCCGGCACAACACTCCTCGGTTAGGTAGGCAATCATGTCTAGCATCATGGGAAAGTTAGCGCGATAGCGCTGGTAGCGCCCTTCCTGCTCAACAGACACCATATTTGCATAGGTCATCGCCTTGAGATGAAAAGACAAATTGTTGGGGGGAACATCTAAAGCTGTCGCTATTTCACCCGCGACCATACCGTCCAGCCCTTTTTTTACCAAAAGTCTAAACACATCTAAACGCACGCCAGATGAAAGAGATTCAAAGATTGTAGTCGCTGTCGTTTTATCCATGCAATAATATTACAACTACAGTCGAAGTATTGCAATGTTATTTTTACTTAACATTTTTAATAATATGGAGCACAAGCAATCGCATACGCAATAAAGCCCGGGCTTTAGAATCTTCACTTAAACGACTGCAAGTCATCACTAGAATCGTAAACGATAGCAAATTTATTTAAAAAAATTACAAAATCCCACTTGAAATTAATTTTTACTGCCCCAAATTAGCAATCAAGGTGTGCGAGTGCTAAAATGCCGCATTACCCATGCAATTCAATATTTAGATTCATGTTTTTAAGACTTAACCAGGAGAAACCGTATGAAAATTCGTCCTTTACACGATCGCGTGATTGTTAAACGCTCAGAAGAAGAGCGCACAACCGCATCTGGCATTGTGATTCCAGATTCTGCTACAGAAAAACCAGACCAAGGCGTAGTGCTGGCTGTTGGTAACGGCAAAAAAGATGATAGCGGCAAAGCGATTACTTTAGACGTTAAAGTAGGCGACAAAGTATTGTTTTCAAAATATGGCCATCAAACTGTGAAAGTGGATGGCGAAGAATTACTCGTGATGCGCGAAGAAGACATCATGGCAATAGTTGAATAATATTATTGAATAATTACGTGTCATTCCGAACGCGTTTCGGAATCTCATATTAAATATCAATTCAGATTCTGACCTAGGTCAGAATGACAAATTTAAGGAGTAATGAATATGGCAGCAAAAGATGTTCGATTCGGTGATGACGTTCGCCAAAAAATGGTAGCAGGCGTAAACGTACTGGCAAACGCAGTGCGCGTAACTTTAGGCCCTAAAGGCCGTAACGTAGTGTTAGAACGCTCTTTCGGCGCACCTACCATCACTAAAGATGGTGTTTCTGTGGCTAAAGAAATCGAATTGAAAGATAAATTCGAAAACATGGGCGCACAAATGGTGAAAGAAGTGGCTTCTAAAACCAACGACATCGCAGGTGACGGTACAACCACGGCAACAGTATTAGCACAAGCGATCATCCGTGAAGGCATGAAATCTGTGGCTGCTGGCATGAACCCAATGGATTTAAAACGTGGTATCGACAAAGCAGTTGAAGCTGCAGTGGCTGACTTAAAAGCACAATCAAAACCATGTACAACCAGCAAAGAAATCGCGCAAGTTGGCTCTATCTCAGCTAACTCAGATGAATCAGTTGGTCAAATCATTGCAGACGCAATGGACAAAGTAGGCAAAGAAGGCGTCATCACTGTTGAAGACGGCTCAGGCCTTTCAAACGAGTTAGACGTAGTTGAAGGTATGCAGTTTGACCGTGGCTACCTGTCACCCTACTTCATCAACAACCAAGAGCGTCAAATCGCTTTGATGGACAACCCGTTCGTGTTGTTGCATGACAAAAAAATCTCAAACATCCGTGACTTGTTACCCACTTTAGAGCAAGTGGCTAAAGCGGGTCGCCCATTGTTAATCATCGCAGAAGATGTTGATGGTGAAGCATTGGCAACATTGGTTGTAAACAACATCCGCGGCATCTTGAAAACTGTGGCAGTTAAAGCCCCTGGTTTTGGCGACCGTCGTAAAGCCATGCTAGAAGATATCGCTATCTTAACTGGCGGTACCGTGATTGCTGAAGAAGTTGGCCTAAAACTGGAAAACGTGAAACTGGAAGACTTAGGCCAAGCTAAACGCATTGAAGTGGGTAAAGAAAATACCATTATCATTGACGGTGCAGGCAATGAAGATGCCATCAAATCACGCATCACACAAATCAAAACACAAATCGAAGAAGCAACTAGCGACTACGACCGTGAGAAACTACAAGAACGTGTCGCTAAATTGGCTGGTGGTGTTGCAGTGATCAAGGTAGGTGCAACCACTGAAATCGAAATGAAAGAGAAAAAAGCCCGCGTTGAAGATGCATTGCACGCAACACGCGCCGCGGTTGAAGAAGGTATCGTAGCTGGCGGTGGCGTAGCGTTGATTCGTGCACGTGATGCAATCGCTAAAGTGAAAGGCGACAACCATGACCAAGACGCAGGCGTAAAAATCGTATTACGTGCGATTGAAGAACCATTACGTCAAATCGTATCTAATGCTGGCGTTGAACCATCAGTCGTTGTAAACAATGTTGCCGCAGGCAAAGGCAACTACGGTTACAATGCAGCTAACGAAACATACGGCGACATGGTAGAAATGGGCGTTTTAGACCCAACTAAAGTAACGCGCTCTGCATTGCAAAATGCGGCTTCAGTGGCTGGCTTAATGCTAACTACTGACTGCATGGTTGCTGAACATCCAAAAGAAGATGC
>JAQTXW010000059.1 GCA_028688575.1 Methylotenera sp. | reverse complement strand
ATGCTGCTTTTGCACCAGCATTAAATGCGTCATCGGCTTTACTACGTTGCCCAACCGTACCCCCAGCTGGTTTATCTGGAGCGGCCAAGGCATTATCAACATCTGTATTATCAGCATCGGTTAGTGCTACAGGCTTATCTTGACCAAGACTGGTCTTATCAGCACTGGCCTCTGCCAGATTAACGCTGGCAAGTGCAGCTTGTAACGGGACTGGGGCTGACAACACAATGTTTTTGGCATCATTTAGCCCTATTCCCAAAGCATCCATCACCTCATGCTGATAACCGGCGCTTTCATTACCAGCTTGCGCTACCGTCGCCATAACGTCAGCTGGCAGCAGTTGCGCCAGATCCAAACGTGGGTTATCAGCAGCAAGCACACCATCAGCTATCGTCATTTTTTCATTACTCGATGCTGCTGATTTGGTCAGCTTGGTATTTTGATGTAAATCCTGCCTAGCCTGCTGTGTAGCGTGTTTGGGATCATGCGCTGGCTGCTTGTCTGGAGTTTGAGATGCCTTAGCCCGTACTTGGCGGTTTAACTCCATCTGAAAAGGCGTTTTTCCATCATTGCCAGCTGTCGCATTTGTCACAGCCTCAGGTTTGGCTGATACCGCTGTATTGACTTGCATCGCTGGCACTGGAGGCATTGGTAATGTTTGCATAATACAACCTAGTAAAGGATATTTCACGCTTGCCTTATTTTAGGGTAGCTGGGGGAATTTCAATTCACTTAAATGCACCATAAAACCCCTTTAATTCTAAAATTCAATGCTGGCGGTTTCTTGTGAT
Source organism: Methylotenera sp. (assembly GCA_028688575.1). Classification (GTDB taxonomy): domain Bacteria; phylum Pseudomonadota; class Gammaproteobacteria; order Burkholderiales; family Methylophilaceae; genus Methylotenera. The sequence continues at coordinate 11,852 of JAQTXW010000059.1, read as the reverse complement.
TCTTGTTGCAAATTCATCCATCATTTTTTGGTCTTTTTTCTGCTCAACTTTGCTAGCACGCTTATCTGACCGCTCAATCAACACATCATAAGAAAGTTTTTTGCGCTGACTTTCCTGCCATAACTCACGGCTAACCTTCACGTGCTGCTCGGCATAGGTGACCACATCCTTCTGGCCTGCAATCGCGTGATCAAGTTTTTTAAGAAAATTCTGAAAATTTTGATAAGTCTCTGCATTCATGCCCTTTGCCAGGCTAGTGCTCAGGCTATCAAGATAACCTTTGCGATAATCAATGAGCATATCAAACTTGCTTTGCGCCTCGTTGACTTCCTTCATGGCACGTGCCAATGCCTCTGTGGCCAACTCTACTTCTTTGGCTGCAATTTCATCCAGCATTTTAAGCACATGATTCGACTGTGTAGCCATAAGTTAAACCCTCCTCATTTAGCATATTGCACCTGAATCCTGATGATTTGCAAGTTAATTGACGGGTATGCCGTCCAGTACAGCGGTTAAAAACTGCAGACTTTCTTCCCAATCGGCGCGCTCGGATATATCCTGCTGTAAAAACTTCTCTATCAACTCATGTCTGGCGATGGCAATATCCAGCAAAGGATCACTGCCTGACTCATAAGCGCCCACATTGATCAAATCAATACTGCGCATGTAGCGCGAGTTTAACTGTTTTAATTTGCGTGCCAATTTTTGGTGCTCAGGTTTTGTAATATTTTGCATGGCACGGCTGATCGATTGTTCTATATCAATTGCAGGATAGTGACCGCTCTCTGCCAAATTGCGGCTCAATACGATATGACCATCCAAAATGGCGCGCGCCGCATCTGCAATCGGGTCTTGCTGATCATCACCTTCGGTGAGTACCGTATAAAATGCAGTAATCGAACCTTCGCCGCGACGGCCATTCCCAGCTCGTTCAACCAAAGCAGGCAGCTTGGCAAACACTGATGGCGGATAACCTTTTGTCGCAGGCGGCTCCCCAATGGCGAGTGCAATTTCACGCTGCGCCATGGCATACCGTGTGAGTGAATCCATAATCAGCAATACATTTTTACCCTGATTTCTAAAATACTCAGCAATGGTTGTAGCATAGCTTGCACCTTGCAAGCGCATCAATGCGGGCGCATCTGCTGGCGCGGCAACGACTACTGAACGCGCCATGCCCTCTGCGCCTAGAATTTGCTCGATAAACTCCTGCACCTCACGGCCACGTTCACCAATCAGGCCGACAACAATCACATCTGCCGTGGTGTAACGCGCCATCATGCCCAGCAGCACGCTTTTACCAACACCCGAACCAGCAAACAAGCCCATACGCTGACCACGGCCCACTGTCAGCATGCTATTAATAGCACGCACGCCTACATCCAGCACCTCTTCAATCGGCGCACGCATTAAAGGGTTAATCGGCCTGGCACTCAACGCTGAACTCTCTAGAGAATTTAAGTCACCTAAATCATCCAAAGGATTTCCCGCACCATCCACAACACGCCCGAGCAAGGCTTCCCCCACTGGCAAATGCCGTGCACGGTCGGTGACTCTGCGGCGCGGCGGGCGAGCATGATGCGGCCCTGGCAGGCTGTCTGAAACTTCTAATGCAAATACTTTAGCACCAGGTATTACACCATCCACGCTACTTTGTGGCATAAGCAGCATGCGTTCACCATCAAAACCCACCACTTCGGCTTCGACCTTGCGACCCTCTGCCAGCGGCACATAGCAGGCACTGCCGATAGGCAGCTTAATGCCGACCGCCTCCATTACCAACCCTGTTAACTTGGTAATGCGCCCAGCAACTTCTAATGGTTCAACGATACGGAGAATTTCTTTGCAATCACGAATATGATCATGCCATCGCTGCTGATGGATATTTTTTTTTAAAAGCGCAGATTGTTCCAGCGCAGTTTCAGTCACGGCAGCAACCAATCATTATTCTGAGCCAATGCTTCAGTGATTCTTTTCCAGCGCGTTAAATTGGTCGCATCCACTTGATTCGCACCTGTTTCTACCAGGCATCCACCACGCTCAACATTGCTGTCTTCCTGAATCAGCCAGTGGTCATTGGCAATTTCATCGACCATATATTCGCGTAGCAACTGCATATCATCACGATGTACCAATATCCTTGCTGGCTGCTGAATCCTAGGCAGATAATGAATCGCATCAAGCACTACAGGCAACAGCGCGGTTTTATCCACACTAAGTTTTACTTTCAGCATGGATTTAGCAATATCAAGTGCTAACGACAGTACGTCATCTGCGATTTGCTGGTCTGTATTTTCCAGCGCCTCGTTAAATGATGTCATTAACTGTAAAAATTGTTGTTTTTCAGTTTGCGCATATTCACGGGCTTTTGCCATCCCCACAGCAAAGCCCTCCTGCATACCTTTGTTGTAGGCTTCTTTTCTTGCCGATTCAAAAATTTTAGCAATTTCAGGCGTGCTGCTACTCGTTTCTCGGCTTTTGGTCTTAGCGGGGATTTTTTGCTGCTGTGCGGCGACTGATCCATCCGAAAAAGAAGCCATCTCCCATCGCTCATAGGCGGTTTGTTGTTCTTTAGGCACATTTACCATGCTAATCAGCCTTATACATCTTAGACATACTGGTCATCTCCGCCCTTGCCTGCCAGCTGTATTTGGCCCTCATCTGCCAACCTGCGCACAATTTGCAGAATCTGTTTTTGCTGTGCTTCAACTTCAGACAATTTAACAGGGCCTTTTGACTCTAAATCTTCGCGCATCATTTCAGCAGCGCGTGATGACATATTCTTGAATATCTTCTCGCGCATTTCTTCGGTGGTGCCTTTCAGTGCAATAATCAGTGTTTCAGACTGCACTTCACGTAGCATGACCTGAATCCCTTTATCATCAATATCCATGATGTTGTCAAACACAAACATTTCATCCATGATTTTTTGCGCCATATCATCATCATAATTCTTAAGGCCATCCATCACCACAGCCTCAGTCTCCCCGCCCATGTAGTTCATGATTTCAGCCGCAACTTTAATGCCGCCCATGGTTTGTTTTTTGATATTTTCATTGCCCGTAAGCAACTTGGTCATCACTTCATTGAGTTCGCGCAGGGCGATGGGTTTTACACCGTCAAGCGTTGCGATGCGCAGCATCACATCCTGACGCATGCGGTCAGTAAAATGACCAATAATCTCGGCTGATTGATCTGGTTCCAGGTGAACCAAAATCGTCGCTATAATTTGTGGGTGCTCATTTTTAATAAATTCGGCCACCGTATGCGCGTCCATCCATTTCAGGCTTTCAATACCGCTGGCATCGCGCGTTTGCAAGATACGATTAAGCAGGCTGGAGGCCTTATCATCCCCCAGTGCTTTAGTGAGCACTGAGCGTATATATTCATCAGAGTCCACATCCAAGTGGCTACTGAGCTGAGCCTCAGTTAAAAACTCACCGACTACGGTTTCTACCTGCTCGCGCCCTACCGATTTAAGGGTAGCCATGGCTGCGCCTAATTTTTGCACTTCTTTCGGGCTTAAGAATTTCATCACCTCGGCGGCTTCATCCTCACCCAGCGCGAGCATTAATACCGCGCTTCGCATTACGCCAGCATCACTCATGGCTGCTACTCATTTCCATTCGTCCAATTTGAAACCAAACTTGCCACCATTCTAGGGTTGTCTTTTGCCAGTTGCTTGGCTGCTTCTATGTTCTGCTCATAGCCAGATTTTGCGATCGCTTGACTAGAAGCTGGCTGATCACCACTTAAACTTACAACAGCATCTTCACGCTGAGCACTGCTGGCGGCAACAGGTGCAGGAAGCGTCATCAATTTATTCAACATAGGCTTTAACGCCTTTTTGTAAATCAGCACCAAGGCCAATATACCTATGATAAAGCGTAATGCATCTTTTCCATATTCAATTACACGCTGATTTTCCCACAAGGGCACTGCTGGCAACACTTGTGCTGGTTCCGTGGCAAATGGCGTATTCACTATAGTGAGCGCATCACCACGCTCTTTATTAAAGCCCATGGCCTGCATGGCAAGATCATTAATCTGTGTTTTTTCAGCATCGGTAAGTGGCCTAAAAGTAACTTTTCCATCTTCGCCAACCACTGGCAGATGATTCACCACCACTGCAACATTTAAGCGTTTGATACCGCCCATTGGCTGCTGTACGTAGCTGATGGTTTTATCCACTTCATAATTAGTAGTCAGGTTTTTTTCACTATTCAATGGTACAGCGTTATTCATTGGCTGACCATTGGCATCAACCCCTGCAGTGGTTGTAATGGGTGCAGTTGCACCTGCTGGCGGCTGATTGGATAATGCGCCAGGTACTCCCTGCATTTCACCATTGACTGATTGCGCTTCATTGCTTTGCATACTGCGTACTGCAGCCGCATCGGGCTGCTGGTTAGGTTTGTATGTCTCAGCAGCTTGCTCCTGCACTGAAAAATCAATTTCTGCACTGGCTTCAGCACGCACATTTTTCAGCCCTACAATCGGGGTAATAATCGACTCGACGCGTTTGGTAATACTTTGCTGTATATCTTCAATATATTTTAGTTGTTCAGGATCTAAATTCTTGGCCCCCAATTTTTTTGAAGTATCTGATAATAAATTACCGTTCTGGTCTACTACCGTCACATTCGCCGTGGGCAAATTCGGCACACTGCTCGCTACCAAATGCACCACTGCACTCACCTGCTGAGCATCTAGGGTACGGCCTGCGCGCAGGTTAAGCAGTACTGAGGCTGTCGGTTTTTGCTGGTCACGCACGAATACTGACGGCTTGGGAATGGCCAGATGTATTCTAGCCACATCAACCGCACCGATTGATTGAATGCTACGCTCCAGTTCACCTTCCAAGGCACGCTGAAAATTAACCTGCTCTACAAATTGTGAAACACCAAATTTTTGATTTTCAAGTAACTCAAAACCGATATTCCCCCCCTTAGGCAGGCCATCAGAGGCTAATTTTAAACGCGCCTGATGCACCTGCGCAGCAGGGACTAAAATTGCCGTGCCACTGTCGGAGAACTTATATGGCACATTCATTTTCTCTAATGCGGCAACAATTGAGCCTCCGTCTTTATCTGAATAATTAGAAAATAACACGCGGTAATCAGGCTGCTGGCTCCAAAGCCAAAACACAACCATGACTGCAATCACTGCGGCAATACCTGCAACCAGAAGCAATTTATTGCCCATCTGCGCAAACAAACCCGAAGTATTATCGCTCATTAAGGTGGCTTCTGCTGTTGCCATCATCTTTCTCCAATTGACATCTTATGACTTTAGCGCAACGCTGCCTGCACAAATATCCACATAGAATTGCGCCGTGCTGCAACGTCAAACCAAGTCGGTTTAATCACTCATTAAACACTATTATGCCAACTTAAGTTTACGTTCAAATTTAAGAATAAGATGATTTTACCAGCCTTATTTGGCAGCTTGCGATAATCAGACAATGATAAATTACTCATAAGCAAAATTGGTTGATATGTTTTATGAGGGAGTTATCATGAGTATTGGTGGAATTGATTCAGGCAGAATTGAATCTATGCTGGCGCAAATGCGTGCAGCAGCGCAACGGCCACAGGCTGAAGCCTTAGGCGGTATAGCCTCACCTATCAGCGCAAATAAAACACAAAATGCTGGCAAGATAGATTTTGCCGAGGCGTTAAAAGCATCGTTAGACCAAGTCAATCAAACTCAACAAAATGCTGCAAAACTAAGCCGCAACTTTGCATTAGGCGATGATAGTGTCAGTCTTTCTGACGTGATGATTGCTGGACAAAAATCCAGCATTGCATTTCAAGCCACCATACAGGTAAGAAATAAACTGGTTTCTGCTTATCAGGACATCATGAATATGCCTGTGTAAAAATGACTTGCTTGATAACTACTTACTTGATAACTGGTTAATTTTCGAATCTGGCGGCATACCCTCTGCTTCCACTTCACCCTGCTCCAATTTGTATAGCCAGGCTAAAATTTCCGCCATCGCCTGATAAAGCGCAGGCGGAATATGCGCATCCAGATCTACCTGCATGAGCAATGAAACCAAGTCTTTTGATTCGTGCACGAATATATTATGCTGTTTGGCTCTGGCGATAATCTGCTCGGCAATTAAGCCACGCCCTTTGGCCAACACGCGCGGTGCATAATCTCCTGTCGCATAGCTCAGCGCTACTGCCTCTTGATTCGCATTAACACCCCCCCCTTGCGGATTGGGTGCCAAGCCTAGGTTGCCCCCAAGCGGTAATGCCGTATTAGGCAAATTAGCCATAGGCAACTTTACTTTAGTTGCGTTACTCATGTTGAGCAATCCTGAACATATCCAGTGCCAGACCACCATCGGTCATTGCCTGTTTTAATTCGGCACTGCTTTGCTGCATTTTGTTTAACGTTTGCACATCACCCGCCTGCAACTCTAGCGTGACATGCGTATCCATCACCCTGAGCTTGGCGCTTACCTTACCCAAGCGTGGCAAATGCAGGGTCATTTCACTCACTACGGGTCTGGTTTCTGTTTCTGAATGCTGCTCAGCGTCTTTGTGCCCATGCTCTTCTGCATAAACGTCCCAGTCCATCGCCTGCCCTGGCCACACCTGACCATACCAGGACAATCGCTGATGTTCCAACATCGTGAGCTGCTGCGCCGTTAAGGCAGGAATTTGCGCGGGCTGCTGATTTTGTGGCTCCTGCTGTAGTGCTGCCAGCGTGCGTACGCCTTTTGCCATTTGATTTAAATGCGCCTCATAAAACAAACCACTGTTCACAATCGCCTGCCGCAAGCCTTGTGCAATCAATGCAGGATCTTTAGGCTGTTGTGTCACAATTGCGCTAGCTTCAAAACGCGCAGAAGCACCTTTATTTTCAGCCTCTTGCAAATACTGCCCAATTATACGGGCGGCCTGGCTAAGCTGCGGGGTGTTGTCTTTGGCTTGGGTGAGTGGAGTACTGAATATAAATGTAGGGATAGGGCTCTCTTGCATGAAGCGCAAATTAATGGTTTGCCCAGTTTGTGCCGCGTTGCCAAGCTCCATTTTAAGCACGGCATTGTCTATTTTCACCAAATGCGTTTTGTCATCCAGCCTGGATAATACTTGCGCTACATATTCTCGCCCGCGCTCAAACTGTGTTGCACGTGCCGTCAGCTCATGTATTGCAGTGGCAACACCTTCAACCGCTAGCACAGGCATTGCTCTACCAACGGCTGCTGGGCCTGGTGGAATACTAAGATTATCAGGCAGTTTCAACATGTTTGAGTTAACTAGCTGCCATAGGCGCGCATCAGCCTTTGTTCAGACGCATAACTCCCTTGCATCATTGCATTTAAGCGCGCCATCCAAGGTGAAACCAGATGACGAATTTCTTTATCATCGGCAAGAATACTCTTTATGCTAGCCACTTTACGTTTCAATGCATCCTGTGGCAAGGGCTGAGTATCATCCAGTGTTTTAAGTGTCGCAACGTGCTGCGCACAATGTTTCTCAAGCTCGGTTAGCCTGTCCCAATCCTGCGTTCTTGCAGCATGTAGCATTTGCTGCATAATGCCTGCAACAGACTCATATAACACTACTGTATCTTGATATTCCACGGATTAGACCCCTACTTTATACTTTAGCCAGATAAGCTAATTTATTATTCGCGCCAGCGCTTTGTTGATTGACTCGTGCCTGGTTCAGCACCTGTGCTGTCGCTTTGTTCTGATCAATCGCCTCCCATGCGGTTCTTAATTCATTGAGCAACTTGAGCACTTCCTGCACTTTTTCTGGCTGCTTATGGATATTCGCCTGAGATAACTGACTGCTCATGTAGGCATATAAATCATCTAGGTTTTCTGCAATTTGGCCACCCGCTTTTTTATCTAAACTCAGCCTTAAACCACTCTCGATAATCAAAATCGCTTTACTCAGCATTAGGCCTTTATTCTGGATATCATTTCGCTGCATAGAGGTTATAGCACCATGACAGGCAGTGATTGCGCCTTCGTAAAGCATCACGATCAGCTTGACAGGGCTCGCAGCCAGCACGCCCGTTTCTGCGGCTACTTTTGCATATCCATTCACACCTTGTTTATAGTTATTGAACATGATTCTTTTCCTTTACTACCTGTTATTGGCGTTTAATGAAGCGATTTGCTGTGATAAAAAGCTGCTAGTGGTGGACATGCTGGATAGCAACGTATCCAGCCTGGTAAATTGAGCACGATACCTGGCCTCAATCGCTGCCAAACGCACGTTAATGGCATCGGCTTGTTGGTCCAGGCGTTTAATCGTGCTATTTAAGCCTTCGGTTCTGCTAGCCAGAATCCCCTCATCGCTTAATAAACCTGTAATCACTTTATCTAGCTGAGCGGCATAACCCAAACTAAAGCTGATTGTTCCACGCGCACCCAATGTGCCGCCTGCCACATTCACTTTTAGGCCTTCACTGGCATCGCCAAGTGCTCCTCTTAAGGTGGCACCCGCACCCGTCGCACTCACTCCATTGATTGTTCCGACTGCATTCACAGAGTCATTGCCCAGCTGAGAAACTTCAATGGCATAAGTACCTGCCAATGTTTTATTGGTACTACTCACAAAGCTGATTTGAGGGTCAGTCGCACGGCCTGTCGCCGCAAATAAACTGGCAATTTCACTAAAATTGTTAGTGACTGCATCTCCCAACTTGGTAGCATCTAACGCTAATTTGCCATCCCGTTGAAAAGAAACACCAATTTGGCTTAAGGTATTAAGTGAGCTACCATTCGCAATACTGCTGCTTAAAACCGCTCTAATCTGGCTGGTCACACTTCTTGCAGCGCTGTCGCCCAGCAGCACGCCTGAGGCTTTGCCTGTTTCATCAAACTTGGTCAGATTTCGTAAACTTGTATCGAGCTTGTTATATGCATCCACAAACTCCGTAACAGATTTTTTAATTGTTTCCTGATTGGTCGATACGCCTAAATTCACTGCAGAAGCACTAGTGCCTAGCAAATTGAGTGTCACGCCCTCAATCGCATCGGCTATGGTGTTGCTGGACTTTACAATGGCAATGCCATCAATTTCCAGCAGTGCATTTTTAGCGGCCTGCACCTGTGTCAAATTTCTGCCATTCCCAGCGCTTGCCGTCGGGTCATAAGCGAGTTGCGACAAGCCTGAAGCATCCAAATTATTCGCATCATCATCGGCGACTGTGATTTTTAGGCTATTCACTTCACCCGTATCTTTTGAGGTAATCACCAGGCGGTTAGTGGTGCCATCATTAATGATGCTTGCACTTACGCTGCCATTCGCAGCGTTAATCGCATCACGCACACCAGCCAGCGTGTTATTGGTGCTGTCTATGGTGATGTTAATGTCAGTCTTGGCGGCATTGGGGGTAAATGCAGCAGGGGTTGGTGGGTCAATCACTTCTGGGGTGAAAGTGCCAAACGAAATAGTGAGTGTTCCTGTGCCTACAACATCAGAAACGTTCGCAAAACCACCCATGCTTAACTTCTGTGATTTTGCCAGCTGACTCACCGTAACATCAAAATTAGAGAGTGCGGCTTTGCCGCTGGTCGTTGCAGTGAGTACAGAGGTGTTACTTGAAGTGGCCGTTTGCGCATTGAATTTTGCCAAATCGGATAATGCATTGACAGAAGTCTGAAAAGTCGAGAGTGCGCTTTTTAAAGTGCCATAGGCGGATATTTTAGACTGATAAGCGGTCTTATCGGTATTCACTTTATTTAATGGCGCTCTTTCTACCGCCATTAAACCAGTAACAATTGAATTTACATCCAGGCCTGAGCCGATGCCTGCAGATGAAAGCGCCATTTCAACCTCCTTTATTCAATGCTACCAGTTAATAAAAATCACCCACTCATCACTATTCATAACAAGTACAGATTACCTAACGCCAAGCATAAAGTAATCAACAAAAATCATTCAGTTAATTAGGCCCTAAAAGCTGGCTCTAATTAAAATTAAGCACTTTCTCTCACTACTAGACCTTGCAATCGGCCTAAAGTTTTTGAAAAAGCCAACACTTCTTCATTCGGTATTTGCCTGAGCACTTTCTGCGTTTCCGCATCCATCACTTTCACAACCACACGGTCCAACTCTTCATCAATGGTGAATTGCACCGTCTGCAACGCTGGTGCGACAAGCTCATTGAGTTTTTTTACCGCATTCACCAGTGCCGCCTTATCAACCTCAGTCGTTTGCTTCTCAGTGAATTGCTTCAGGCCAACTGTCGACGCCACTCTACTTGACGCTTCCACCACGGCAGTTTTTATCGGCACACTTTTCACCGCACCAATCACATCCAAAGATGAATTAAACATAGCGCTCTCCTCGTCCCAACCATGGCATGACGTGCATCCACTCACAGGTCATGGCGTTACTTTCAATTAATGCTTCCATGTCAAAATATTTAAAAATACAAAGTAATAATCTCTTACTTTAAGTATCGACAGATTTTGTCTTAAATTTAGGGCTTCATATAAAAATTATTCAATGCATTAGCATCAAATAAATCACAAAACCCACAGGATGATTATCCTGTGGGTTCGATAACTCAACCTGCTGCGACTAACCTCGTAACAGTGACAACACCGTGTTAGGGAGTGAGTTCGCTTGCGCCAACATCGCTGTACCCGCTTGTTGCAAGATTTGACCACGTGTCAGGTTGGCTGTTTCTGCCGCAAAGTCAGCATCCATAATACGAGATTTAGCAGCGGCTTGGTTCTCAACAGAAACTTGCAAGTTGCTAACGACAGATTCAAAACGGTTTTGAATCGCACCCAATGTTGCACGGCTTGTATTGGCGGCAGTTAATGCAGCGTCAATTGCAGTCACTGCAGCAGATGCGGTTGCAACATCAGAAACGTTACCTGTAATTGTAGCTGCAGAAACAGAGGCTGTACTAATCGTATCACCTGCATCCGCACCCACCTGGAATGTTTGAGCTGCACCGAATACCGCTGCACCGTTGAATTTAGTTGCAGTTGAAAGACGTAACACCTCTGCAGACAGTTGTGTAAATTCAGCATCAAGGTTTGCACGGTCTGTACTTGTGTTAGTACCGTTAAGTGATTGCACAGCCAGTTCACGCATACGTTGCAACGCGTCAGTTTGTTTAGACAAACCACCCTCTGCCACTTGTGCAAAAGAAATCGCGTCATTTGCATTACGAATCGCCACTTGTTGACCACGCACTTGTGAGTCCATACGTGTGGCAATGGCCAAGCCCGCTGCATCATCTTTAGAGCTGTTGATACGCAAGCCTGAAGACAAACGTTGCAGTGATGTGTTGAGTGCACTTTGTGAAGTAGATAAATTACGTTGTGTGTTAAGTGACGCAATGTTGGTATTGATAACTGAAGCCATGATAATTCTCCTATTTAGTTTAATTACAACTACATCTTATTGCCGTGAGCCTTGCAGATTTATTACAATTTGCGCCGCTGTTGTTTTTGTTATCGGTAAGGTTTTTAAAAAGTTTAGGAAAATATTTAAATTATTTTTAAATTTAAATCCTTACCTGACAATCCACTTCTTATTACTTATCGACATTAGCAATCCCGATGTTTAGGGTATCGGTTGTAATCAAAAAATCTTTAGAAAATATTAGGTAATCACATAAATAGCCAGCCATTAAAAAAATTAACTTGCTGTTTTAATTTAGATTTATTAGAGATTAAGCACTTGGTAGAGGCGTGAAGATAATCACACACAATTGGAGATTCAAAACGTAATAACGCACTACTGATGACACCATTGCTGCCACATGGCATTGAAATTAGCCATCAAACCATTTGCAATTAATTGCGGTTGCGTGAGTGCTGATTGCGAAAATTGTGCTCGTAAAGTCATGCGAATGTT
>JAQTXW010000008.1 GCA_028688575.1 Methylotenera sp. | reverse complement strand
ATTACGAGCGATTTGTTGTTGGCGGCTGACGGCGCCAATTCATGGGTACGTGGCCAACTTGGTATTGCCGTAGATAAAAAACCTTATCACCAAACAGCCATTGTTGCGAATTTTAATGCAGAAAAAAGCCATCAACATATCGCAAGGCAATGGTTTACCCAAGGCGCTGATGACCATTGTGGCATCATGGCCTGGCTGCCGATGCCTGAAAATAAAGTCTCCATTGTGTGGTCGGTGTCAACACAACATGCAGCAACTTTGTTAAAGTTAGATGCAAAGACATTCAGTCAGCAAGTGATGGCTACAGGAAACGCGTTATTAGGTCATTTTGACTTAATAACGCCACCTGCAGGCTTTCCGCTCACGCTGAATACTGCGCGGGAGATTGCCAAAGGCTCGGCTGTATTGGTTGGAGATGCAGTCCATCGCATCCACCCGATGGCAGGTCAAGGGGTGAACTTGGGGTTCAGAGATGTGATCGATCTGATGACGGTGTTAAAAAGCAGGCAATATTATCAATTGCTGAATGACGAAGGCTTATTGCGGCATTATGCAAAATCAAGAAAATCAGACCTGTTTGAGATGACCACACTCACTAATGGTTTGTATCATTTGTTTGAAAGTCATAATGAGCCGCTTAAGAGAATTAGAAACCAGGGCTTGGCAGTTGCTAATCGATCGATGATTAAAAAAATGCTGGTGTCTCACGCCGTAAAAATGTAATCACGGTGATAATTAAATGTATATGATGTGTTCCATGTGCGATTGATATGTCACTTAATTTTAAAAAGGAAACGAAATGTTTAAAAGAACCATAGCAACCCTATTGGCAATGGCTTTTGTCTCATCCGTGATGGCTGATGAGGCAAGCCTTAAAAAAGCAGTAGAGGCGGCTTATCCAAAATTCAAGGTAGAAAAAGTCACCAAAACGCCATTTCCTGGGCTGTATGAGATTTTTATGGCGGGCCAGATTATTTATGCGGATGAGAATTTAACTTTTTTAATTGCAGAAGGTCGGTTGGTAGACCCGAAAACAAAAAAAGATATTACAGGTGAACGTCTGGAAGAACTGACCCGAGTAGATTTTGATAGCTTGCCGTTAAACCAGGCGATCAAAGTAGTTAAGGGCAATGGCAGCCGTAAACTGGTTGTATTTTCAGATGTGGATTGTCCATTTTGCAAACGCCTGGAGCGTAATGAATTAAGTGGCGTCAATGATGTAACCATTTACACGTTCTTGTATCCAATAGAACAGTTGCACCCTGATGCTGCAAATAAATCTAAATTGATCTGGTGCGCGAAAGACCGTGTCAAAGCCTGGGAAAACTGGATATTGAAAGATCAGTTGGCGAAGGCTAGTGGAACTTGTGATGTGCCTTTGGAGCAGGTGGGTGATCTCGCCAGAAAATTGGGGGTGACCAGTACCCCAACACTATTTTTTGCTGATGGTAAACGTATGCTAGGTGCTCAACCCAGGCAGGAAATTGAACGCAGGTTAGCTGAAGCCAGCAAAAAGTAAGTGTCCATCAAGCCGCCCAAAGGACATGATGTGATGATGTCCTTTGGGTTTTTAGCAGTTTGCATGATAAGTTTTTTTAAGTTTAGCCAACAACCGAACCCATTTTGAAAATCGGCAAGTACATGGCAATCACCAGGCCACCAATAAGCACGCCTAGTACCACCATGATGACAGGCTCCATCAGGCTGGATATGGCGCCAACAGCATCATCTACTTCCGCCTCGTAAAAGTCCGCGACTTTACCTAACATGGAGTCCAATGCGCCAGACTCTTCACCAATTGCCGTCATTTGCAATACCATATTGGGGAAGACTTCTGCATTTTGCATGGCCACGGTGAGGCTGGTGCCTGTGCTGATTTCGCTCTGAATGCGCTTAGTTGCATCATAGTAAACACGGTTCCCAGAAGCGCCCGCAACAGAATCCAGGGCCTCAACCAAGGGTACGCCAGCTGCAAACATGGTGGCCATGGTGCGGGCAAATCTGGCAATGGTCGCCTTACGAATCAATTCACCAAAAATAGGGAGCTTTAATAACAATCTATCCATGGTGGCCTGTAGTGATTCAGAGCGTTTCCAGGTGTAAAAGAAAAACCACAAAGCAAAGCCAATCGAGCCAAAAATAGCCCACCACCATTCAACAAAGATTTCTGAGATTGCCATCACCACCAGTGTAGGGGTTGGGAGGTCAGCGCCGAAGCCGCTAAAAAGCTCTTTAAATGCTGGAATCACGAAAATCATGATGACCGCGGTGATAATAAATGCAACAACAATAATAGACACAGGGTAAACCAGTGCAGATTTAATTTTAGATTTAATAGCCTGAATTTTTTCTTTATAGGTGGCCAAACGCTCAAGTAAGGTGTCCAGAATGCCTGCCTGTTCCCCAGCGCTAATCAAGTTGCAGAATAGGGCATCAAAATAAAGCGGGTATTTGCGAAATGCGGCACTTAAACTGCTGCCTGTTTCTACATCTGCTTTAATGTCAGCAAGTAATTTGGAGACAGCGGGGTTGCTGTGACCTTTGCCTACGATATCAAAAGATTGCAAAAGCGGCACGCCAGATTTCATCATGGTGGCAAGCTGGCGAGTGAATAGTGTCACATCTTTATCAGACACTGTGCCTTTGCTGGCAAAGCTGCTTTGCTTTTTGACTTTGGTAACGGTAATGCCCTGTCGCCTGAGAGTGGCGCTCACAAAGGTTTCGCCTGATGCGCGCATCTCGCCTTTAACAATCTTGCCTTTCTTGTCTCTACCTTCCCAAGAATAGGTGACGTCTTTTGTAGCTTTAGGGTTAGCGGCCATAACGATTTCCTGAATGATTAGTTTTATTATTCACTAAATGTGCTGATGTAGGTTTGAAAAGTTACTCATTGGTGCAAGCTTCCACTTCTTCAATCGAGGTGAGCCCTTGCATGACTTTAAGAATGCCAGAACGGCGTAAGTCATTGACCCCTTCGGCTCTGGCTTGGTCTGCAATGTCATGTGCAGTGCCATGTTTCATAATGATGCGGCTAATCGCATCCGTGATGGGCATCACTTGGTAAATACCCACGCGGCCTTTGTAACCGCCATTGCATAACTCACATCCCTCTGGGTTGTGTACATATAACTGCCATGATTCATTAAAATCTTCTTCCACGAAGCCCACGTTTAAGAGAGCCTCTCTGGGAATGTCATTGACAGGGATTTTACAATGTTTACATAACCTTCTAGCCAAGCGCTGCGCGGTAATGAGAGAAACTGCTGATGCAATGTTAAATGGCGCAACGCCCATATTAAGTAAGCGAGTGAGGGTGGATGGTGCATCGTTGGTATGTAGTGTTGACAACACCATATGCCCTGTAGAAGCGGCTTTAATGGCCATGTCCGCCGTTTCCAGGTCGCGAATCTCACCAATCATGATGATGTCAGGATCTTGTCGTAAGAATGATTTTAATGCTGCAGCAAAAGTTAGCCCCTGTTTATCATTAACATTGACCTGATTAATGCCTGCTAGAGGGATTTCACAGGGATCCTCCGCGGTAGATATGTTCACCCCTGGCTCATTGAGGATATTCAGGCAGGTGTACAAAGAAACGGTTTTACCTGAGCCAGTAGGGCCTGTGACCAGCACAAGGCCGTAGGGGCGACTCACCGCATGCAGTAAACGTTCTTTTTGTATCGGTTCATACCCTAACGCCTCAATCCCCAGCGTTGCACTTGCAGGGTCTAGAATACGCATCACGATTTTTTCACCATGAATGAGTGGCAAAGTGCTCACGCGAAAATCAATCGTACGTGTTTTTGACAGTACAAGCTTCATGCGGCCATCTTGCGGTATGCGTTTTTCAGAAATGTCCATACTGGATATGACTTTAATCCGAGAGGCCAGTTTTTCTTTAATGGCAAGTGGCGGCTGTGTGATTTCGCGTAAAACGCCATCCACACGATAGCGTACACGGTAAAACTTCTCATACGGCTCAAAATGCAGGTCAGATGCCCCCATGTTAATAGCATCCATCAGCATTTTGTTCAAGAATCGAACAACGGGGGCGTCATCAACATCTTGATCAGCGGGTGCTTCTTCTTCACTCGGCTCATTGCTGTCATCCACAAAGCCAAAATCATCACTTTCATCACCCAGCGCTGCAACAGCAGCGCCGCTGTCCTGTATGATTTTATCAATCCAGCGCACGAGCTTATCTTCTTCAACCACAATGGGAGAAACGCTCATACCCATTTGAAACTGAACGCTATCTAATGCCTGGATGTTGGTCGGGTCGGAAATTGCTACAAACAGTACATTGTTGCGAGCCTGCAAGCCAAGCACATGGTTGGATCGCATTAACTTGCTGTCGATTTGCTTGCTGGGCAGATAGTCGTTGTTAATTGCATCAATATTAAGATAAGGCAAACCAAACGCACGCGCAGAAGCTTCGGCGATACTCTGCGCACTCAATTTTTTACTCTGAATTAGCTGAGCGATAAAAGGCACTTTATTGGTATAGGCTTGCGCCTCAACCGCTTTGGCCTCATCTTCAGAAAGCAGTTTTTCTTGAATCAGGGTTCTGGCCAGACCACTTAATTTGTTTTGTGCTGTTGTAGTTGCCATATGATAAGTTGCTTGTTATTAGTACGCTGAGGCAGAAAAGGTTATTAAAACGAGTTTATAATGCACTTTAGACTTTTTTTTGTAAAGACTTTGCAAGGTTAAAGTTAGAAATTAGCTGTTTTTAATATGGTTGGAAGAGGTAAGCCAAAGTTTTTTAGCCTAATGGATGGTTTTTGTGTTGATTAGGATGAAAATTTTCTTGACAGCGCCATAAAACGCACTTATAAATATAATTTAGGTGTTTGAGTTCGAGTTTTTTGTAGCCTGCTTTAAAAGATTAATTTACTGCGACTTCTGTTCTTGAGACAAACTTTTTGGGGCGCCCCCCTATAGTATTATGTAAGGATGTATGAAATGGCAACAGGTACCGTAAAATGGTTTAACGATTCTAAAGGTTTTGGTTTTATTACGCCAGATGATGGTGGTGACGACTTATTTGCACACTTCTCAGCAATTGTAGAATCAGGTTACAAAAGCTTAAAAGAAGGCCAGCGTGTAAGTTTTGATTTAACTGAAGGCCCAAAAGGCAAGCAAGCTTCAAATATTCAAAAGGCTTAATTTTTGGTATTGCTAGGCTAGATTACGTTAACGTACATAGCCAAATACAAAAGGCTCGTCATTAAGACGAGCCTTTTTCTATCTGCTACTTACTACGGATAGATACACAGTCAACATTAATGCATGTTTGCGATAATCTCATCACCAAATTCAGCGCTGCCAATTTGAGTAGCGCCTTCCATTTGGCTTGAAAAATCCACAGTGACGTGTTTTGCGGTAATGGCCTTTGCAACGCCTTTGAGCACCAAGTCAGCAGCCTCTGTCCAACCTAGGTGACGCAGCATCATTTCAGCCGAAAGTATCAGTGAGCTAGGGTTGGCGATATTCTTACCTGCGATTTTAGGTGCTGTGCCATGGGTGGCCTCAAACATGGCGATGGTGTCACTTAAGTTAGCACCTGGTGCAATGCCAATCCCACCCACCTGTGCGGCCAGCGCATCGCTCATGTAGTCACCGTTTAAGTTTAATGTGGCAACGACATCGTAATCTTGCGGGTGTAATAAGATTTCCTGCAAAAATGCGTCTGCAATACAATCTTTGATGACGATGCCGTTGGGCAGTTTGCACCATGGGCCACCGTCAATTTCTACTGCGCCGAATTCTTCTTTGGCGATTTGATAGCCCCAATCTCTAAAGCCACCTTCGGTGAATTTCATGATGTTGCCTTTATGGGCGATAGTGACAGATTTTCGATTGTTATCAATTGCGTATTGAATCGCTTTGCGCACTAAGCGCTGACTGCCTTCGATCGATACAGGTTTGATCCCAATCGCTGAAGATTCAGGAAAGCGAATTTTTTTACGCATGCCCATATCGCTGAGAAAATTGATGACTTTTTCAACTTCGTCTGTGCCTGCAGCCCACTCAATGCCTGCGTAGATGTCTTCGGTATTTTCACGGAAAATCACCATGTCGGTTTTTTCTGGGTGTTTTACGGGGCTGGGTACACCGTTGAAATATTGCACAGGGCGCAAGCATACGTATAAATCAAGTTCCTGACGCAGTGTTACGTTCAGAGAGCGGATACCTCCACCGACGGGTGTGGTGAGTGGCCCTTTGATGGATACGACATAGTCTTTGACAGCCTGCATGGTTTCACTGGGCAACCAGGTATCTTTGCCGTCTTTATCTTTGCCATAAATATTGACAGCTTTTTCACCTGCAAAAACTTCCATCCATGAAATTCTTTTTTTGCCGCCGTAAGCTTTGTCAACAGCGGCGTCAATGACTTTAATCATGGGGGGGGTAATATCTACGCCTATGCCATCACCTTCAATAAATGGGATAATCGGATGATTCGGCACATTAAGTGAATTATCAGCATTGACTGTGATCTTTTCGCCAAAGGCTGGAATGGTAATTTTTGAATCTGAAACTCTGGAAACTGCTTTAGCACTCATTGCAAAAATCCTAACATGATAATTTTATTTAACAAACCTTTTAACGTCGTATGCCAGTTCAGTGCACATGAAAAGCATCCCACGTTAAAAGACTTTATACCGCTCCCCAATGTCTATGCAGCAGGGCGATTGGATACGGATAGTGAAGGATTGCTTATTTTAACCGATGATGGGGCATTGCAACATCGTTTAAGTCATCCAAAACATAAAGAATTTAAAACTTACTGGGTGCAAGTTGAAGGTGCGCCTCAGGATGCGGATTTGCAGCCGCTGCGAGTAGGTGTTGATTTGGGTGATTTTGTGACGCAGCCAGCCATGGTGAAAATCATGGATGAGCCAGAACGCCTATGGCTGCGCAACCCACCCATACGCGAGCGTAAAGCCATCCCAACGACCTGGCTTGAGGTTAAAATAGCAGAAGGCAAAAATCGCCAGGTGAGGCGCATGACTGCCAAACTGGGGTTTCCAACCTTACGGCTGATACGCTATGCCATTGGGCATTATACGATTGAGGGTATCGAGCTTGGTCGCTATCAAGTGATTGAGAGGTGATAGCGCGTTTTGATATGTTAAAATGGCGCAACTTAAATTGAGGTGGCATCATGTCAGGGAATACGCTGGGTAAACTTTTTACTTTTACATCTTTTGGTGAGTCGCATGGCGCAGCTATCGGTGGGGTGGTGGATGGCTGTCCTCCAGGTTTAGCGCTGACTGCTGAAGATCTGCAAATTGACTTGAATCGCCGAAAGCCTGGCACCTCACGCCATGTCACGCAGCGTCAAGAAGCTGACGTTGTTGAGATATTATCTGGCGTGTTTGAGGGCAAAACTACAGGTGCGCCAATTGGGCTGCTAATCCGTAATACGGATCAGCGCAGCCAAGACTATAGCAAGATTATGGATACATTCCGTCCTGGGCATGCCGATTACACCTATACACAAAAGTATGGCGTGCGTGACTATCGTGGTGGTGGGCGCTCAAGTGCGCGTGAAACAGCCGTACGTGTGGCAGCAGGTGCCATTGCAAAAAAATGGTTAAAAGAACGTTTTGGTCTGACTGTGCGGGGCTATATGAGTCAGCTTGGCGAGATTGCTATTCCTTTTGAGAGTTGGGATGTGGTGAGTAGCAATCCGTTTTTCTCACCTAATGTTTCAGTGTTGCCTCAATTAGAAGATTATCTGGATAAAATCCGTAACGAACGCGACTCGGTCGGCGCACAGATTACTGTGGTTGCAGAGAACGTGCCAGTGGGATTGGGTGAGCCTATCTTTGATCGGTTGGATGCTGAAATTGCCTATGCCATGATGAGCATTAATGCTGTGAAGGGTGTTGAGATTGGGGCTGGATTTGATGCTGTAGCTCAGCGCGGCAGCGTGCATTCAGATGAAATGACACCGCAAGGTTTTGTCACCAATCACGCTGGCGGTATTCTAGGGGGTATTTCAACAGGCCAAGAAATTCGTGTGAATGTGGCATTAAAGCCGACTTCGAGTATTCCGCAAGAGCGCCGTTCGATTGACCAGCAGGGTAATGCAGTGACCATGCAGACGACGGGGCGCCATGACCCCTGCGTGGGCGTGCGAGCAACACCCATTGTGGAGGCTATGCTTGCCATGGTGCTGATGGATCACGCCTTGCGTAATCGAGCGCAAAATGCGGATGTGCAATGTGTGACTCCCAAAATAGTTTAATCGCTATGATTTAGATTAAGCTCATCTAGCTAAATGCCGCAGTCTGTTGAGTGTTGCTTACTTGGTTTGTTTACAGACACTAGAATGCGCGTGGCTTATAAAAAAGTCGGCATAGGCCGACTTTTTTATTGTTATCATCCTGATATGCACAGTAATCTTCATTATCGGCTTTCTCGATTTTACTTTATTTATTACTTCTTTGTCGGGGCGTTTGTGCCTTACTGGGGATTGTATTTACAGTCGGAGCAATTCTCTGCGGCTGATATTGGGATATTGATGTCGTTATTTCAGATTAGCCGTATTTTTGCGCCTAATTTTTGGGGCTGGCTGGCTGACCATACAGGTAAGCGTGCGCCATGGATTAAATTAACCGCATTTCTGGGGTTATGTGGATTTATTGGCGTATTTTGGGCACATGGTTTTTTCTGGATGTTTTTTGTCATGGCAGCATTGAGCTTATTTACCAGTTCAACCTTGCCTTTGGCAGAATCGCTTACTTTAGCGCATTTGGCTACAACTAATGGGCACTATAGCCGTATACGCATGTGGGGCTCCTTAGGATTTATTGTTGCAGCAGTCGTGTTGGGTTTTATGATTGATATGGCAGGGATTGCCAGTTTGTTGTGGTTTCTGCTGGCAGTACAATTGGTATTGTTTTTTCTCTCTTATAGCCTGCCTGAACCGAAAATTGCAGCGCACGCGCATGATCATTTTTCAATCTGGCAGGTGATTAAACAGCCTAACGTCATTGCTTTGCTGATCGGATGCTCGCTGATGGTGACCGCACACGGTGTGCTTTATAACTTTTACTCCATTTATTTAAGTGCGCATGGTTACAGCAAAGGGGTGATCGGCCTGCTGTGGTCAATCGGGGTAATCTGCGAGATTGCTATTTTTATGCTCATGCCTAAGATTATGAGGCGATTTACACTTAAAATGATCCTGTTGGTGAGTCTAGTGTTGGCGGTGCTCAGATTTATTCTGATAGGTGTGGCAGTGGATAATCTATGGTTACTTATATTTGCACAGACATTACATGCCGCAACTTTTGGCAGCTTTCATGCGGCCTCGGTTGAGGTGATTACACAGTTCTTTAATGGTCGACATCAGGCAAAAGGGCAGGCAATCTATAACAGTGTTGCTTACGGGGTAGGTGGCACGATAGGTGGCGTTGCGGGCGGTTATGCGCTGCAGTATTTAGGCGGGCAGATTACCTTTGCCATGGCGGCTGCTTTTCCGCTAGTCGGGCTTGCGGTCATCGGTTTGGGGTTGAGGCTTACGAATAACCAGCAAAATTCACAAGGAATGTTTAGATAATGCTTAATATCACCACGCGTAAATTAATCTTATATGGCTTAGTGTTGCTATTCACTTCATTGCCGATGCGTGTCATGGCAGAGACACGTGTGAATGTCGTGGGGCTATTTAATCACAAGGCGGTTGTGATCATTAATGGCGGAAAACCCAAAACTTTAAGTGTAGGAACTAGCCATGAAGGGGTTAAATTGCTCGAGGCTGATAGTGCTTCAGCCAAGTTTTTGATTGAAGGTAAAGTCAGGGTGTTGGGCATGGGGCAGGCGGCCTCTGTGGCGGGGAATGATGCGAGTGCTAGCCCAAGCGTGACTTTGTATGCCAATAAACAAGGGCATTTTATTTCAGAGTGTTACATCAATGGCGCACCGCTTAAGTTTTTGGTGGACACAGGTGCTACTACTGTGGCGCTTAACAGTGGGGATGCCAAGTTCGCAAAAATCGATTACAAACGGGGTGAGCCTGTGTTGGTCGGCACGGCCAATGGCGTGGTGACGGCTTATCGCGTAACTATTGCGACTTTAAAAATTGGCGGCATTACGCTCAATCAGGTTGAAGCCAGCGTGCTGGAGGGCGGCTCGCCCTCCATTGTTTTGATGGGAATGAGTGCTTTAAATCGTTTAAATATGCAGCGTCAGGACATTGCGATGACCTTGACTAAAAAATATTAACGCTTGCTGCCTTTCATTAAGCTAGCGCACAGGCCTCGATTCAAGTCTGGATGCGTAATGAAATCCGGGGTGTTTGTTTGCACAAGCCCCTTGATTCCGCTAGGCTTTATCAAGATTACATGCCATAGCTACCAGGCTTTGCAGCGCTGTGAGAAGGCCAGCACTGAACTTTCACAATCTCCATTTATTTCGTGCGTTTGTCTTTTTCAATCAAGGCATAGGCGCTATGGTTGTGTATGCTTTCAAAGTTTTCAGATTCTACAGTGTAGGCGACAATGCGTTTTTCAGCATTGAGTTGAGCTGCGACATCGCGCACCATGTCTTCTACAAATTTGGGGTTGTCATATGCGCGCTCAGTGACAAATTTCTCGTCTGGGCGTTTTAGTAAGCCATATAACTCACATGATGCCTGCTTCTCAACCAGGTTGATGATGTCTTCAATCCAGATGAAGTCATTGACCAGTGCGGTTACAGTCACGTGTGAGCGCTGGTTGTGAGCGCCATAGTCTGATATTTTTTTGCTGCAAGGGCAAAGGCTGGTCACAGGTACCAGCACTTTGACGGTGATTTCAAATTTCCCGTGGTGAATTTCACCAATAAAAGTGACCTCATAATCGAGCAGGCTTTTTACGCCAGAAATAGGCGCGGCTTTGTTGATAAAGTAAGGGAAGGTCATTTCAACATGGCCTGATTCAGCCTCAAGGCGTGATACCATTTCACGTAAGATGGTTTCAAATGACTCTACGGAGATGGCATGTTCGTTCATGTTGAGAATTTCAACAAAACGTGACATGTGCGTGCCCTTGAATTGCTGGGGAAGGTGCACGTACATATTAAATACTGCAACGGTGTGCTGCTCACCGCCTGATTTGTCTTTGACTACCACAGGATGACGAATCGCTTTAATGCCAACTTTATCAATAGCTAAGTGACGTGTATCAACCGTGTTCTGCACATCTTCAATCGTTGGGGCTTGGTTTTCGCTCATAAATTTTCTACTTTTTACCTTGCAGTTAAATTTTATAATACACCTGAATAATACTTGAGTATATCACTTGGTTATTAATTTCGCAATCGCGGAAGCAATGCCTTTAGCATCTAGACCGCACTCGGCTAGCATGGTTTCATGGTTACCATGCTCTATAAACGTATCAGGTAACCCCAGGCCTAATGTACTGATGGAATGAGCAAGACGCGGTGTGATTGTTTGCAGTGCTTCCATGACGGCAGAGCCAGCACCACCCATGATGCTGTTTTCTTCTACCGTAATAATCACATCATGCGATTGTGCAATTTCTTCAAGCAGGGTGACATCCAAGGGTTTGACAAAACGCATATTGGCTACGGTAGCATTGTATGCTTCAGCCGCCTCAAGTGCAGGGGCTAGCATGGAACCGAAGGCGAGTATTGCGATTTTTTCGCCTTGGCGAGCAATTTGCCCTTTACCAAGCTCAATGGTGTTTAATGTCTGGCTAATGCTGGTGCCAGTGCCGCTGCCACGCGGGTAGCGTACAGCAGCTACACCATTGTATTTAAAGCCAGTGGTGAGCATGGTACGGCATTCGTTCTCATCACTTGGGGTCATGATGACCATGTTGGGAATGCAGCGTAAAAAGGCTAAATCAAAGCTACCTGCATGCGTTGGACCATCTGCGCCCACCAGACCTGCACGGTCAATCGCTAATAAAACGGGCAGGTTCTGCAGGGCAATATCATGAATGAGCTGATCGTAGGCACGCTGTAAAAATGTGCTGTAAATTGCAACAACAGGTTTTAAGCCCTCACAAGCCATGCCCGCAGCAAAAGTGAGCGCATGCTGCTCAGCAATGCCTACATCAAAATAACGTTCTGGATATTTTTCAGCAAAGGCGTTGAGACCAGATCCGTCACACATGGCAGGAGTAATGGCTGTCAGGCGCGGGTCGGCATCTGCCATATCAACCAGCCAGTCGCCAAAAACCTCGGTATAGGTTTTTTTAGATTGCGTATGCAGGGCATTGCCGTTAAATGGGTCGAATTTTCCCACACCATGAAATTTGTTGGGGTTGTCTTCAGCAGGCTCAAAGCCCTTGCCTTTTTGTGTGACGATATGTAAAAACTGCGGACCTGTGAGTTGCCTGATGTTGTCTAGTGTTTCAATCAGGGTGTCCATGTCGTGCCCATCAATCGGGCCAATGTAATTAAAGCCAAATTCCTCGAACAATGTCCCTGGTGTGACCATGCCTTTGACGTGCTCTTCTGCGCGTTTGGCAAACTCCATCATGGGAGGGAGGGCCGAGAGTACCTTTTTGCCTGATTTTCTGACTGTGCCATAGAAACGGCTGGAAAGTAATTTGGCCAGATAGTTGTTCAGCGCGCCTACATTATTGGAAATGCTCATATCATTGTCATTGAGCACTACCAGTAAATTGGCATCCATATTGCCTGCATTGTTTAACGCTTCAAATGCCATGCCAGCAGTCATCGCACCATCACCGATAATGGCCACAGAACGCTGTGCACTATTATTTTTTTGTGCGGCAACCGCCATGCCAAGGGCGGCTGAAATTGAAGTGCTGGAATGACCTGTGCCAAACGTGTCGTACTCACTTTCGCAACGCCTTGGAAACCCTGCCAAGCCTTGCGGTTTGCGTAGCGTTTGCATAAGTGTGCGTCTGCCCGTGAGTATTTTGTGCGGGTATGTCTGGTGCCCCACATCCCAAACCAGCTTATCCTCTGGCGTGTTGAATACATAGTGAAGCGCGATAGTCAGTTCAACCACGCCCAGATTAGAAGCAAGGTGGCCGCCGGTTTTTGCCACGCTTTCAATTAAGAACTGGCGTAGCTCCTGTGCCAGCTGGGTGAGCTGTTTACGCTCAAGCAGCCTTAGCTGTTGCGGATTATCAATGGTGTTAAGTAAAGAGGTCACGGGTTATTTGGATATCTTAAAAGACGGAGATTAAAAACTGCGTTGTAGAATAAAGCCCGCAAGTTCGCGCAGGCGTTTTGCTTCTTCACCATAGGGTGCTAGTGCATGTATGGCTGTTTCATATAACTCGTCTGCCAGTTTTTTGGCAAGATCCAGCCCCAGCACAGACACATAAGTCGGTTTTTCGTTGTCTGCATCCTTGCCCGCGGTTTTCCCCAAGGTGCTGGAGTCTGCCTCTACATCAAGAATGTCATCAATCACCTGAAATGCAAGCCCAATATTTTGGGCGTAAATATGAACAGCGTAAATCTGCTGTTGTGAGCCACTGGCCGCGCCCAACAGTGCCGCAGCTTGAATCAGTGCGCCAGTTTTAAGCTGATGCATGATTTCGAGCTGCGCTTGCGAGAGCTTGGCACCCACGGCGCCAAGGTCGATGGCTTGTCCGCCTGCCATGCCTAATGAACCGGCAGCTTTTGCCAGTATATTTAACATGCTCACTTGCTGGTTTGCATTGCTGCAAAGCTGTGGCGTTGATAGCACCTCAAACGCAAGGCTTTGTAAGGCATCTCCCACAAGTAAAGCGGTCGCATCATCATATTGTTTATGGCAGCTTGGTTTGCCACGCCGCAAATCATCGTCATCCATACAGGGCATGTCGTCGTGCACCAATGAATAGGCATGAATCAGTTCAACCGCACATGCTGCCGCGTCGGCCACGGCATCAGGCGTGTTGCAAAACTCTGCAGCGGCAAAGCTTAATAGTGCGCGTACGCGCTTGCCGCCATTTAAGGTGCTGTAGCGCATGGCTTCATGCAGAGTGTGTGGGGCGATGTCGCTGGCAGGCAGCGCCTCGTTTAAGATGTCGGCGATGCGCGTTTGTTTTTGTTTAGCCCACATCAAAAAATCTGCAACGTTACTATCAATCATATGCGCTTATTCAATGTCTGTACTAAACGGCACAAGTTGCTGACGGTCATTGAGCAGGCTGACTTGTTGCTCAACTTCTGCCAGTGACTTTTGGCAAAAAGCCAGTAGTGTACTGCCGCGCTGATAAGCCGCGAGCGATGCTTCGAGTGGCATTGGGCTGGATTCCATTTGTACCACAATTTTTTCCAGTTCAGCAAATGCCTGCTCAAAACTCAGATCTGCAACAGACGGTAAATGATCAGGTGTAGAGCGCTTATTATTTTTTGTGGGTGTTGTGGCTGGCATAAGTTTTGTTAGCAATGCGTTATTTTACTCAAGTGACTATTCTACCAAATCCAGCGCTAAAACCTGCTGTAAAAACTGCGTTATATCAATAATCTCTTGTTCACTCACCTGATGTGCCATTGGGTATTCGTGCCATGTGGCGAGATATCGACAGTTTTGTAGTGTGTTAAAAGAGGCTCGGGCCAAATCAAGTGGGATAATATCGTCAAATAAGCCGTGCGCCATAAAAATCGGCATGGATGCACTGACCCGATTCGCAGCGGAATTGAATTGAGACTGCAGCGGTAAATAAGTTGATAGCGAGACGACCGCAGCGAGTTTTTCTGGGTAATGCAATGCGGTGTATAGCGCAACCGCCCCTCCTTGGGAAAAGCCTGCCAGTACGATACGATTGCTGGGTATGCCACGATTAATCTCTTTTTTAATCAATGTGTTAATGTAGGTTTGACTTGCTGCCACACCCGCTTCATCTTCTTTTGTAATGGGGATGCTGCCATATACATCATACCAGGCGGGCATAATGTGGCCATTGTTGCGGGTGACAGGCATTTCAGGGGCATGCGGCAGAATAAAACGCACATGAGCAAACGTACTAAGGTTTAATAGTCTTTGCGCGATGGGCTCAGAATCGTAGCCATCTGCGCCCAAGCCATGTAGCCAGATAATGCTGGCATCAATTTTGCTGTGATTAACATCAGCAGATACGCTGATTAACTCTAATGGGTGCTTGTGATTCATCATGGTAATGTTTAAGGTTGCTTAATCGCTTTGAAACTATGATTGTACCTAAGATTTTACCTAAACCCTTATGGATGCAAAGCTTATCGTAACTTAAAAAATATCGGGTGGTTTTAATTTAACCTAGAGTACCCCTAAAAATGGCGCAGATTAAAATTCTTGGATGTAGTGGTGGCATTGGCGGTGATTTACGCACCACTTCAATTTTGCTCGATCATGATATTCTAATCGATGCAGGGTCTGGTGTTGGTGATTTGTCTATGGATGCGCTGTTAGCCATTGATCATATTTTTGTGACACATTCGCATCTGGATCATGTGGCATTTATTCCGTTTCTGGTCGATACCGTCATGGGTATACGCGCCGCGCCGATTACGCTGCATGCCACGCAAGAAACTCTGGATATTTTGCAGGCGCACTTATTTAACTGGGTCATCTGGCCAGATTTTAACGCGATTCCCAGCCGTGATGCGCCATTTTTGCGCTACAACCCCATTCAGCTGGGTGAAACCATCACTTTAGGTGGCCGAAAAATCACATCATTACCTGTTGAGCATGTGGTGCCAGCCGTAGGTTACCAAATTGAAGGTGAGTCACACAGTTTGGTTTATACTGGTGATACAACCGTGTGCGATGCACTGTGGCAGGCAGTGAATAAAATTCATAATTTAAAATATATCATCATTGAAACCGCTTTTAGCAATGATGAACGTGCCCTTGCAAAAGTTTCAAAGCATCTTTGCCCAGAAACGCTTGTGAGTGAGCTTGGCAAATTATCGATAAACGAATTAGATGGCAGTCATAGCGTAATGCAACCTGAAGTTTTTATTACCCATTTAAAACCAGGTGAGGGTGAAATCATCATGCGAGAGATTGCTGAAAGCGAGTTGTCGCTGCCAGTGTCCGCGTTGCAGCGTGCGCAAATATTTAAACTCTAGGTTTTACTCGGTGTAGATTTAACGAGCATGCGTTTTATTCGATGAATTTCACCTAATAAAAATACACAAAGGCGAAGTGATGGCTTTATCAGATCAATTATTACTCGATACATTAGAGCCAACTGCAAGGCTTTCTGCAGGGCGCAGGCAAGAGCTTGCAGCCTTGTGTTTTCTGGAAAAAGTCACCCAGAACATTGACCCCTTGCGGATGAATGTCAGCAAATCTGCCCAGGCGATTTATCTGGTTAAAGGCGATTTAGGTATACGCTTTGTGAACCAGAGCAAGGTCATTCTGCGCGGAGGCTCACCTGCGGCAAAACACCCACTGAATCAAGACGCTAAAATCAAAGACACCATCGCATTGACCGATATTGAGATACTGCGTATCGACATGGATTTGCTCGATATCATGATGACATGGGATCAGCTATCTCAGGGTGAGATGCGCCAGCAGCGAACAGCATCAGAGGATCATCATGCCAGAACCACTGCCGACTGGATGCACGACACCAGCGTATTTAGTGTGGAAAAACTGCAAAAAGGCGTATTCAGCCGTTTGCCTGCAGCTAATATTGAAGCCATGTTTAAACGCATGACGCGCATCACCACCACAGCGGGTCAAACTATCATTCAGCAGGGCATGGAGGGTGACTATTATTATTTAATCGAGCGCGGCACGGTCATTGTCAGCAAAGTGCATGACTTCACACGCCCGCCTGAAGTGGTTGCCGAACTGGAAGCAGGAAACGCCTTTGGTGAGGAAGCACTGGCTTCGGATAATAAACGCAGTGCAACCGTCACCATGAAAACAGATGGTGAGCTATTAAGATTAAACAAAACAGACTTTGTAGAGCTACTCAAAGCGCCACTCATTACGCAAGTTAAATGGCTGGATGCTGAGCGCATGGTGGCCGAGGGGGCGGTGTGGGTAGATGTGCGGTTACCCTCGGAATATACGTTTGATCACATTCGCGGCGCAATCAACTTGCCCGTGGGCGATATTCGCCAGCATGCGGATACTCTGGACAAAACCAAAACTTATTTGGTGTATTGCCAAACAGGCCGCCGCAGCTCAGCCGCAGCCTTTATATTAGCGCAGCGCGGGTTTGATGTGCTGGTGTTGGCGGGCGGCACGCGGGCGCGTGGTTAATTAGTTCCACCTATACCCATACATCGCAGAAGCTGTGCTGGCTATTCACGTTAATGTGTCTCCAGTGTCTTTAATAAATCAGGCCTTACCTCTGCTACTAATTCAAGAAATCTCTGTTGATATGCCTCAGGAATATATGACATCGCTCCTTGTAAATTGCCTGGATGACCAATTAGTCAGCGTAGCCTCGATGGAATGAAATGCAATCGAGGTTGCTATGTGAAACCTTGATTCCGTTAAGCTTCATCAAGGCTACGCTCACTTAACCGAGTGCCATGAAGTGCTGCCCCGAATTAAAGCGCGAGTTAATCACGTTGCATTGAGGCTCGTGACCCACATCACAAGCATCGATGATAATCGAGTGAAATAACCAGCATTACCCGTAGAGGGTAATAACATTCACCCATAGAGAGCACAATGCGACTCAAAAACAAAACCCTTGCAATTTGCAGGAGTTTTTTTGTTAGGTTAAACCTCGATTCCATTTAGCAATGCTTGCTGGTTTACCAGCTTAGCAGTGCTTATCAGTTTTCCTGATGCACTACATCGCGGCTACTGTTAGGCTTTACCTATGGTGCAATATCGGCGTAATTTGGTGGCAGGCGGAACATATTTTTTTACGGTGACGTTGATTGACCGCCGTTCAGATTTACTGATTCAACATATTGAAGTATTGCGAGAATCATTAAAAAAAGTGCAGCAACATCACCCGTTTGAAATTGTGGCTTGGGTGGTATTGCCTGACCATCTGCATGCCGTGTGGACATTGCCAAGCGATGATAGTGATTATTCAGGCCGTTGGCGGGCGATTAAAGCACATTTTGTGCGGGTCGTTAAAAAACAGGGCGTAGCCATTACCATGCGGGCAGATGGTTCAGCCGTATGTTGGCAACGCCGATTTTGGGAACACACGATTAAAGACGATAACGATTTACGCCGTTGTGTAGATTATTGTTACATTAACCCAGTTAAACATGGTTTGGTAAAAGCAGTAGTTGATTGGCCGTATTCCAGTTTTCATCGCGATGTAAAACGCGGTATTTACCCAAGTAATTGGGCAGGTGGTATGCGGGATGATGGTAGTTACGGTGAATGATAAAGTAGAGAGGAAGTGCCGTGCAGCCACCATCATGTAGCCGTGATGTAGCGTAGCGGAATCAAGGGAAAGGCAGCAGGCAAAAACAATAACCCCCGCAATTTGCGGGGGTAATTGTTTGTTACGTTAAACCTCGATTACATTACATCGTGGCTACGCTAGCTATTAAACGCCTGGGCAACCTTTGCCTGGAGCGTATTTGTTAGCTGCATTTGTTGCACATGTCCAAGCGCCAGTAGTCGCATTACGTGTCAAAGTTACTGTTTTACCATTAACTTGTGTAGGTGCGTTAGTAACTGTACAAACCATTGATCCAGCATTCACAGCGATTGGATTGCAGTTTGCAGTAGTCGTATCTACAACACCTACAAGCGTAGCTGTTGGTGTGTCTCCTTCGTTCACTACTAGCTCAAATGCTGTTTTGTATCCAGCAATCTCTGCAAGGCCTGCTGTCACTTTTGTTTTTGATTGGTAATCAGAATATGCTGGAATTGCAACTGCCGCCAAAATACCGATAATTGCCACAACAATCATTAACTCAATCAGGGTAAAACCTTTTTGTACTTGTTTCATTTTAATTTCCTTTTTCTGAAAAATTACGCAAAATACACTGCAACGTATTAAATCTATTATTGCTGTGCTCAATTTGTTATAAGCATAAGCTATGCCAACTTTAAATTTCACACGCTTAAATATTCAAGTCTACTACAATTTATTAAACAAATTGCACGTAGATTGCATGTATCGATAGCATACATCATTTTGTACTGTTGGCTGTGGCTAAAGCTAGCAGAAAGTTGCAATCCATTAAATATTAAAGCTTTTTAGGCATTCAATGCTAATGACTACGTGTGACATTGCATGGATTATCTGGGGGTGCGTGAAACCTGTTAGAGGGGAGGGTGATGAGCGCGGCAAATGTAAATTATTGTAAATTACATTAAATAAAAATAAATGGGAACATAGAGTGAGTTTTGCCCAACAAAAAAGCGAGGGTTTGCCTCGCTTTTTTGTGACATAACGCATGATGAGGTGACAAATTTTGTCAGTCAACTGGCTATAGTGGTCACCCTATAGGGTGGTTTTGAGTGTTTACCAGAATTTCCACCATGGTTTTGCTTGGCTGCTGTCTTCGTTTTGGCCAGTTTCCTGGCCTGTTACTTTGACGATTCTGCGGCCTTTTTCAACCCTGCCAAGCCTGCGTCAAAAATGCCGTTGATGGTGTTTAATGCAGTTTCATCATCTTGGCCAGCAGGAATTGGTGGGTTTAATTTATACAAGCGGTAAAAGCGGCCAACCCATTGCACGTTGGTTTCACCTGGGTTTGCACCTTTGGTGACCACCATAAACGCATTGTAGTCAGTGAGTGGTAAGCGGCTTTCTACGATTTCGTAGCGGATTTTCATGTCGCCATCATCTACGCTGCGCAGTTTTTCGTAGATAGTGCCACCGTCTTTAAGGGTGAGCGTTCTGAAGGTGTCGTCGCCTTTTTTCTCTAACTTGGTGCTGGCAATGGCAGGGTGCCATTTATGCAGGCCGCCAAAATCTTTGACTATTGCCCAAACTTTTGCTGGGTCAGCTTTAATGGTGACAGATTTGTCTACTTTTAGAGGTGATGGTCCATGTGCCGCGGCGGTGAAAGAAACCAAGCTTGTCGTTAAGCTAAGCGCGATTAGGGCTAGAAATTTTTTCATTCATTTTTCTCCAGATTTCTCAAAGTTTGAGATGGTTATTTAAACAACACCACATTATAAAGCAAAAAACTGATTATAGAATGCGTTGTTACTTGTTTGGAGATAACGCCAATTCAGGCAGATGGTTGACACAGCATAGTGCGCTTTATTGACGGCGTTCAATAAATATGGCGTTGCCAGAGATTTTTTTGGCTTGTTTTTTAGCCAGGGCTGCGGCACTGGATACTTCGTGCGGGGAGCTAAATTGTTCGTGCTGAGTAATCACTGCACCTATAGAAATGCTGATCAGTGGCTGGAATGTGCGGTTGCCTGTTCGGTCTTCAACTTCCATGCCGTTATTCTGACGTTGCTCATCAGTATAAAACCATTTCACCACTTCTGAGAATCTTGCCATGATGGTGTTGCAGCGTTGTTCCCAATCTTGACTTTGAAACAACACAATAAAATCATCACCACCAATATGACCAATAAAGTCGATGTCTTTGGCGCAGTTTTCTTTAAGCAAAGTGCCAAGCAGTTGAATCACGTCATCCCCTTTTTTGTAACCGTGTACGTCATTAAACGGTTTAAAAAAGTCTAAATCGAAATAACAGGTGACAAATGGCACGTGAGTACTGAGCAACTCCGTAATGTGCTCATTAATTGGCACATTGCCAGGCAGTAGCGTTAAGGGGTTGGCGTAGCGTGCTTCGCTTAGTTGCATCTGCGTAAACAAGCGCAGTAAATCATGCCCGCTACCCATGCCTGCATAGTGGTCATTGTCTGTCACAATAAACCCTACGGAAAGGTAATGCGGGTCACTTTGCAGAATAAGTTCACTGATGTCTTGCAGGCTCGCGGATTTGTCAATAATCACTGGTTTGTTGTCCATGATGATTTCACATGGGCTTTTGCCATAAAGTTCACGGTAGTAGCGTTTTGAAAACAGGCTCGTGATGTAATGACGGCCAATGATGCCAATAGGCCAGCCATTTTTAACCACGGGCATGGCGTTGACTTCTGGCATGAGTTCAAATTGTTTCAGTACCAAATCATTTGAAATTTCGGGTGATAGGCATGGCACTGTTTTCATTAGATTTTCTACGGTCACTTTTTTGCTTATGCAGTAGGTTTGATTCATATATTTAGCACCGAGTGATTGTTTTACATGCGCGGGAACTTCTCTGATGAGTTGTGTTTGTGGGCGCGTGATGTAATAGCCCTGCCCAAAGGCGATGCCAATTTCTCTGATGGCGATGAGTTCCTGTTCAGTCTCTACCCCCTCAGCAATGATACGTGCACCAGATTTGTTGGCAATTTCCTGAATTGAGCGTACAAATTGCCATTTTAGTGGGTCGTGATTAATGCCCTGGACAAAGTGCTGGTCAATTTTTACGTAATTTGGCCGCAGTTCTGACCACATGCGCAGGCCAGAAAAACCTTCACCCAGGTCGTCAATTGCAATTTCAAACCCCATGGCACGATAATAATGTGAGGCATCTCGTAACATTTGATAGTCGGTGGTGGCCGCATTTTCTGTCAGCTCAATCACCACTTGCTGCGGACTCAGGCCGATTTCCTCAACATATTTAAGCGTTTCTCCTACTTTGGAGTTGGGGTTTGTGAGTACATCCGGGCTGATATTGAGAAAAACCTTACCCACTCCTGAGAGTTTGTAGAATGACTGTAATACCTCACGTCTGGCTAAATATTCCACCTCCGTGACCATGTCATAGGTTCTTGCGGTGTTAAACAACTTGAGCGGTGAATGCAATGCGCTATCTGCAGGCCCGCGAATCAGCCCTTCATGACCCAGTATTTCGCCAGTTTTGATTGCAATAATCGGCTGAAACACCGCGCTTAATCGACTGTTGTCAATAATCTCTCGCAATTGGCCAGCAATTGGGTCTATGGTGTTTTTGATTACATTCACCTGATTGAATAATGCGACGTTATGTTTCATGATTAAGCTCACATGTGTGATTGAGTACTAAAGCTAGCAACTCAATGTGACAATCTTATGAACCTATTTTATTTAGTGTAGATGGATAATAATTTATAAGTCCAGTTTATAAGTCCGGGGCTTCTGTCAAAAAATCTTCATATTTCATTCATCTAGTTGACGCATTAGCTCTCTAAAGTGGTGCCTGTTGAATCTTATAGGCATGTCTAGATGAGTTTGTTTGCGATTAATCGCCATAATGGTGAAGCGGTATATAGCCAGATAGCCCGTTTTTTGATGGCGGAAATTGGCCATCTTTATCAGTTGGGTGAGTATCTCCCTTCAGAATCGGATCTGGCTGACCGCTTTGGTGTGAATCGCCATACTGTGCGCCGTGCAATCGAGGAGTTAATTCAAACCGGTGTGGTTGAGCGCAGTCACGGCAAGGGTACGCGTGTGCTGGAAGCCACCATGGACTACGCATTAGGTGAGCGTACGCGGTTTACCGAACAGTTGGAGGCGGAGGGCATGTCTGCCAGTACGCGCATTTTGCGTAAGTTGAAGATTCCCGCGCATGGTGGTGTTGCAACACGCCTTAAACTCAAAGAGGGTGCGCCTGTGATTTGGATGGAAACGCTGCGTTTGGTGGAGGAGCGTCCATATTGTCTGATTTCGCATTTTTTACCTGAAATTTATTTTTCTGATGCATTAGATGCCTATGCAGAGGGGTCTTTGCATGCCTATATTCATACGCATTATCAAATCAATCTACGCCGTTCTGAGAGCTTGGTCACCGCCTGCTTGCCGCTGGGGGATGACGCAAGGTTGCTGAACATGCCACAGCATCAGGCGGTGCTGCGTGTAAAAAGTGTGAATGTCGACGCAGAAAACCCAGAGATTCCAATGGAATATGCTTTAACCCGTTTTCGAGCGGATCGTATTCAGTTACGTATTCGCCCGTAATTTGTTCTTTTAAATTTTCTAAATTAATCAATATTAGGAGTAAATGCAATGAAGCTTAAAAAATTATTATCAGCCATGACAGCAGCTTTGTTAGTGAATGTAGCGATGCCAGCACTGGCTGCACAAAATGACGGCAGTGCAGAAAAACCATTGCGTGTTGTGCTGATACCTGCTGATGGTGGTACTGAAGAAGGTACAAAAAAGGATTTTCAACCTATTTTTGATGCAATTTCTGGGCATACAGGCCTTAAGTTTGATATTAAAGTAGGGCAAAGTTATAACGCAGTGGTTGAGGCGATGTGTACTGGCGCGGCAGATATTGCATGGTTTGGCCCAGCTTCTTATTTGCAAGCACGTAATCGCGGCTGTGCTGAGCTGATGGCACTAGCGGTAAAACATGGCGAATCTGTGTATTACTCAGGTATTTTCGCGCGTAAAGATGCCAAGATCAATACGATAGCTGACCTAAAAGGCAAAAGAATCGCGCTGGGTGATGTGAACTCAACATCCAGCTTTAATGTGCCAGTTGCCATGATGTTGGCGAATGGTGTGAACCCAGCACAAGATGCCTCGGCAATCAATATGGCGGGCAGCCATGCCAACGTCTTGAAAGCACTTTCAGAAGGTTTGGTGGATGCAGGCGGTGCCTCTTTTGATTCATACGAAAAGGCTGTTAATCAAAAAGCGATAGACCCCAGCAAGATTAAAGTGGTGGTAAAAAGTGACCCTATTCCACAACCGCCATTGGCGATGCACCCTGAACTAAACACTGAGTTGAAAAAGAAACTCAAATTCTCATTCAGCAATATCCACAACATGCCTGGCATTACTAAAGACCAGATTCGCGGTTATGGCGGCGGTAAGGTTGATGGATATACCGTAGTAGTCAGCGAAAAACAAATGGCTGCAACAGGCAAAATGTTTGAAATCGTGACGGATCAAATCAAGACTGAAATCATGCAAAAAGCAGGTAAACGCTAGTCGCAGGTGATTGATTTAAGGGATGGTGAATGCTTTGCCATCTCTATTTTAGCTGGAGAAAAGCATGATTGAATTTAAAGCAATATCAAAAAAATGGCCTGATGGCACTGCGGCGCTCACTGATGTGACAGTGGCGATTCCTAAAGGGCAGTTTTGTGTGATTTTAGGGCCATCTGGTGCGGGTAAA
Source organism: Methylotenera sp. (assembly GCA_028688575.1). Classification (GTDB taxonomy): domain Bacteria; phylum Pseudomonadota; class Gammaproteobacteria; order Burkholderiales; family Methylophilaceae; genus Methylotenera. The sequence continues at coordinate 33,433 of JAQTXW010000008.1, read as the reverse complement.
TCCACCTTGCTGCGTGCAGTAAATGGTTTGATGCAACCGACCAATGGTGCGGTGGTAATTGATGGCGTCACGCTGACGGCAGCAACCGCGCGTACATTACGCCAGCGTGTTGCCATGATCCATCAGCATTTTAATTTAACGCTGCGTATGAGTGTGGCAGCCAATGTGCTGGCAGGTTTGTTGCCTGTCGTTTCAACGGGCCGAGCTATTTTAGGCTGGTTTACGCCTGAGCATCGTGCCAAGGCTTGCGCATTGTTAGAGCGTGTAGGCTTGACGCCAAAACACTTGCAGCGCCGTGCCGGTGAATTATCTGGTGGGCAGCAGCAACGCGTGGGCGTGGCGCGCGCCTTTATGTTAGACCCCGAAGTAGTGCTGGCAGATGAGCCTGTAGCTAGCCTGGATCCTAAAATTTCAAGAGAAATATTGGGGTTGATTCATGATGCGGCGCAAGAGCGCAACGCCACCGTGCTGTGCAGTTTGCATCAGGTGGATTTGGCGCGTGAATTTGGCGATCGCATTGTCGGCATGCGTGATGGCGTGATTGTGTTTGATGGCACGCCTGAAGAATTTACCGATGAGCGCGTAGAGGCTTTATATCACGGTGCGAAATGGGAAGATGCGCCAAAAGTTGAAGATGAAGTCACTTTTGAAGCAATGCCATCAAATTTGGTGGCAGCGTGATGGGGCAGTCTATGAATATTAAACCAATTCCCGTACCTGCTCATGGGGCAACAATCGACTGGCATCTGGATCAGCCGTATCGTGCTAAACATTTGTTTTTGCTGGTCATCGTGCTGGCAGTGCTGTTGTTTACCGGGCATCGCACCGAGATGGACAAAATGGTGGTGATGACGGGGCAAGCGCTAGCTAATGTGGTAGGCCTGGCGGATGATTCACAGGTGGTGCGTGGTTTGTCACGCGTGGGCGAATCAATGTGGCCACCCGCCTTTGGCACGGAAGAAGAAGTAGCAAGACTGACGGATTTAGACCGTGACAACCTGCCATTTTTAGCCAGCATACAGACTCATGAGCGTGTTGAGCAAAAACTGAATACCGATACCTTGCAGTTAGAAGAGCAACGCGAGCAGGTAGAGTTACTGGTCAAGCCATTGGGCTACCTTTGGATGGTGTTTATCAAAATGCTGGAAACCATCGAAATCGCTATTTGGGGTACCTTGCTTTCAGTGGTGCTTTCAATTCCGCTCGCCTGGTATGCCGCACGTAACTACACCGCTAACAAGTTCACCTACACGTTGGCACGCGGCACGATTAGTTTGTTGCGTTCCATGCCTGAACTAATTGTGGCCCTATTTTTAGTGCTGGCTTATGGCTTTGGTCCAATTGCAGGGGTGCTAGCGCTTGGTTTGCATGCAGCAGGTTTTTTGGGCAAGTTCTATGCTGAAGACATTGAAAACGCTGACAAAAAACCGCAAGAAGCACTGGAGGCCATTGGTGCAGGCAAGCTTAAAACGCTGTGGTATGGCGTGATGCCGCAAGTAGTGCCGCAATACATTGCCTATACGCTCTACATTTTAGACCGTAACGTGCGGATGGCAACCGTGATTGGCTTGGTTGGCGCAGGCGGTATCGGGCAAGAACTTAAAGGGCGTTTTGATATGTTCCAGTACGACCATGTAGCGACTATTTTGATTGCAATTTTTATTGTGGTGTTTTTATTGGATCAGTTTTCAGCAAGGCTGAGAGCCAAACTGATTTAAACAGGCAGATGTAGATAAATTAAGGTTTCTAGATTGGAGTTGATTCTCCGCCAATTAAAGCGGGTTTCGACATCACTCCACTTGTCTAGATGTCCATACTGAAGGAAAGAGATGAACCAAATGTTAAATAATCAAAGCCAGCGTGCGCAGTTGCCTAGACTGCTGATGGCGTTGCCAGAAGATGAAGTGATAGGTGCGGCGGCACGCTTTGCCGAGCAATACACCATAGAAGACATTAAGTTACCGCAGGCGGGCTTAGGGTTGATGCAGTTAAAAGATAGCGCCTTGCAAGAAGGCTATTTTTTAGGCGAAATCCCGCTGGCTACCGCCCAAGTGGTGCTTACTGATGCCCAGCAGAACCGCACAGAAGGCGCGGCGCAAATCATGCACAGCGAAGCAAACCTTGCCCGCGCCATCGCGATTCTGGATGCGGTCGTGAGTGCAAAACTCACCGGGCACGAAGGTGTGGCGCAGTTGCTGGCGCGTGGCTTAACCGTGCTCACCGAACAACAATCCAGCCGTAAAAAAATGCTGGCACGTACTCGTGTTGATTTTTCATTGCTCAGCAGTGCAGAAGAGGAGGACGCAGATGAGTAATCTTGCAACAGCGATACCAACAATTTGGCAGCCGCATACACAACAGCATGCCTATCGCCAGTTAATGCAGGCGTTTGCTAACCCGGGGCAGATTGAAGCACTTTCTGAAGATGCTTTGCTACTCACATTAGCCACGCTGCTCGATGGCGCTACTTCAATAGCCGATGTACATGGCCTGATTTCAGCACTGGATTTGGCACGATTGGAAACAGCCAATGAGCCTGCCGAAACAGCGCACTTTGTGCTGGCAGATGGCGCGCAAGCACCAGTGTTTACGCCTAGCCTTGGCACGCTGGAGTCACCTGAAGGCGGTGCAACACTGTTGCTCACTGTGACTGCGTTTAACGATGGCGCGTCATACACCCTTTCTGGCCCAGGCGTTGATGGCGCACGTAATGTCACGCTGCAAGGTTTGAATCCTGCATGGCTTGATTCGCGTGAAAGCTGGAACGCAGCTTTCCCAATGGGGGTAGACATTGTGCTGCTGGCAGGTAAACAAGTCATGGCGTTACCGCGCACAACAAGAATAAAAGGAGCATAAATTATGGGTTATGTCGCTATTAAAGGTGGTGGGCAGGCCATACGCGGGGCTGAAGACGTATTGGAAGCCTTGCGTGCCAGTGAAGGCATGGAGGGGGCGCCGCTCAGCATTGATGCTATTGAAAACCAGTTGCGTTTGCTTACTTCGCGCATTGTGTCAGAAGGGGGCTTGTATCACCCTAAACTAGCCGCACTCGCGATTAAACAATCGCAGGGCGATACGCTGGAGGCGGCATTTGCCTTACGGGCTTATCGCTCCACTATGCCGCGCTTGATGGAAACACAAGCACAGGATACGAGCAAGATGCGTTTGATTCGGCGCATTTCATCAGCGTTTAAAGATATTCCAGGTGGGCAGATGTTAGGCCCAACTTACGATTATGCCCTACGCTTGATGCGTCTGGATTTAACTGATGAATCCCCTGAAAAATTTCGTGACATCGCTCGCCAGTTTTTAGAACAAACCCCAGAGCCTAATCTGCCAGATACTTTCCCAAAAGTAGTGGAAGCGTTGCGTGAAGAAGGTTTGTTACCACAAGCAGAAGCCAATGAAGCTTTACCGTTTGATATTACGCGTGAGCCCTTGATTTTTCCCGTACCCCGCTCGGCGGCACTTGCCACCATGGCGCGTGCTGAAACAGGCTCTTTGCTGGCATTGGCCTATTCCAACATGCGCGGTTATGGCGATGTACACCCGACCATAGCCGAACTACGCGTGGGCTATTTGCCTGTGATGCTGCCGCACCCGATCACGGGCGAACTCACAGAAGCAGGCGAAGTGTTGATGACCGAATGTGAAGTGGTGGCGATGTATGAAGATGACAGCAACCACGGCAAACCAACGTTTACGCTAGGCTATGGCGCGTGTTTTGGGCATAACGAAGTCAAGGCCATTTCCATGGCGATTTTAGACCGTGCTTTGCAAAAAGGTATGAAAGAGGGTGCCAGCAACCCGTCTGAAGATCCTGAATTTGTGCTGCTGCATGTCGATGGCGTGGATTCGATGGGCTTTGCCTCGCATTACAAGATGCCGCATTACGTGACGTTCCAGTCTGATATGGACAGGTTGCGTACCACCCAGCAAAAACATGAAGACAGCAAAAACACCAAGATGGGAGATGCGCAATGAGTGTGACTTATAACTTTGGCTTTATGGACGAGCACGCTAAAAAAGAAGTGCGCCGTTCTATCTTAAAAGCCATTTCGATTCCCGGTTACCAAGTACCATATTCATCGCGCGAAATGCCGATGGGGCGTGGTTTTGGTACAGGCGGGCTACAAATTACGCTCTCTCTGATTGGCGCAGATGAAACTTTAAAAGTGATTGATCAAGGTTCTGATGACTCGGTCAATGCGGTGAATTTACGCCAGTTTGTGGAGCTCACTTGCCCAGGTGTAAATACCACCACACATTTGAATGAGGCGACACTGATTCAATCCCGTCACCGTATCCCAGAAGTGCCGCTGACACCGAATCAAACCTTGGTACTGCAAGTGCCATACCCTGACCCGCTAGTGGTGGTAGAGCCTTCAGAAGATAAACGCAAAGTGATGCATGGCGAGGCAGATTACGCGCGCCTGCTGGTGAAATTATATGAGGACATCGTGAAATTTGATGAAATCACTATTTCACACCGTTACCCCACGCGTATCAACGGTCATTACGTGATTGACCCATCGCCGATTCCGCGCTGGGATGTGCCTAAACTGCACAATTCACCTGCCTTGATTTTATTTGGTGCCGGACGTGAAAAGAAAATTTATGCTGTACCGCCACACACAAAAGCCGAGCCATTGGCGTTTGATGATGTGCCGTTCCGCGTGGAAAGTTTTAACGATGCGCAGGGTAATCGCCGTCCATGCGAGCGCTGCGGAGCGACGGATTCCTTTTTAGATGAATATATTAATGAAGATGGCAGCAAGCGCTACCAGTGTTCAGACAGCGATTATTGCGACACGGTGTTAGCTGAAACCAAGGAGGCCGCAAATGCGTAAGATTTTAGAAGTCCGTAATTTATCTAAAATTTACGGTAAAGGTTGCCCGCGCTGTATCGAGTCTACTGGCCCTGAAGCAGACACCAATATGTGCCCGCACTGCGGCAGCGTGGTGGCGATTCATGATGTGAGTTTTGACTTGCACGAGGGGGAAATTTTAGGCTTGATGGGTGAATCAGGCAGTGGTAAATCCACCGTGGTCAAAAACCTGTATTTTGACCAAACACCTACCAGTGGCTCAGCACGCTTTATTGAAGAAGATGCCAAGCATGAAATGTTTAATCTCAATGCGGCGCAGCAAAGACGTTTGCGTAATCAGCGTTTTGGCATGGTGTATCAGAACCCGCATTTAGGGTTGAACTTTGGTATTTCATCTGGCGGTAACATTGCTGAGCGATTATTGATGAGCGATGTATCGCATTACGGTGAAATCCGCGAACGGGCCAAAGAATTGCTGTCACGTACTGAAGTGCTGCTGTCACGCATGGATGAGTCACCAGCGGCCTTCTCTGGCGGCATGCAACAGCGCGTGCAAATTGCCAAGGCACTGGCGACCAATCCGCCGCTGCTGTATCTGGATGAAGTGACGACGGGGCTGGATCTATCCGTGCAAGCGCGCATTCTGGATTTGATTCTGGAAATCCAGCAAGAACGTAACACGGCCATGATTGTGGTGACGCATGATTTAGGCGTGATTCGTCTGCTGACTGGTCGCGCACTGGTGATGAAATATGGCCGCGTGATTGAATCTGGCCTGACAGACCAGATTCTTGAAGACCCGCAACACGCCTACACGCAGCGTTTGGTTGCGTCTGCTTTATAAGGAAATTTTATGCAAACACCTATACTTAAAATTAACGGCTTTGCCAAACACTTTACCCTGCATGAGCAAGGTAAGCAGATTCCTTCTTCGCATAATGTGAATTTAGAAGTGTACGCAGGCGAACTTACAGCACTTATTGGGCCAACTGGTGCAGGTAAATCGTCGGTACTCAAAGGCATTTACCGCACGTATCTGCCTAGTGCAGGTGAAATTCTGTATCGCGACCGCCATGGTGAGCTGGTGGATTTAGCGCAGGCGGATGAATACCGCATGCTGCAACTGCGCCATGAGGAAATTGGTTTTGTAACACAGTTCTTATTTTGTTTGCCGCGCCAATCCACGCTGGATGTGGTTGCGCATCCGCTGGTAGTGCGCGGCGAGAGCCGCGAGTCTGCGCGCAACAAAGCGGCTGAAATGCTGGCAGCGCTCAATTTGCCTGAGCGTTTGTGGAGCATTTCGCCCGCCACGTTTTCAGGCGGTGAGAAACAGCGCGTGAATCTGGCGCGCGGTTTGGTGGCCAAGCCACGCTTGCTGTTGCTGGATGAACCAACGGCAAGTCTTGACCCTGTGACTGCTGAACGGGTAATCGGCATTATCGAGGGCATCAAACAAGAAGGTGTTGCCATGCTGGCGATTTTTCATCATCCGGAATTAACCCACAGGTTAGGCGACCGTGTGGTGGAACTCACCCCGCCATCCGCCTCTTTAACAACACAAGCAATCGACCAGCAAGAAAAGGTGTACGCATGAGCAAAATCTACTTAACCCACGCCAATGTGGTACTAGAAAATGAAACCCTGCACGATGCATCTGTGCTGATTGAAAATGGCATGATCGCCGCGATTAACCCGCAACAAGTGAACAATGCAGAAGAAATCGACCTGCGTGGGCAAACTTTGATTCCTGGCATGATTGATTTACATTGCGACGCGCTGGAGAAAGAAGTTGAACCGCGTCCTAATGTGCATTTTCCGCTCGATTTTGCCTGCGCACAGGCAGATAAGCGCAATGCTGCTGCTGGCGTGACCACGGTGTTTCATTCACTCTCGTTTGCCAATCACGAGCTAGGCGTGCGTAATAACGCCTTTGCGGCAGAAATTGCCCGTGCCGTACATGCCTGGCAACCGCATGCACTGGTGGATAATCGCGTGCATTGCCGTTACGAAGTGACAGACCCAACCGCGCCAGAGGTGTTGCTGGATTTAATGCAAAAAGGTGACATGCATTTGTTCTCGGTGATGGATCACTCACCCGGGCAAGGGCAATTTAAAGACATTACCGCGTTTCGCGATTACTTAGCCCGTACCTACAAAAAAAGCGATGCCGAGCTGGATGCCTTGCTAGCAGAAAAAGCTGCGCAGTCTGAAGGTGCAATGCAGCGCATTGAAACATTGATTGAAGCCGCACGTGGCTTTGGCATTCGTGTAGCCAGCCATGATGACGACACGCCAGAAAAAGTGCAAACCGTACACGCACTGGGTGTGGGGATTTCAGAGTTTCCTATTAACTTGGCCGCCGCACAAGCCGCCAAAGCCAATGGCATGTTTACTGTGTTTGGTGCGCCCAATATTTTACGCGGCAAAAGCCAGTCTGGCTCCATGAAAGCACTTGATGCCGTGAAAGAAAATGTGGCCGATTGCCTGTGCGCAGATTACGCCCCGGCAGCGTTAATCGTTGCGATTTTCCGCCTGCCAGAATTGGCAGGCATTTCGTTGGCAGATGCTATCCGTTTAGTAACCATTAACCCAGCACGTGCGGCAGGGCTGGATGACAGGGGCAGTATTGCCGTAGGCAAGCGTGCTGACTTGGTGTCGGTAGCGCATATCAATGGTTTGGCGCAAGCCTCCAGTGTGTGGACAAACGGGAGGCTTGCCTATCAGGCGAGGTTTGATCATGGTTAATGGCATTTTGTTTTATGTGATAGGCCCTTCTGGCAGTGGTAAAGACAGCTTGATGACTTACGCCAGAGCGCAGTTGGCAGGTAACCCCAAAGTGGTGTTTGCGCACCGCTATATTACACGCGCAGCCAATGCCGGTGGCGAAAACCATGTGGCACTCACCGAGCAGGAATTTAAATCACGCCAGCAGGCGGGGCTGTTTGCCATGCACTGGCATAGCCATGGCTGCTATTATGGCGTGGGTAAAGAAATCAATATGTGGCTGGCAAAAGGTTGCAATGTGGTGATGAATGGTTCGCGCGAGCATCTGCAATATGCACGAGCAGATTACCCTGAACTGCACCCCGTGTGGATTGAGGTGTCGCAAACGGTATTGGCAGAAAGATTGCGCGCACGTAACCGTGAATCAGAAAATGAAATTCAGCAGCGATTGCTCCGTGCCGCCGCTTACCGTGCACCAGTGGGTGAGATGGTGATTGCAAATGATGGCACGCTGGAATTAACAGGCGAGCAGTTGGTTAAACTTATTTCACCTAAGGTGATTGCAGTATGCGCCTGACGTTTTTAGGTACAGGCTCAACCAGTGCCCCCCCGTTGTTTGGTTGTGAATGTGATATCTGCAAAGGCGCGCGCGCCGTCATCTCCATGGTGCGCAAGCCTGCCTCGGCCTTGATAGAGGCAGGTGAAACGCGCTTGATATTAGATGCGGGCTTGCATGAATTAGGCGATAAATTTCCTTCAGGCAGTTTTGCGGCAATCCTGCTCACGCATTTTCACCCTGATCATGTGCAGGGCTTATTCCCCATGCGCTGGGGCGTAGGCGAACCGATTAGCGTGTTTTGCCCGCCAGATAACGAAGGCTGTGCAGATTTATTCAAAAGCCCTGGTATTTTAAAGTTTCAGCCAGTGCATAAGTTTGAAGCATTTCAGGTGGGCGAGGTGACCATTACACCAGTGCCATTGATACACTCCAAACCGACGCTGGGCTACTGTGTGGAGGATGGGGCAACACGCATTGCCTATTTAACTGATACCATCGGCCTGCCACCCGCCACGCTGGATTTTTTAAAACGCTGGCGGCCAACGCATTTAGTGCTGGATTGTTCTTACCCACCGCGTGAACTGCCTAAAAATCACAATGACTTTACGTTAGCGCTGCAAACCATTGCTGACGTGACCCCAGAGCAGGCTTACCTCACACATATTGGCCATGAGCTGGATGCCTGGCTGCTAGCCAACTCAGATGCTTTGCCGCGTGGTGTGGTCATCGCGCGCGATGGCATGAGCATATAAAACAGCACTATCGTATAACATTATTATGAACGCTTTTATTGCAATCGCCTTGTCTGTACTCATGCATGTGGCCTGGAACCTTATGGTGCGCAGTCAAGGCAAACAGGTGCGCTTATTGTGGTGGGCTTTAGCGGCGCATGGGGTTTTATTGGCGCCTTGGGGGCTGTATGCGTTGGTGACTGAAGCGCACTGGTCGCCCCAGTTAATCGGGTTTTTAGTCACTTCTGCACTTGCGAATATGTCTTATTTTATTGCGCTGGATAGGGCTTATCATCACGCCCCCGTTGCGCTGGTGTACCCTGTTGTACGTGCATCGCCATTGCTGATTGGCTTATGGGGTGTGTTATTTTTTAATGAAGCCTTAGGGGGTAATGCCTGGTTAGCCATGACGATTAGCGTGTGTGGTTTGTTGCTCTTGGCCTCCACCGCCTGGCGCAATGCGGATGGCTATGCACTGCCTTGGGCGCTGGCTGCCGCATTTTCGACCAGTGTTTACTCACTGTCTGATAAAGCAGCCACAGTATACCTACCCTCACTGGCCAGTGTGCTTGGTTTTATTTCTGTTGGCTATGCTTTGTCTTTTTTTGCTATCACCTTATTGCTGCGCCGTGAGCAAGGGCGTTGGGTGCCTGAGTGTAAACCACCGCTATGGGTGATGTTGTGTTCGGGGCTATTTGTGGGCCTGGCGTATGTGTTGGTCGTGCATGCTATGCGCACATTACCAGCCGCAACGGTGGTGACTTTTACCAATGCGGGCATCGTGCTGGCGGGCTTGCTTTCAATGTTGCTTTTTCGTGAGCGCGCACATTGGCGCATGCGCTTGGCTGGCATGCTCGTTATCACGGCTGGTCTGATATTACTTGGTTGGGCACACCGTTAAGACAATTTTATTGTTGTTGTATTTATGCAACAACCCCCTAAAAAATAAGCCATTGTCATCAAGTTGTCATATTTAATTGGCAAAATTCACCCCGTGTTAAAGATTAAGCAAGCAGTGAATTTTTCGTAATTTTTTATTTTTTATTTAATTAAACTAGGGAAGAAGTCAATGAAAACAAACCGATTACGCAGTGTTGTTGCCGCCGTTGCAGGTGCAGTGATGTTGAATGCAATGCCAGTAATGGCAGATAGCACCGATGATATTGTGAATGCACTGATTGCAAAAGGCGTGCTGACAGAAGAAGAAGGCGCGTTGTTGCAAAAAGGCCGCCAAGGCGAAAAAGAAGCCGCTAAAAAGAAAAAAGACAGCGAAATTAAAGCTTCATTCAAAGACGGTATCGTATTTGAGTCAGGCGATAAACAGCACAAACTGTCTATTAACGGCCGTGCACAGTTAGATTACCGTACTTTCAGCAATGAAGTTACTAGCAATCAGGCAGAAACCTTTGATATTCGCCGTGCTTACCTAAGTGCCAAAGGTTCATTTTATAACACTTACGATTTTGAAATGACCTACAACGGCGCATCTACCTCTACGAGTGGCGCCAATTCAGATTTATTGTACGCATGGTTGAACGTACGCTGGTGGGATCAGGCACAGTTTAAATTTGGCCAATTTAAACAGCCCTTCAGCATGGAGGAGTTAGGCAGCTCACGTTTCATCAACTTTACTGAGCGTTCTATGGTGACGCAATTAGTACCAGCGGTGGATCGCGGCGCACAAATTCACGGCGTGCCAGTGAAGGGTGTGACTTACGCTGTAGGTGTGTTTAATGGTGTGGGCGTGAATCGCGGAACAAATGCTAACGATGGTAGCATAGATGCTGATGGCAAGTCAGTGACAGGTCGCGCAACGGTCAACATTGCTGAGTTGATGGGTGTTAAGGATGCGGTTTACCACATCGGTGCGGCCTATTCTGACACCAGTGACAATCATGATATTAACGCATTCTCAATCCGTACTGAAGGTCGTGGCTCTAACATTTTCACATCTACAGCACCTGGTGCTATCAGTGCTACCAACAAAGGTTATGATTTACAACGCACTGGTTTAGAAGGTGCTGTGGCTTATGGCCCGGTGAAATTCCAAACAGAATGGATCAAGGCAGAATTTGAACCTGATGGTAACAATAGCTTGGTTGCAGGTGCCCCAGCAGGGGAAAGCAAAGACATTACAGCCTGGTACGCAGCGGTTAACTGGATGATTACGGGTGAAAGCTATGCGGACGTGTATAAAAATGGTTTATTTGGCGGCCGTATGAAGCCTAAAAATAACTTTGATCCTAAAGCAGGTAAATGGGGTGCGGGTGCATGGGAAATTGGCGCACGTTACAGCAAGATGGATGCTTCTGATTTTAGCTTGGGTGCTGAAACCGCTGATGTATTTAATGGTACGGGTGAAAATGGTAAATTCAATGAGGCTGATGCTTGGACCATCGGTTTAAAATGGATTCCAAGCCCGAATGTACGTTTCCTGGCTAATTATGTGACTACTGACATGGATTGTGTAAAAGGCTTTGTATGTACAGAGGATAAAGAAAAAGCAGTTAACTTGCGTGCGCAAATTGACTTCTAAGCTTTAAGTAACATTAGTAATATGAATCTCCTTGTGGTGTAAACCACATCCCCTTAGCCCGCTTTATAGCGGGCTTTTTTTGTAGGGTGGGGTTTTAACCCCACGCGGGATGTGCAAATTTCATTAGTGTTGTAATAGGTCGCTTTCGCGCGACTAGCGAGTTACTTTCTTTTGCTTAGCCAAAAGAAAGTAACCAAAGCAACACCCGCAAGCAAGCGTAGCCTCGATGCAATGAAATGAAATCGAGGGTGTTAATCGTGCAACCCCTTGATTCCGCTACGCTTCATCAAGGCTACGTGCTGATGCACAAAATGTATTAAATGCTAATTATTCTGGAGATGAGAATTTATTTAGCAGTAAAATTTACGACTATGTTGTAACATATATAAGCATTATATTATCGTAAATATATTGATATGCTGTACCATTAATGCTAATATATTGCTTATATGTCTAAAGCTATATGTACATTTGAGCTTTTTCTTCAGGGTCAGTGGCATCCAGTAGCGACCCTGGATGTTCTTGCAGGATTGGAACGGGGAGTTGAATCCGAAACGCTTGCCGCCTACTTGATTGATCACGTCCTATTAGCGCAAGGAAGACGGGATGCTTATGCTGTATCTGCAGCACATCCTGTGTCTCTGGTGTTTATCCGCCTCCCTACTTGGCCTGCCTTTGCCGTTGACCTACTGCCGCAAGGATATGGTCGCCAAGAATTAGCGCGGCGACTTGACATTCCAGCTTCGAACGCCACTTCTGATTGGGCATTATTGCTGGCTGGTGCAGGCAATCCGATTGGAAACTTGCGTATAAGTGAGGCGGTTACCTATCTTAAGGAGCATGCGACCACATCAAGTCAAGGATTTTCTCGGGAGGATATTACATCTCGCTCAGATTCTTTTATGGAATATCTTGCTACTGCAGGGTACTTCGTCGCTGGGTCAAGCGGCGTTCAAGGAGAGTGGCCCAAGATACTTCTAACACAGGATTGGTCTGGGCGATGGCATCTTGATCACCTGCTTCCTGATGATCAGGCTATGTCGCACTGGATCGTGAAGTTCGCAAGAGCCGGAGATGCTGTATTCAGAACAATCTTGGCCGTTGAATCGTCCTATTACAGCATCGCATCAAAACTTGGTCTGAAGGTAGGTCAATCTCTCACGCATGAAAATGGGGTTCTGTTTATCCCGCGCTTTGATCGTGCAGTGACTGATCGAGGAGTTGCTAGATTCGGACAGGAAAGCCTCTACTCCCTAGCTGGGCGCGCAGGATTCGAAGTGGCCTTAACACATAATCAGGCAATCGCTACCATTGCAAAGCATTGCACAAACCCAGTGCCTGACATAGTGGAATATATCCTGCGAGATGCGTTGAATATTGCGCTGGGTAACAAAGATAATCATGGAAGGAATACCGCATTCCAGCGATTCGATACTGGGCAAATTTCACTTGCACCTCTGTTCGATTTCGCACCTATGTTTCTGCATCCAGATGGGATAGCCCGACGCATGCGATGGGAGGGTGAGGTTGGGGGGCAGCCTGATTGGGGCGTCGTTGTCGAGCAAGCTGCCTTCGCTGGGAATATATCTGCAGATATAGTTCGTCAACGGATGGCTGAATTTGCTGAGTCTATGGCACTGCTTCCCCATCTGCTCAAAGATCACAATGTGCCTAGTGAAATCATAGATCGCCTGCATCCAGGCATTAATTCAACTACTCGTGGATTAGCGCAGGCAGCTCAAAAAGGAAGGTATTGATGGATAAACGATTCAAACCGCAATCCCCAGCAGAGCAAATCTTACAGCGCCAAGCCTTATATGCTGAACTTGAATTAACTCCAGGGCTCCCATTGAAAGACACTATCAGGCTAATTCGAAAGAATTTGCGGCTAACCATAGCCGATATGGCTAAACTAACCAGTGTATCGGAGAGGTTTCTGCAAGATACTGAAGCTGGGCGAGGGAATCCATCCTTAGCTACAGCACAAAAAGTATTGACTCCCTTTGGATTGCAGTTAGGGGTAGTCTCAATTAAGCCTTTATCTTAATACGGGTTGCCTATCTGAGAAATTTAGCCCTTGATTTTATTTATTGCAACAGAGTATGTGCTTGATTTAATTAACTTTTTGCATCATAGGCATAATGGCGGTTAACTTTAATGAATGTTGTAATAGTACGATCCCTTGATTCTGCTACACTTCATCAAGGCTATTTTTTTGGTTTGAAAGGTTGTTCACAGATGGTTAAGGTAATTACACAATATTTGGCCGCTTTGCTGTTTTTGGCGACCATGCCTGTATTGGCAGATGAGGCGTATATTCAGCCCTTGGTAAAAGGCTGGGAGGCGCGCCCTATTATCACTGTAGGTGGATCAGCCGCTAATGGTTATCGCATGGTGGGCGTGCCTGATGGCTTGGGCGTTTTTGATAATGGTGACGGCACATCTACAGTGCTAATGAACCATGAAATTGCCGCAGACAAAGGTGCAATCCGTGCGCATGGGCAAAAGGGCGCTTTTGTTTCACGCTGGGTGATTGATGCTGAAACGCTGAAAGTTCGCTCAGGTGCAGATTTAGTGCAAAGTACCGTGCCTGCGGGCTTGGCGTTTAATCGCTTATGTTCAGCGGATTTAGCGCCGCAATCCGCTTTGTTTAATTTAGTGAGCGGTAAGGGGTATGCAGGGCGTTTGTTTTTAAATGGTGAAGAAGATAAAGCAGGTGGCCGTGCCTTTGCTCATGCTTTGGATGGCACCAGTTATGCCTTGACGGATTTAGGCCGTATTGCGTGGGAGAATGTGCTGGTAAACGCTGGCACGGGCGATCAAACCATCGTCATGGGGATGGATGATATTCATAATGGCTTGGTGCTGACTTATGTGGGTGAAAAGCGCACGCATGGTAACCCTGTGGAGCAAGCGGGCTTAACAGGTGGGCGTTTATATGCCATTAAAGCAGACGGTGCACGCTTTAGCTTGGTTGCGTTGCAAAATGCGGCAAAATTAGACGGCAAGGCGTTGCGCGAGCAAGCGGCAACACTTGGCGCTGCATTGTTCGCACGGCCTGAAGACGGTGCGTGGGATACGCAAAATGCCCATGTGTTTTATTTTACGACTACAGACAAAATAGGCGGTAACACGCAGTTACACCGATTACAGTTTGATGACGTGAATCAGCCCACACTGGGTGGGCGCATGGAGGTGCTGCTCAACGGGCGTGATATTGGCGCTGAAATGTTTGATAACCTCACGGTTGATAATGACGGCAAAGTGCTGATTCAGGAAGATCCAGGCAAAGACAAGCGCTTGGCGGCGATTTGGCAATATGACCCAAAAACAGGTCAGACAAGCAAAGTGCTGGAATCTCGCGCCGATTATTTTTTGCAAGGTCAGTCACGCTTTATGACGGAAGACGACGAGCATTCTGGCATTGTGGAGATTACATCCATGCTCAAAAAATCCACCTGGTTTGATGCGAATCGGCGCTATTATCTGGGTACGACACAATCGCACCTTGAACACGCGGATGTTGAACTGGTGGAACATGGTCAGCTATGGTTAATGACGAGTCCAGCAACCTCTGGTCAGCATTGATTCGCTTAAGCGTTGCTGCTAAACGTGAGCTTGCGTGTGGTTAAGGTATAATTGACCGAATATTTTATATGGATGCAGTATGTACAAACACCCCTTACTGGACCGCGACAAAATGACGCCGCAAGAAGCGCTGGATGTGCTGATTGATGGCAACCACCGTTTTGCTAATAATTTAACAACCAATAAAGATTTGCATAACCTGGTGATGATGACCAAGGATAAACAGCATCCCTTTGTATCAACATTAAGTTGCAGTGACTCACGCGCACCAGTAGAAATGGTGTTTGATCAGGCACTGGGTGATGTGTTCAGCGTGCGCCTGGCAGGGAATATTGCCTCTGATAAAGCCATTGGCAGCCTGGAGTTTGGCTGCAAGTATTTAGGCAGTAAACTCATTGTGGTATTGGGGCATACCAGCTGTGGTGCGGTTAAGGCGGCATGTGACAATTTTATAGATGGCCATATTGGCGAAATCACTAATTTAATCAAGCCTGCGGTGCGTCTTGAAAAAACCATATTACAGAACAGAAACTCCAGCAACGATGAGTTTGTGCAAAAAGTATGCGCATTAAGCGTACAGGTGCAGATAGATGAAATCATGCACACCAGTGACATTTTGCAAGATATGGTAGCCAGCAAGCAAATTGCCATTGTCGGTGGTATTTATGATTTAGCCACAGGTGAAGTGAATTTTATGCAGAATGCCTTAGGTTTATAAGGTGTTTTAACCTAAGACGGCGCTGAGCCAGCAGATAAGCGATATCGATGACAACAACGCAAACCGAGTTAATCACAAAACTGGTGGCACTGCTGCCAGCAGACAGGCTTTACACTGACCCAGTGGATTGCTATGCCTATGCTTATGATAATTCGCGTAATTATCATAGTCCGATTGCGGTGGTTTTTCCACTTAACGTTGAAGAAGTACAGCGTATTATCCAGCTTTGTAATGTGCATCAAGTGCCTGTGGTGCCGCGTGGCCGTGGCACGGGTACAGCAGGTGGCAGTGTGCCTGAAGTGGGTGGTGTGGCACTGTCGCTTGAGCGCATGAACAATATCCTCAGCATTGACCCTGATAACCGCATGGCGATTGTGGAGCCTGGGGTGTTGAATCAGGAGTTACAAGATGCGATTAA
Source organism: Methylotenera sp. (assembly GCA_028688575.1). Lineage (GTDB taxonomy): Bacteria > Pseudomonadota > Gammaproteobacteria > Burkholderiales > Methylophilaceae > Methylotenera. The sequence goes on along the minus strand of JAQTXW010000008.1, from coordinate 17,330 downwards.
AAAGGTGGGGTTTTTCTGGCCGCCTGACCCTTCAAGTGCGGCTTATTGCAGTATAGGCGGTAATCTGGCAACTTGTGCTGCAGGGCCGCATGCCGTGAAATATGGCGTGGCGCGTGACCATGTGCTGGGTTTGACAGCGGTGACAGGTAGTGGAGATGTGATTAAAACAGGCTGTTATACCAGCAAAGGTGTGGTAGGTTATGATCTAACCCGTTTGCTGGTGGGGTCTGAAGGTACATTGGCGGTAATCGTTGAGGCAACGCTTAAACTAACCCCGCTACCGAAACATACAGGAGGCCTGACTGCCGAGTTTGCTGATACGCAAAGTTGTGCTAAAGCGATTGCAGCCATTATGGCACAACCTTACACCCCAAGTGCACTGGAATTTTTGGATCATGGCGCGCTGACCTTGATTCGCAATCGGCACCCGAATTTATTGCCTGAAAATGCACGCGCTTATTTAATGATAGAGGTGGATGGCGCACAGCAGGAAATTGCCGAGGCAACAACGGCTATTTTGCAGGCTTGCCAAGTGGCTGGGCTGATTGAGGCAAAGCCCGCGCATGACACCCAAGCCCTATGGGCAGCGCGCAAGGCTTTGTCGCCGTTATTAAAAGATATCGCCCCTAAAAAAATCAATGAAGACATTGCCGTGCCCGTCTCTCATCTGCCAGAACTGCTGACAGGGTTAGAAAAGCTGGCTGCACATTACCAAATTGCCAATGTCAATTTTGGCCATGCAGGTAATGGCAACATCCATGTGAATTTGTTAGTGAACCCCGACAATGCCGATGAGATGCAGCGTGCTTATGCCTGCCTGGATGAAGTGTTCAGTTTAGTGCTGTCACTGCAGGGCACGTTGTCAGGGGAGCATGGTGTAGGCATGGCTAAGCGCCCCTTTGTGCCGCGTGAAATAGACGCTACCACCATTAATTTGATGAAGTCGCTAAAACTGACGTTTGACCCGAATAATATTTTAAATCCAGGTAAGCTTTTTCCTTAACCTAGGTAGGGTTTTTATCAGGGAAACATATCTGCAACGCTTGATTTATCTATGCTGAGATAGCAAGACTATCGTAAGATAGCAAGGCTTAGTGAGATAGCAAGACATCACAGGTGGCGGCATAAGCAACACCTTTACTCACACTGCCTAACAGCCAGTTTTCGATATTGCCTTTTTCATGTTTGCCAATCACGATTAAATCCGCATGCTGCGATTTTGCGTGGTTGCATATCGCCTCAGGCGGGTAGCCTGCCAAGATTTTTCTTGAGATCTGTTCTCCAAGATTTTGCTCGGCGGTGATGGCTGCCAAATGTTTGTCAGCCTCAAGCAAAGCCTGTGTGCGATATTGTGCTAGCAGTTCTTCATTGATGCCAGCCTTGTGCATGTGCGCTTCCTGATTGCTGTCAAATATCAACAAAGCCTCGATATGTGCTTTAGGGGCAACCACGTGTGCCAAGGGTAGTGCCTTGGCCGCTCCTGCAGAGAAATTAACGGCTGCAATGACCTGCTGATAATGCTGGATGGGTGTGAGCTTGTTTTTGACAATCAGGGCGTTGCAATTTGCAATCCGTATCAGGCGAGAGGTGGTTGAGCCTATTATTTTTTCAAGCAATGAGTGCTCGCCTTGTGCGCCAGCCACAATGAGCTCTGCTTTTATAGAGGCAGCATATTGTGCGATTTCAGCATGTGCACGGCCAATCCGGGTTGCCGTTTCTACGGCAATGTTATAAGTGTTTTTTAAGTGACTTTGTAGTAGCGCCAGCTGTTTTTTAATGGTGTGCTGCTGTGCCTGCTGGTAGTGCATTTGAAAGTTGAATGAAAGTTCTGAGCCTGCGTATAAGTCTAGCGGATGAACGACATGCAGGAGGTGCAAAGTGGCGCCGACCGATTTTGAGATGAGCGCGGCGCGCTGAACGGCTAAATCAGCTTCTGCTGAAAAGTCTGTGGCTGCAACTATATGGGCAATTTTTTGCATCTGAATATTTTCCTCATTGCACTTGCGTTTTGATATTTAAATCAGCTTGATAAAGCTTACCATGACGAATCAGTAATTTTTCTATTTCCACTGCAATAAATACTACACCAGATAGGGCAATACATACCAATAATTCAATCAGGCTAAGTGGCTCGGTCTTAAAAATAACATTCAATGCGGGCACGTAGATGGTGGCCATTTGTAGCGCGAATGTTAGGACCACAGCAAAGATTAAAGGTTTATTTGAAAGCACCCCCATACTAAACAGAGATTCTGTTTCGGAGCGTATCGCCAGCACATGACCCAACTGCGAAAGCGTGAGCACGGTAAATGCCATGGTTTGCCAGTGAGAAGAGCCAGAATGATAAGCCCACGCCTGAGAGAATAGTGTCAGTCCTGCCATGAGCAGGCCGACCCAGATCATATGCTGCCACATGCCATGTGAAAACAAACTCTCGCTGGGCGCACGTGGTGGGCGGCGCATCACGCCACGTTCTGCTGGCTCTGCGGTGAGTGCCAATGCGGGTAATCCATCCGTGACCAGGTTAATCCACAAAATATGTGTGGGCAGCAGCGGGATGGGCAACCCTAAAAAAGGCGCTAAAAAGATCGTGAGCACTTCAGCAGAGTTGGTTGTGACAGCATAGCGTACAAATTTTCGTACGTTGTCATAAAGCCGTCTGCCATAGCTCACCGCATTCACTATAGTCGCAAAGTTATCATCCAGCAATACCATGCGTGATGCCTCGCGTGCGACATCTGTGCCACCTTTGCCCATGGCAATGCCAATATCTGCCGCTTTGAGTGCAGGAGCATCGTTTACACCATCGCCTGTCATGGCGACAATTTCGCCTTGATCTTGCAACGTGCGTACGATTTTAATTTTCTGTGCTGGATCCACGCGCGCGTAGACGCGCACGCGCTCGACCTCTGCTTTAAAAGTGAAGTCATCCATCTTTACAAACTCTGCGCCTGTCATGACTTTGCCGTCAGGGTCGTTGAGTATGCCGAGCTCATGTGCAATGGCGCGGGCGGTGGCTGGGTGGTCACCAGTAATCATGACAGGTGTAATGCCTGCGGATAGGCATAGCGCGACAGCTTGTTTTGCCTCTGCTCTTGGTGGGTCAATCAGGCCTGCAAAGCCTAAAAATACTAGTTCGCTTTCTAACAGTTGCGTATCATCGCTATTGGGTAGATGCTCCCAGTGGCGAAAAGCAAACGCCAGCACGCGCAGCCCATTTGCCGCCATGTATTCAGCCTGCTTGAGCAAAGTCTCATGCGTGATGCCCTGCATGCCGTTTGCCGTAAGTACGCGTGTGCATAGGGGGATTAATGCTTCAGGCGAGCCTTTGGTGTAGGCGATGACATGGTTAGTGCTACCTTTTTTATCTGCACTGTTTTTATCAACGCTGTGGAACGTGGTCATGCGCTTGCGTTCTGAGTCAAATGCCAGTTCTTTTAATCGCGGGTTGTTTTTTTCGGTTTTTAGTTTATCCCAGCCCGCCTCATGTGCAGCGCGTAGTAATGCAGCTTCGGTTGGTTCTCCCTGTATTTTTCCATGATGGTCCAGATGCGCATCGTTACTCAGAGTGAGTGCATGAAATAAGCTAAGCCAGGGTTCGGTTTTTTGTGTGTTTTTCCAGTCGGTGCAAAGCACATTGTCGGCAAACAGGCTGGTGACATGCATTTTATTCTGTGTGAGCGTGCCTGTTTTGTCTGAGCAAATAAAAGTGACCGAGCCTAATGTTTCTACCGCAGGTAAGCTTTGAATCAAGGCGTGCTGTTTGACCATCTTGTGTGCGCCAAGGGCGAGAGAAATGGTCACAACGGCTGGCAGGGCTGAGGGTATGGCTGCCACAGCCAGGCTGACGGAGGTCATAAACATCAGTAGCAGCGGCTCACCGCGCGTAATGCCAATCAAAAATACAAAGACGCAGATAGTGAGCGCTGCAATTGAAATCCATTTGCCAAAGTCAGTTAAACGTTTTTGTAATGGCGTTTTACTTTCGTCACCTTCGCCAAGTAGGCTTGCAATCTTGCCAAGCTCACTTTGCATGCCTGTGGCAATGACGAGTCCGCGTCCGCGCCCATAGGTGACTATGGTGCCTTTATAAGCCATGCAGGTTTTGTCACCCAGGGAAGCATCAATCACAGGGAGTGGATGCGTTTGCTTTTCAATCGCGACTGATTCACCTGTGAGTGCTGACTCATCTATTCTGAGCTGTGCCGCTTCAACTAGCCTGAAATCAGCGGGCACTACATTGCCTGCTTCTAGTAGCACGATGTCGCCTGGCACCAGTTCAGAGGCGTTAATGGTTTCTACTCGGCTGTCACGTATTACCCGTGCGCTGGCTTCTGACATACGTTTTAGCGCGGCCATGGCGCGCTCGGCACGAAACTCCTGTACAAAGCCTACTGCTGCATTAAGAATGACGATGACAATAATGAAAATAGTGTCGCCAATATCGCCCACAAAGCCAGAAATCACGGCGGCAACAATCAGTACAATAATCATGAACTCTGTAAACTGGTCTAGCAGCATCCGCCAGGGTGAGCGTCGGCGTTTTTCCTGTAGGGCATTGGGGCCATGCAGGGCCATGCGCTCAGTCACTTGGGCAGCGGTGAGCCCTGCTTCATGGTTGGTTTGAAGTTGAATCGCAGCTTCTGTGGCTGATAACGTGTGCCAGTGATGTTGGATGTTTTTCATGGGTGTCGTGACGTGTTGTTTATATCCATTTTAGGGCTTATTATTTTTATCACTGTGATGGCAAAGTACTGTTAATGGCGATATTTTATTGCCCATGCTGAAATAAGATCCATGTGTTGAGTATGTAGAATAACAGTAAACATAAACTAATCCAGGTGAGTTTTAATACTGCAGGTCGTTGCGGGCGAAAAATAAAACCGACGATCGCGAGCGTGCTCATCATGACGGCTGTAAATGCAGTCAGTGCATGGCTGCTATCAACGTGAATGAGAAGTGCGCCTTTTGCATAAAATAGATCATCAACGGCCAGATAAATAATATTGAACAAATTACTGCCCAGTAGGTTGGCAATGGCCATATCCAGCGCGCCAATGCGCAGTGCTGAAATGGTAACGACGATTTCAGGTGCTGAGGTGACTGCCGCCACCAGCAGGGTGCCGACAAAGCTTTGCCCCCAACCCATGAGCTCGGCGATGCCTTTGGCAATAAATGGTAACCAAGTACCAGCAGCGATGACCGCAAGCGCTGCTGAGACGTAGCCCGTTACGGCTTGTTTTAAGGTGGTATGGGGGTAGCGCTCGGTTGATGCTTCGGTATAGGCGTCGAGCGTGCGTTTCTCATAGCGGTGTACGGCACGAATCGCCACAAAATAGATCAGCACAAAGAACGGGGTGTAAATTCCGACGTGACCGATGGCTGGGCTAATGCCTGCCTGGTCAAGCAGTAGGCTGGATCCTGCAAACGCAATCATGAGTGCGCCCAATGCGGCAGATAATATATGCCCTTGGGCGGCCTGGCTGTAGAGGGTTTCTCGCTTATATAGCATATCTAGTATGACGAGAAACCCTAAGTTAAACACCGTGCTGCCAAGTGCATTGCCCACGGCAATATTGGGCGCATCCGCCAGAGTGACTGCCGAAATGCCAGTAATGAGTTCTGGTAAAGAAGTGGCCGTCGCCAGCAGCACAAGCCCCACCCATGAGGCGGACATGCCTGTTTTTTCGGCAATAATATCGCCAAAGCGCGAGAGAAAATAACCTGCATAGCCAATGATGGCGAGGCACAGCAAAAATTGCAACCAAAGCATTAAGTTACACTTTCATTTAAAAGCAGCGCAGATAATCTTGCTATTTCCGCTTCTTCATCTGCTGGAATAATTAAAATAGGTTTGGATGTGTTGCTGTGAATGTAAGCGTCGTGTTTTTGGTTGGCCTCTTCATTCAGGTTAAAATCCATAAATGCCAGTGGTTGGCAAATGCGTGCTCTTACCTGCGCGCAGTGCTCACCAATGCCCCCTGTAAACACCAGCGCATCAATTCCCCCGGTTTTAGCGGCATAGGCGCCGATTTCAGCGCACACACGGTTGCAAAAGTAATTGATGGCAAAATTAGCGGCTTTACTTTGACTTTTGATGAGGGTGGCCATGTTGCCACTTTCGCCATCCGATAATGCAATCAAGCCCATTTGATGGTAAATCATCCAGGAGAGTTCGCTGTATGAATAGCGTTGTGTCAATTCAAGCATCACGCCTGGGTCAAGATCGCCACTGCGGCTGGCCATGGCCACGCCCCCCGCAGGCGTATAGCCCATACTGGTATCAGCCGAGCGTAGATTATCCATGAGGCAAAGGCTAGCCCCGCTACCCAGGTGGGCAACAACAATTTTGCCATAGGCCAGTTGACCTAATCGCGTGGGTAGCTGTTGGGCAATGTGCGCATAATTAATACCATGAAAGCCGTAGCGCCGTAATTTAAGCGATTGCGGAATGGGCAGGCGGTAGGCTATTTCTGGCAGCGTAGCATGAAATGCTGTATCGAAACAGGCAATTTGCGGGCAGCTGAATTTGCCAGCACATAAATCCACGCCGAGCAGGTTGGCTGGCATATGCAGTGGCGCAAGGTGGGTGATATTTTCTAATCGTGCACGTTCAACTGCATCTAAGAGGCGTGCGCTATCGCTAATGTTGCCGCCGTGTACAAAGCGATGACCAATGATGTCAGGGTTGATATCAGCTACTGCTTCAAATAACGCATTAAATGCCTGCGTGTAGCTGCCCTCCGCATCATCAGCGACAGGATACTGAAAATTTAAACGTGTTCTGTCACTTAAAAATACGCTGGCTTTGAGGCTGGATGAGCCGCTGTTAATCGTGAGTATCGTTAAATTTTCCATACCCAGTGATCTTCTTCAGGCAGATCCACGCCATGTTCATAGGCATAGCGGCAGCATTCAATTTGCCGATTACGTAGTTGCTCCTGTATGTGTCCGCCAACCGCCTGCAATGCTGGGACGCGATTAATCGCATCAATGGCCAGGCTGAAGCGGTCAATATTATTTTGTATGGCGAGTTCTAAAGGGGTGTTGATGCTGCCCTTTTCTTTATAGCCTCTGACATGCAGGTTCTTATGATTGGTGCGACGATAGGTCAGGCGATGAATGAGGTAAGGGTAGCCGTGGAAGTTAAAGATAATCGGTTTATCTGTAGTAAATAAACCATCGAAATCACGGTCTGAGAGTCCGTGTGGATGCTCTATCTGTGGCGAGAGTTTGTATAAATCAACTACATTGACGAACCGTATTTTGAGTTGGGGGAAGTGCTCGCGCAACAACATGGTTGCAGCCAATGCCTCTTTGGTAGGAATATCACCCGCACTGGCCATGACTAAATCAGGCGCTTGCCCATCGTCGTTGCTGGCCCAATCCCAAATGCCTAAGCCTTTGGCGCAGTGCGTAATGGCAGACTCCATATCGAGGTATTGCAGATGTTTTTGTTTATCGCTCACTATCACGTTAATGTAATCAGTGCTGTTGAGGCAATGGTTGGCTACCGATAGCAGGCAGTTAGCATCTGGCGGCAAATAGATGCGTGTGACTTCAGGGCTTTTGTTTACGACAATATCTAAAAAGCCAGGGTCCTGATGGGTAAAGCCATTATGGTCCTGACGCCACACGGTGGAGGTGATTAACATATTGAGCGAGGCAATGGGCGCGCGCCAAGACACGGCCTTGGACATGGCCAGCCATTTTGCATGTTGATTAAACATGGAATCAATGACATGCACGAAAGACTCGTAAGTGGAAAAAAATCCATGTCTACCTGTGAGCAAATAACCTTCCAGCCAGCCTTCTACTGTGTGTTCTGAGAGCATTTCCATCACGCGTCCATCAGGGGCGAGTTCGCCACCATCGGCGTCTTCTGGCAGGTAATCTGCCAGCCAGGTTTTTTTGCTGACTTCATAAATGTCATCCAGCTTGTTTGAGCTGTTTTCATCTGGGCCAAACACGCGAAAATTATGACTATTTTTATGCATAATATCGCGCAAGAACTTGCCTAGAGGCTTGGTATTAGGTGACGATAATTGACCAGGCGAACTGAAAGTAACGGCGTAATCCTGATAATCAGGCATGCGCAGTGGTTTGCGTAACAGGCCGCCATTGCCTTGCGGGTTTGCACTCATGCGCTTATTGCCTAGCGGAGCCAATTGCTTGAGTTCTGGCATCAATTGACCATTGACATCAAATAACTGCTCAGGGGCATAGCTTTTTAACCATGCCTCAAGCTGTGCCATGTGTTGCGGATTTTCCTTGATATTACCCATGGGCACTTGATGTGCGCGCCAGAAGCCTTCTACTTTATGACCATCCACTTCTTTAGGGCCTGTCCAGCCTTTGGGGCTGCGTAATACAATCATTGGCCAGCGCGGGCGGGCAGGAATCCCGCTCTGGCGGGCGGTTGTTTGTAGTTTTTTTATTTCAGTAATACAGGTTTCGAGTGTGGCCGCCATCGCCTGATGCATGACTTCAGGGTCGCTACCTTCAACAAAATAGGGTGTCCAGCCGTAGCCTTTAAATAAATCTTCAAGTTCCTGATGTGAGATACGTGAAAGTATGGTTGGGTTATTGATTTTATAGCCATTGAGGTGAAGAATAGGCAGCACTGCACCATCAGTAATCGGGTTTAAAAATTTATTTGAGTGCCATGAGGTCGCCAGTGGGCCAGTTTCAGATTCGCCATCCCCCACCATCACGGTGACGAGCAAATCAGGGTTATCATAAGCGGCGCCAAATGCGTGCGAGATACTATAACCTAACTCCCCACCTTCATGAATTGAGCCTGGCAATTCTGGCGTGCAATGGCTGCCTATGCCGCCAGGGAATGAGAACTCTTTAAAGAAGTGTTTAAGGCCTTCTTCATCTTCGCTTTTGTTGGGGTACACTTCGCTGTAAGTGCCTTCTAAATAGACTGGCCCCAGCACACCAGGCGCGCCATGCCCTGGTCCTGCCAGAAAAATTGCATTCAGGTCATATTTTTTGATTAAGCGATTTAAATGCACATAAGCAAAACTTAAGCCAGGGCTGGAACCCCAGTGGCCGAGCAGGCGCTGTTTGATATGTTCTGGTTTAAGGGGGGCTTTAAGCAGCGGATTGTCGCGCAGGTAAATCATTCCCGCAGCTAAATAATTACAGGCACTCCAATAGCGATGTGTGAGTGAAAGCTCTTTTTCGGTGAGTGGGGAAGTTGTTGGTCGAGCGTGCATTTAAGTGTTCTCCAGCATGGTGAATATTAAAGTCTTGACTAGTGAATACCAATATTTCAAGTTTACCCTGATTATGTAGCGAATGAAATAAAGCATTTCAGAATAAGGGTTGCCACCAGATGCTAATACTTACAGTGTTACGTGTTTGATTTTTTTAGGCAAGCAAGCCTGCAACGGCGCGTTTAAAAGGCTTGATGCGACTGGCGATGCGCAGTGCCCCTGTGCGTAGCACTCTTGCGGGCAGATGGTTGCTGCTATAAAGTTTGGCGATGGCATGTGTGGCCATGAACAGGGGGCGGGTTTGCTGACGGTGCTTTTTTTCGTAGCGGGAGAGCAGGGCTGGGCTTGCGATATCTTCACCAGCTGTTAAAGCAGCTTTAATTTCGTTGGATAAGGTCTGGATGCTTTTTAAGCCAAAGTTGAAACCATGTGCGGTAACAGGGTGCATACCTACTGCTGCATCACCAATCAGTGCAAAGCGTTCAGCTATAAAACGTTTTGAATATACCGTAACCAGCGGGTATGCATGACGCGTAGAGGTAAGACGCATGGCACCTAACCTATTTTTGAAACGGCTGGATAACTCATGATTAAAATCATCAATACCAAGCTGCATTAGTCGATTAATTTCATAGGGTTGCAGTGTAATCACCACCGATGAGCGCATGCCGTTCATCGGCAATAGTGCCAGTGTCTGCGCATCATCAAACCATTCCCAGGCCGTATATTCGTGGGGAATGCAATGCTCCATAACGCATACCATCATCGCTTTGCCAAAATCATGCATGTCTGCTGCGATGCCCATGGTGCGTCTTGATTCTGAGAAGCGGCTATCCGCTGCGATAATTAATTTTGCATGGAGGGTTTCTCCCTCGCTGAGTGTGACTATGGCTTGATGCGGGTCTGTTTGAATGGTGGTGATTTGTGCTTCAGTTTTGAGTGTGATTTCGGGGGATAACTTAACGCTATCAAAAGCGGCTTTTCGAATCAGGTGATTAGAAATTAAAAACCCCAGCTCGTTCTGAGTGGTATCTTGATGATTAAAGTTTAATGAGGTCAGTGAATGGCTGTTAAATATGCGCGCATCTCGCAAGGGTGCGATGTTTTCAGGATGAATGCTGTCCCATACCCCAAGTTCACGCATGTGATGAACGGAGTCATGTGTGAGTGCGATTTCGCGGCCATCAAAAGCGGGTGAGGCTAATGCATTGGTTGACGCTCGCTCAATGACGGTGACTTTTAAACCACTCTCTGCAAGTGACTTTGCCATACATAGCCCAGCAGGGCCTGCACCAATGATGATTACATCAGCATTCATCTATTTTGCTTAGTTCTGCGCTGGTTTTATGCCAGTAGCTGCATGGTTGCGGCCTTGTATGGCGGGCACCAGGCCATCGCCTTTGGCATCGAGTGTCTTGTTGATTTCAATGCCTTTGCGGTAGTAGTCCGCATCGACAACGGGGTCAGGTACTTTAATTGCAAAATACAAAGTAATGAAAGAAGCGATGATGACAATCACGGGCCCGCCGACAACAAGCCACATATCACCATAGTGCCACCAGGCTTTGCTTACTAGTTCATTGTTAGATTGTTTCATGATGATTGCCTTTGATTTTACTATTTTTAGAGGAGCTAGTTTGTAGTGCCGGTGCTGTTTAAGTCGGGTCCGCCAGCCAGTGATAAAACGTCTAGCGGATATGCGGTAGCGCCTTTAGCCATAATCACCAACATCTAGTTGAGAGTGTGGCTAAAGGCGCATAATAGCGCCCATAAAAAACTTAGGTTTTACTTTAGGTTTTTTAACTTAAGGCGCGGTCTCATTAGCGGCAGTGTCAGTATTTGCGCTGTTAGATAACCCCCACACATAAGCGGTTAACACATGAATCTGCTCAGGCGAATATTTGCCAGCCTGTGCAGGCATCTGGTTATTGATGCCGTTATTGATGCGTTTGATGATAGCTTCTTCACCTGCACCATGTAGCCAGATGTTATCAGTCAGGTTAAGCGCACCTACTGCCTGATTACCTTTGCCATCAGCGCCATGGCATGCTGCACAGATTGCAAATTTTTCTTTGCCCAACTCTGCACGCGCGGTGTCGTGCTCACTGGCAGACAAACTCAACACGTAATGCGCTACGTTTTTAACGTCTTCCTCATTGCCGATGGCTGAGGCCATTGGCGGCATGATGCCGTTGCGACCATTGGTGATGCTTTCTGCAATTTTTTCAGGGCTGCCACCGTAAATCCAGTCGTGATCAGTCAGGTTAGGAAAGCCCTTGCTGCCGTGTGCATCTGAGCCGTGACACAATGCACAATTGTTCATAAACAAACGTTCGCCAATGGCTTTGGCTTCTGGGTTGCTCGCCAGTGTTTCTACGGGCGTTGAAGCAAAGCCTGCATAAAGCGGGGCTAGTTTTTCATTGGCAACGGCAACTTCCTGCTCGTATTGTCCTACTTGGGTCCAGCCCAGTTTGCCACCATAAATACCTAGCGCAGGGTAAGCTGCAAAATAAAACAGTGAAAACACGATGGTGATGATAAACATCCATATCCACCAGCGCGGTAACGGGTTATTCATTTCACGTAAGTTTTCATCCCACACGTGTCCATTGGTGTTGTCAGCATTGGGGCTGCTTGCCTTGATTTTGCTGGTAATCCATAACAGTATGGCGCAGCCTATCACGCCACCTAATGAGATGACAGAGATGAAAATCGGCCAAAAACTACTGGTAAAGTCGCTCATTTTATTTTCCTTTTAAACTTCAGACTGCGAAGTTTTTAACTATAGTTTTGTAGAGTGTCACTCAAGCTCTAAAGCTTGCTAATCGCCAGTAAAGGGCAGATTGGCTGCGTCTTTAAAGTCTGACGTTTTGCGACGCTTCCAAGCCCAGGCAATGATGCCAACAAATACAGCAAAGCTGGCGATAGTGGCTAAAATACGCAAAGTTGTTATATCCATTGACATCACCTTGTTATTTCAAATGTGTACCAAGTACCTGGAGGTACTCAATCACTGCATCAAGCTCAGACACGTTTCTAACTTCATCTGCTGCTCCTGCGATTTGCTCATCGGTATAAGGCACACCCACAGCACGCAAAGCGCGCATGTTAGGGCCTATGGCGTCTGCATCGACCTTGGCTGTCTCCAGCCACGGGTACGCAGGCATGATAGATTCAGGGACCAGGTCGCGCGGGTTGATTAAGTGAATACGTTGCCATTCGTTACTATATTTACCCCCCACACGATGCAAATCTGGTCCTGTACGTTTACTACCCCATTGGAAAGGGTGGTCATAAACAAACTCACCCGCTACAGAGTAGTGACCATAACGCAAGGTTTCGGCACGGAACGGACGTATCATCTGTGAGTGGCAGTTATAGCAACCCTCACGAATGTAAATATCACGCCCAGCAAGTTGCACAGGGGTGTAGGGCTCCAAACCTTTGATTGGCTCAGTTGTGGATTTTTGGTAGAACAACGGTACGATTTCGACCAGGCCACCAAATGCCACAACCACCAATATCAGCACAATCATCAGAAAGTTGCTGGTTTCAATTTTTTCATGGCTGAAGCCAGTGTTTTTATCTTGATTTGACATAATGTTTTCCTTAAGCGTGAGCAGCAACAGGTGGAATGCTGACAGTTGCAGGCTTGCCGCTAGTCGCTGTTTTAATAACGTTCCACAACATGATCACCATGCCGCTGAGGTAGAGCAGGCCACCTAACAAACGAATGATGTAGTAAGGTTGTTTTGCTTTAACAGACTCAACAAAGGTATAGGTCAGTGTGCCGTCAGTATTGATTGCGCGCCACATTAAGCCCTCCATTACGCCAGAAATCCACAAAGCTGCGATATAAAGCACAATGCCGACAGTTGCTAACCAGAAGTGCAACTCAATCGCCTTGATGCTGTGCATTTGTTTTTGACCAAACAGTTTAGGCACCATGTAGTAAAGCGAGCCCATTGACACCAAACCAACCCAGCCCAGTGCGCCCGAGTGCACGTGACCAACAGTCCAGTCTGTGTAATGTGAAAGTGAGTTAACTGTTTTAATTGCCATCATCGGGCCTTCAAACGTACTCATGCCGTAGAAAGACAATGAAACAATCAGAAAGCGCAGGATAGGGTCAGTGCGCAGTTTGTGCCATGCGCCTGATAAAGTCATCATGCCGTTAATCATGCCGCCCCAGCTTGGCGCTAACAGAATCAATGAGAAAGCCATGCCTAAAGATTGTGTCCAGTCAGGTAAAGCTGTGTAGTGCAGATGGTGTGGGCCCGCCCACATGTAAGTGAAAATCAATGCCCAGAAGTGAACGATAGATAAACTATATGAGTAAACTGGACGATCTGCCTGTTTAGGTACGAAGTAATACATCATGCCCAAGAAGCCAGCTGTTAAGAAGAAACCCACAGCATTATGACCATACCACCATTGCACCATTGCATCTTGTACGCCAGCATAGGCTGAGTATGATTTCAGGAAGCTTGAAGGCATCGCCGCACTATTTACAATGTGTAATAACGCAACTGCAATGATAAATGCACCGAAGAACCAGTTGGCAACGTAGATGTGTTTAACCTTGCGTGTGCCAACGGTGCCAAAAAATACAACCGCATAAGCCACCCATACCAAAGCGATCAGAATATCAATTGGCCACTCAAGCTCCGCATATTCCTTACCTTGTGTGAACCCGAGAGGTAAAGTGACGGCAGCTGCAACAATGACTGCCTGCCAGCCCCAGAATGTGAATTTAGCTAATCCAGGCAGGAACAATGCTGTGTGACAAGTGCGCTGCACAACATAATAAGAAGTGGCAAATAAGGTACAGCCACCAAATGCAAAAATGACCGCATTGGTATGTAATGGCCGTAAACGGCCGAAGCTGGTCCAAGGTAAGCCCAAGTTAAGCTCAGGCCAAACAAGTTGAGCGGCAATAATAACGCCGACCAACATGCCTACCACGCCCCAAACTGCGGCCATGATAGAGAATTGCCGTACAACCGAGTCGTTGTACGTAGTTGATTGCGAATTCGAGACTTGCATTTAGTTCTCCCCAAAGTACGATGAAATTACAGTTAGTTTTACACGCGACATTCTGTCGCAGCTTTGACTAATGTCATTTGATGCAAATCAATTCATCTGCAATTTTACAAAACTTTTTTGATTTGGCTGGTTAGCCTGTTGGTTGTTGCAAGCATTGGTAAAAAGAGGAGGTTTTGAATCAACTCTAGAAAACGCTTCGTGCGTGCCCAAGTGGGAGCGTGACTGTGTTGCGTAGTTTTTTGCGCTGGCTAAGCTATACCAGTGCATGGCATTGCTGTAGCTTATAGCTTTGAGCTGAGCGTAGCCATGCGCTCAATGATTAAGAATTACCCCAGATTTTCCATAAGGACTTGCAGTGGCAACGCCGCACAGTTTGATGGATTTTTTGCGCGGATTTTATGATCAATAGTCGTTCTATTGACAGAAAGTATGCGCAAAAAAGACGCAAATTGGACAAGTTGACTGCAAGTAGAGGAAAGATCGCCTAGTGGAAAATCTGGGATTATTGTGCTTCATTTGTTCAGCCCAGCCTACGGCGGCTATAAGCTCAACAATTTATTCCGCGCATCATTAAGTTTACCTATAGTTTAAACCTGATTTTTACTGAACTCGACTGATTAACCTAAGAATTTATTTGCATTGCTAAATGTAAACAATTGTTAAGTTTGCCGATGGCATTTACTTTCACCTGAAAGGGTGAGTTACTATTGTGCAAAAAATAACTTGGCCCAATAGCTATATACAACTTAAATTTATGAAAATAATACCCATTCAAAGAAATAAAAAGGGTGGTTTCCATGAATAAAACCAGATTCCGCATCATTTTTAATAAAGCCCGCGGCATGCTGATGGCAGTCGCCGAACATATTGCCAACGCCGGTAAATCTGTGCGGACTTCGGATGCGTCAGCAAAGGGTCACGTCAGCCAGGCAAACCATACTACAGTCACATTAAAACCAACGCATTTTGCGGTGTTGTGTCATTTAGGCCTGGTAAGTTTCGTTGGTTTAAGCATATTAGCCAACCCAGCCCATGCCGACATCATTGCCGACCAGACCGCGCCAGCGAACCAACGCCCTGTCATCATCAACGCGCCAAACGGCGTACCGCTAGTTAATATCCAAACCCCAAGTGCGGCCGGCGTGTCCCGCAACACCTACAGTCAGTTTAATGTGAATACTAAAGGCGCCATTCTCAACAACAGCCGTACCAATGTACAGACGCAATTAGGCGGCTGGGTGCAAGGCAACCCGTATTTAGCCACCGGCTCTGCGCGTATCATTCTGAATGAAGTGAACTCCCACAACCCCAGCTTACTCAACGGTTATGTTGAAGTCGCAGGTAGCCGTGCCCAAGTGGTGATTGCCAACCCAGCCGGCATTTCATGTAACGGCTGCGGCTTTATCAACGCCAGCCGTACCACACTGACCACCGGCACACCTATCATCAACAATGGGGATTTAATGGGCTACCGTGTCGGTGGCGGTGCCATTAACTTTTTAGGCGCAGGGCTGGACACAGCCAATAGCAACTATACCGATGTGATTGCGCGTGCTGTTAATGTCAACGCAGGGCTTTGGGCACAGAATCTGAACATCATCACTGGCAGTAACCAGGTAAATGTTGCCAGTAATGGTGATGTCACGGGTATTACCACTATCAGCCCAAACGCTACATTACCGGATGGCAGCAGCAACCCCACACCCGGTTTTGCCATTGATGTCGCCGCCTTGGGTGGCATGTATGCTGGCAAAATTCACATGATTGGCACTGAAGCCGGTGTTGGCGTGCGTAATGCAGGCAGTATCGGGGCGAGTGTCGGTGAAGTTACCATTGATGTGAATGGTAACCTGACCAACAGCAATCGCATCAGCAGCACCACACAAACCAATATCAATACAGCTAGCATCAGCAACACGGGTGGCACAATCACTGCAGGTCAGTTATTAAACATCAACACCAATAGCTTAACTGGCGACGGTCAACTACTCTCCGGTGGTGATGCAACGGTGACACTGTCCAGTGACTACACCCAAACCAGCACAGGTGAATTACAAGCCAACGGCAACTTAACGTTTACCACCACTGGCAACTTAACCAATCAAGGCAGCCTATTAGCTGGCGGTACGCTGTCGTTAAATGCAGTCAATATCGATAATACTGCTACCGCAGAAATCACCGGCCTCAATACCCAAATCAATGTAAGCAACACCCTCACCAACCGAGGCGTGATTGACGGCAGTGACACCTTCATCAACGCGAATGTACTCAATAACATCGGCACCGGCAGTATCTTTGGTGATCATATTGCCCTGTCTGCTACCACCCTCAATAATGATACGGAAACTGTAAATGGCGTAACCACAGCAGCAGTCATCGCAGCCCGCAATCAATTCAGTCAACTAGACATCGGTGCCACCAACATCACCAACCGAGAAAACGCCTTAATCTTCAGTGCCGGCAACCTGGCGATAGGCGGAGCGCTGGATGCGAATCATCAGGCAACTGGACAGGCAGCTACGCTCAACAATACCAGCGCCACCATTGAAGCACTAGGCAATTTAAGTCTCAATGTAGCGTCCATCAATAACACCAACACACATCTCACTACGCAATATGTCAGAACCAGCATTGCTTCAACACTTGCTGAATCGGTAGATGTCCGGGGGAATATGGGTTCACCTGCACCGGCGGCAGGCAATACCAGACAATACCAGCTCTCCTATTTCTCAACAGATGGCGCATTGTTATTCGGGCGTATATATAATTACGATGAAGTTGATCATTTTTATCTGGACGGTAGCGGCTTTGCGCATCTGGTCCTGAAAGCAGGCGTTGCCAATGATGGCATGACCGATGCCAATACTTTCATGCAATTCAACTCGGGCAGCATTGTGTATGAAACGCAGATTTTAACCACAAAGCCCGGGCAAATTCTGGCTGGCAACAACCTGCAAATAAATGCCGACAGTGTATTAAATAGTGACAGCAAAATGATTGCTGGCGGCACATTTAATGCCAATGTCGTCACCCTCAACAATCAGGAAACCTTAGGGTCAC
>JAQTXW010000007.1 GCA_028688575.1 Methylotenera sp. | reverse complement strand
GCTGAAGCAACTGCTAATTTAATTGTTGTTTTCATATAAATCTCCATAAAAAGAATTACTGTTTTTACTACTTAATTGACCTCTTTTGTTTTGGCTATTACCAGCATGCCAGCAGTAGCGACCCACGCAAGAGAGAATTTGCAAACTCTCTCAATAAAACTTAAGGCTTTACCAAGAAGGTAGGACGTAGTATGCACAAAGTTTTTTCACCAAACAAGTAAAAGTTGGGGTTTTAGTCACATTTGTTTACATTTGTTGTAAATTTACAACATTGGGGTTTGGCTGTTATGTACCACAGGCACTCCGATTTTCGATTGCCATAAGTGAGCGTCTTGATGAAGCTTGGCGGAATCAAGGTTTCACCTAGCTGCCCCATTTTATTAGCTAAATTGATTGCACGAACAAATCATGTAGAATAACTATATAAGACTTAAGGATGAGTTATGGGTAAGTTTGAAAATGTTTTAGCAGTTATTTTGCGTGGAGCATCAGACAACAATGTGTCATTCACGGATTTAAGCTACCTACTAAAAACTTTAAATTTTGAGTTACGCATTAAAGGCGACCATTTCATCTATACACACCCTGCAATGGTTGAAATTATTAACATTCAACCTTTAGGTAACAAAGCAAAGGCTTATCAAGTAAAACAAGTTAGAAATCTTATATTGAAATATAAGTTAGCGAGGTAAAAAATGCATAGTCGTTATGAGTTAGTGATTTATTGGAGTGCAGATGATCAACGGTTTATTGTTGAGGTGCCAGAACTCCCCGGTTGCATGGCGGATGGAGAGAGTTATCAAGATGCAGTTTCCAATGTGCAAACTGTCATTGATGAGTGGGTTGAAACGGCTCTACTTCAAAAAAGAGCAATCCCCGAGCCTGCGGGTAAGCTGATGTACGCTTAAATTGGATGCAAATGGGATCGGACTTGTGTCAAAATGGTGTCAAAATGGGGTCAGACTCTCATGGCACTCGGTTAAGTGAACGTAGTCTTGATGAAGTTTGGCGGAATCAAGGTTTCACATAGCAACCTCGATTGCATTTCATTGCATCGAGGCTGACCCCATTTTGCCCTTTACCTTTTACAAGTATTCTTCTACCGTAAACAGTTTGCGATGTTCGCGGATGGCATAGCGGTCGGTCATGCCGGCAATGTAGTCGGCCACCGCACGTGGTTTGTCGATTTCAGCGTAGGTTTGAAATTCGTTGGGTAATAAGCCTGTGTTTTCAAAAAACACGGCAAATAGCTCGCGCACGATGCGGGCGGCTTTTGCGCTCATGCGGTTAACTTTATAATGGTGATACAGATTTTTGCGTAAAAATTGTTTGAGTTTTTGATTTTGTGCGGCAATTTCATTACTAAAATGAATCAATGGCGGTAGCTGGCGAATATCGGCGATGCTTTGTGGCTGGTGTTGTGCAATGTTGTGTGCGCTTTGCGTGCACAAATCTACCACTAAGGTGTTGATCATGCGCCGCACGGTTTCGTGTATCAGGCGTTTTTGTTCTAGTTTTGGGTATTTGGTTTTTACCTCGGCTAGATTTTGCGCAAATAGCTCTACTTTTGACAATTGCTCAATGGTGATTAAGCCTGAGCGTAGGCCATCGTCGATATCATGGTTGTTATAGGCAATTTCATCAGCATAATTGGTGAGTTGCGCTTCTAAACTGGGGCTGGTTTTATCGATAAAGCGTTGACCTACTTCACCCAGTTGTCTGGCGTTTTTAATTGAGCAGTGCTTGAGGATGCCTTCACGCACTTCAAAGGTTAAGTTTAGCCCATCAAACTCAGCATAACGCTGTTCAAGTTGTTCTACCACGCGTAATGATTGCAGGTTGTGTTCAAAGCCGCCAAAATCACGCATACATTCATTGAGTGCATCTTGCCCGGCGTGACCAAAAGGCGTGTGTCCTAAATCATGCGCCAATGCGATGGCCTCGGTGAGGTCTTCATGCAGGTTGAGTGTGCGCGCGATGCCACGCGCCATTTGCGCGACTTCTAAACTGTGCGTTAAGCGGGTGCGAAATAAATCACCTTCATGGTTTACAAATACTTGCGTTTTGTATTCAAGGCGGCGAAAAGCGGTGGAGTGAATAATGCGGTCGCGGTCGCGCTGAAAGGCATTGCGCGTTGCTGAGGGTGGTTCATTAAAGGCACGACCCAGCGATTGTTCAGGATGGGCTGCGTATGGGTCGTGCAGACTCATCATAGCGACAACGTCTCTTTTAACTTTTCGGCATGGTAGTCACTGGTAATGACTGATTTACCGATGCCTTGCTGTAGCACCAGCCGAATCTTGCCATCAGCGACTTTCTTATCTAATTGCATAAGATCGAGGTATTTTTCCGCACCTAGTTTTGGTGGGTTTAATGGCAGATTGGCAGCGCTGAGTATGGCATGAATCCGCTTCACTTCATCAGCCGTAAGCCAATTCATACGGTGCGACAGGTCAGCCGCCATCATGGTACCAGCAGCGACAGCTTCACCATGCAGCCAAACGCCATAACCCATGGCATTTTCAATCGCATGGCCAAAGGTGTGACCTAGATTCAGCAATGCACGCTCACCATTCTCATGCTCATCCCTTGCGACAACTTCGGCCTTGTTTTCACATGAGCGGTAAATTGCGTAGGTGAGCGCAGCTTCGTCCAAATCCATGAGCTGGCTGATGTTGGCTTCTAGCCAATCAAAAAATTGAGCATCGCGAATCAGGCCATATTTGATGACCTCGGCCATGCCTGCAGAAAACTCACGCGCGGGCAGTGTTTGTAGCGTGTCAATATCTGCCAGCACCAATTGCGGTTGGTAAAAAGCGCCAATCATATTCTTACCGAGCGGGTGATTAATGCCAGTTTTGCCACCTACGGATGAATCTACCTGGGAGAGCAGTGTGGTAGGAATCTGTATAAATGGTACGCCGCGTAAATAAGTAGCTGCGGCATAGCCAGTCAAGTCGCCAATCACGCCGCCACCCAGCGCGATAAGGGTCGTATTGCGCTCGCAACGGTTTTGTAGTAGCGCATCGTAAATCAAATTGAGTGTTTGCGCATTTTTGTGAGCCTCGCCATCAGGTAACACTATGGCAATGACCTTAACACCTGCGTTTTCGAGTGTTTGCGTTAATTTTTCGAGATATAGCGGTGCAACGGTAGTATTGGTCACCACCGCCACATGCTTACGTTTTAAGTGTGGCAAAATCAGATTCGCCTCTGTAATCAGATTGCGTCCGATGTGGATTGGGTAACTTCTTTCGGCCAGTGCTACTTTGAGTGTTTGCATATCATTAAATCAAAAGTTAATTCATCTATTTTAAGTGTGGAGATTCGTATCGACTTGCTGTGCCAGCAGCGTTGCAATATCACTTGTAATGTCATTGGCTGATTGCGCGCCAGTATCTACAATGTAATCTGCAACAGCGGTGTAAATCGGGTCACGTGCGAGATATAGCTGCTCCAGTTTCTGCCTGGGATTACCCCCCTGCAATAGGGGGCGCGTTTTATCGTGGCGCGTGCGCTGGTATAAATCAAACGGCTTGGCACGCAGATAAATGATTTTACCGTTATTTTTAAGTAAGTCACGGTTCTCCTGCATCAATACCGCACCCCCGCCAGTAGCTAGCACGACATCCTTTAACTGGGTAAGCTCTTCTATTGCTGCATGTTCACGTTTTCTAAAACCGGATTCACCTTCCAACTCGAATATGAGCGGAATTTTAACGCCTGTTTTACGCTCAATTTCTACATCAGAGTCGTAAAACTGCTTGCCAAGCTGCTTTGCCAGCAGTCTGCCGATGGTGGTTTTGCCTGCACCCATCAGGCCAATAAAATAAATATTATTCAACTTCACAGCCTTTTATTTTGTGCAATCTTATCTTTCATATCAAAATAAAATGCCCACCTTAATGATGGGCATTTTATGATAAGTGCAATTTTTTGTCAGATTTTAGTTATCCAAAGCAACTTTCTTAGCAAAAGTCGTGCACTTACACCTGTTAACGCAATGTTAAGCTGTCATCCATAATTTTGGGTGTGATAAAGATCAGCAACTCTTGTTTGTCGTTCTGTTTTACTTTTTTCTTGAACAAATTACCCATGATTGGCAGGTCACCAAAGAATGGTACTTTATCTACATCATCACGCTCTGTCTGCTCGTAAATACCACCAAGCACGACAGTTTCACCGTTACCAACCAGCACTTGGGTTTGAATGTTTTGCGTTTCAATTGAAGGCACACCATTGAACACTTGCCCAACTCTATCTTTTTTAACCAGCAATTCCATGATGATTTTGTCATCAGGCGTGATTTGCGGCGTAACTTCCAAGCTTAGCACCGCCTCTTTAAACTGCACGTTGGTTGCACCGCTACTTGATGCTTGCAGATAAGGAATTTCTGTACCGGATGCAATCTTAGCCTTATGCTGATTTGCGGTTGTAACACGCGGGCTAGAAATAATCTTACCGCGTTTGTCTGATTCCATGGCGGTGAGTTCCAGATTCAGCAATAAACCAGCTGACAATCTAAATAAGCTGAATGCAAAACTACCAGTAGGATTGGCCACGGGCAAGTTGGACATTAAATCTGGCAAGCCATCGGAGCTGGTTAATGTACTGTTAAGATTATTTGCCGCATCTTTAAAAATATTGTCAGTTAGCGCTGTCTGCAAAGAGCCATTGTGTGTGCCCTGTGTAATCGTACCATTGTTTGCTGCGGTTGGTCGATTACCTAAACTACCACTGAGAGTGGCCGTATTTTTTCCTGGCGTGCCAGTTTGCGTCACACCAAACCTGGCACCCAATTGTTTGCCATATTTGTCATCGGCAATCACCAGGCGCGACTCAATCATTACCTGTTTTACTGGGATATCTGTTTTATTGATAATGGCCTGCACTTGCTCCAGTGATTTCGGAATATCTTGCACAAAGACTGTATTAGTTCTTGGGTCTAACACCGCATTACCACGTTTTGACAGAATCTTCTGTTTTGGGTCACTTAATATATCTTTCAGCGCTTCTGCTTTCATGTAATTTAAAGTAAATACTTCTGTACGGAGAGGTTCTACATCATCAATTTGCTGCTGACTCTCAAAGGCCAGCTTCTCTTTTGCGGCCAATTCATCGGCAGGGGCGACTAAAATTACATTACCTGTTTTACGTTTATCCAAGCCCTTGCTTTGTAAAATAATCTCCAAAGCCTGATCCCATGGCACATCCTTCAGCCGTAGCGTTAAGTTACCTGTGACCGTGTCACTGGTAATAATATTGAGGCCTGTAAAATCAGCAATTACCTGCAATACAGAACGCACTTCAATATTCTGGAAATTAAGTGACAGCTTTTCGCCTGCGTAGCCTGGTTTTGAGCCACGCACCAGTTTATTGGGGTCTTCTACCACTTGACGTACATCAATAATAAATTTTTTATCGGCTTGATAGGCTGACTGCTCCCAATTGCCTTTGGGTTCAATAATCATGCGGCTGTTATTGCCTTCTTTCATGGTGTCAACATACACTACGGGGGTGTTGAAGTTGATCACATTCAAGCGCCTTTGCAAACTATCGGGTACTTGCGTGTTGATAAAATCAACCACTATCGTTTTGCCTTTTTGTTTGATATTGATACCTGCTGACGGGTCAGACAACTCGACAATCACACGACCTTCACCATTTTTCCCACGGGTAAAATCTACATTACTGATTTCAATTTGCTTGCCAGTAATTTGAGGTTCCGAAAATTTTGTTTCAGCACTTACTGCTTGAGAAACCTCATTAGTCTGCAAGGTGATGGTGATTTCATTGCCCGACTGTGCGGTGCTATAAGCGACATTTTTACTTAAATTCAGCACCATGCGGGTGCGCTCTTTGGCCTGCGCCAATGTTACGCTTTTAAGTGCGCCCTGATCAGCAGCAATATTGTTTTTGCTCAGGCCATTTGCGACTTTAGGAAAATCCAGCGCAATGCGTGACGGGTTATTCAGCGTAAAACCAGCTGGAGGATTAGCCAGTGGCTCCGTTGTTTTGATGCGGATATTAACCTTGCCGCCTGGCAATGATGAAAAGTCTATGCTTTCAATTTTGTTATTTAATGCTGCCTGATCTTCAGCCATTAATAAACCTGAGTTTATTGTTAAGCCAAATAACAAGATCGCCTGCACACACGTTAATACCCAAGTCGCTTTTTTCATCATTTCACCTTAAATCTTAAATTACCTTAAGACGGTTATACTTAAAGACATTTACCACAAATCAATTTAATCTATTTTAAAAAAAAGGCGATTTACTCTTGCAACGCCACCGCTGATTCACGCTCTATCCAATCACCTGACAAGTCATCTTGTATGGTTTCTTTGAGCACTAATTCACTGTCCGTAATTTGCATGACTCTGCCAAAATTCTGCCCCACATAATTACCTACCTTTACCTGCTGGACTGTATTGTCGGGCGTTTTAACCAGCGCATAAGTGAGCTTGTTTCTTGATAGCATGCCTACATATTTTAAACTTTCCAACGGGTAAGCCTCCATCGGTTCTTTGGGGCGGTTAAGATTGGGTTGCAATGCGCTGGATTTATTGGCTGCCTTGCGTGCACGAAACGGATCAACCAGTGTATTGTCAGCATTATACTGCAATGCCATATAGGACTTGACCTCAGGCAGAGGTTGGATTTTGGGCTGCACGTCTTTAGCTGCATCGCGCATATACTGATCAAGGTCATCCCCTTGATCACCACTGCAAGCCGTTAAAAGCACAGCAAACATCGAACTACAAGCGACATAGCATAAAGCGCGAAATTTTGTTTTCATGTATTCACTCACGGGAATCATTTACCTTTCTTTGCCGCTTTTTCTTTTTCCGCTTGACGCTTAGCGGCAATTTCGTCCGCATCTAGGTAACGGTACGTTTTTGCTATCGCCTCCATTACCAGCTTGCCGTCAACAGCAGCAGCCTTCGCATCCTTGTTTTGGTTAATCACTGACACCTCACCTAACGTGACAATGCGTGAAAGCTTAGACACGTCAGTAGCAAACGCACCCAAATCATGATAGCCACCAATCACCTTGATGGCAATCGGCAACTCTGCATAAAACTCCGCCTGAGATTCCTGGCCAGGTTTAAACAGTTCAAACTCCAAACCGCGCGTTAAGCCTGCCTGGTTGATATCAGTCAGCAAACCATCAATTTGAGACTTATCTGGCAACTGCTTTAACAATGCACCAAATGTTTTCTCGACCTCCACCATCTGCGCCTTGTAGGCTTCTAAATTCAATGCCTGGCTTTTTTTATTAAAGTAAGTCTGTTTTAGATCTTCCTCTTTAGCCTGCTCGGTATCTAGCACTTCAAGCTCTGGGCTAATGACCAGATAATAGCCCAACCCAACCAGCACTACAAACACAACAGACAGTAATACCGCTTTAACACCAGCAGGCAAGCTCCCTGCATTGTTAATGTCTATATTATTAAAATCATCTAATTTCATGGCTGACCTACATTCTTAGATGCTGGGGTTGAAGCATCATCAGCATCTGCTTGACTCTTGCTTAAATTTACTTTTAGTGTGAACAGGTTCTGCTTTTGCGCATTGGTCGTCACCGCTTTAATCTCAATCAGGCTTGGAGATTCCATCCATTTTGACAAGTTAAGACTACGCACCAGCGTTGCCACCCTAGCGTTTGTGTCTGCTACACCTTCTAGCGTAATCACGTTACCTTGCTGCTTAATGCTCTTAAAATATACACCTTCAGGTAATTGACGACTCAACTCATCAAACAGTACCACTGCCTCGCTGCGATTGGTCTGCAGGTTCTCCACCACTTGCTTACGCTCAAGCATGACACTGATTTGATTTTTCAGATCTTTAATCTCGGCAATTTCTTTATCCAGCGTTGCAATCGCGGCTTCCAAGCGCTGATTGCGCTCCAGCTGCGACTCAACCTTGCCGCCAATGTAGGTGTATACCAAGAATACAATGGCAGCAGCTGCAACCGCAGAAAACAAAGCCATTAAGCCAAATTCACGCTGCCTAGCTTCACGCCTGATTTGGCGGTGTGGTAGTAAATTTACACGTATCATGCTGCCACTCCCCGCATCGCAAGGCCACACGCAATAAGCAATGCTGGCGCATCAATGGTCGCCTGTTGCTGCCTCACCCTAGACCCGACTGACATACTATGAAAAGGATTGGCGACAATGGTATTTACCTGTGTGCGATCCTGCACGCTGACGTCAATCTCTGGAATTGATGCACAGCCACCCGCCAACACGATATGATCTACGCGGTTATATTGTGTAGAACTGGTAAAGAACTGCAACGCTCTGGCAACTTCCATCACCAACAATTGCACAAAAGGCTGCAACACCTCACTCTCATAACTCTCAGGCAACCCGCCTTTGCGCTTGGCAACCTCAGCCTCCTCTTGTGAGAGTCCGAAACGGCGCTGAATTTCCTGTGTGAGCTGGCCGCCTCCAAAGTTTTGCTCGCGTGCGTAAACGGGGGTATTGTCGTGCAGCACATTGACAT
Source organism: Methylotenera sp. (assembly GCA_028688575.1). Classification (GTDB taxonomy): domain Bacteria; phylum Pseudomonadota; class Gammaproteobacteria; order Burkholderiales; family Methylophilaceae; genus Methylotenera. Next base: position 49,578 of record JAQTXW010000007.1, on the reverse strand, counting down.
GGGTCATGGTTGCGCCCACATCAACAATCATCACGGTTTGCTCGCGCCCTGCATTAGGCAGTTGGCCTGCCACTAAGGTGTAAGCAGCTTCTGTTGCATAGGATTCTACATCAATAATACTGGCCTTGAGGCCAGCGCCTTCAGCTGAGGCAACGCGATCTTCAATTTTTTCTTTGCGGGCAGCGACGATGAGCACTTCAACCTCATCTGGACTATTGGGTGCCGGGCCTAAAATCTGAAAATCAATATTCACCTCATCGAGTGAAAAGGGGATGTATTGATTAGCCTCAGCCTCAACCTGCACCTCCATGTCTTCTTCACGCAGGTCGCCTGCCATAATGACTTTTTTACTAATGACCGCTGAGGTAGGCAAAGCTAATGCGGCGCGTTTTTCACGTGAGCCTAATAGTTTCCAACTAAGCTTAATGGCATCTACCACCTTCTCTAGATCATTCACATTACCGTCTGATATGGCATCTTTAGCCAACGGGGATATGGAATATCCCTCGAGCTTGTAGCCGCCGCGACCATCCCCAGAGAGCTCCACCATCTTGACGGAGGTTGAGCTAATATCGATACCAATCAATGGTGGCGTTGTTTCTGTAAAAAAGCTGAATTTCAAATTGAAATTCCTTTTCTGATCTCGTTAGTTACGCACATTTCTAATAAATTACATTAAATCCTAGCAACAACTTTAAACCCTGTAAAGCAATTTTTTATTCAAGTGATTTATTTTAGGTTTATTTTCCAGTTTATTCGCAGCTTTTATGATAGCAATTTATAATGTGCGGTTATTAATGGCTGATTAGAAAACAATTTTCTCATGACTTTAACTAAATGGTGGCATTATCTTTTTTTGATTATTTTGGTCGGATTTTTATCGGCTGTAGCCTTTGCTGGCATTACTATTTCGCTGATTTATCCCAACCTACCCTCCTTGGAAGCGCTTACTGATTATCGCCCCAAACTGCCATTAAGAGTTTACTCTGAAGATGGCTACCTAATCGATGAGTTCGGTGAGGAGCGCCGCGCTTACATTAAAATTAATGATGTACCCAAAAGCATGAAAGATGCCGTGCTTGCCATTGAGGACCGACGTTTTTATCAGCATAATGGCATAGACACCAAAGGCATTTTGCGTGCTATCAAGAATAATGTCACGGGGGTGAGCCATGAGGGCGCCAGCACCATCACCATGCAGGTTGCAAAAAACTTTTTCACCAAGCCCAATGGCAAACGCACCATCACTACCAAAATTAATGAAGCTTTACTCGCTATCAAGATTGAGCGCAACCTGAGTAAAGATAAGATTTTAGAGCTTTATATCAACCAGATTTATTTGGGACAACGCGCCTATGGTTTTGCGGCAGCTTCAAGGGTATATTACGGCAAACCCTTAGAAAGCTTGAATTTGGCAGAAACTGCGCTATTGGCAGGCTTACCCAAGGCACCTTCAGCTTATAATCCATTTGTGCACCCAAAACGGGCGATTACGCGCCAAAAAGAAGTGTTAAATGATATGCGACGCTATGGATTTATCAGCCAAGCCAGATATGCAGAAGCAATCAATCAGCCGTTGCGCTTCAAAACATCCATATCGTCACGCGACCTTGCTGCTGACTTTGTGGCCGAGCTTGTAAGAGAAAGTCTATACGCTCAATACCATGATGATATTTATACCAGCGGCCTGAATGTTTACACCACCATACGTAAAGCGAACCAGGAGGCTGCAAATGCCGCAGTACGAGAAGGCATTTTGGATTACGATGCCCGCCAAGGCTACCGTGGACCTGAAAGAACATTTAATCTTGCTAAATTAATAGCCGCTGACGGTCACCGCGGACTTGATGACGCACTGAATGATTTTGAAATTTCCAACGGGCTCATTCCCGCCATTATTACCAAATTAACTGACAAATCCATCACAGCCTACACCAAACATGGCGAATCAATTGTGCTTTCAGGCAAAGGCGTTGCAATAGTTGCAAAAAAATTGCTTGAAACAGACGCCTCAAAAAAGACATTGAAACCTGGCGCTCTCATCCGTGTATTAAAGGGTGCAGAATCAAAGAATGATAATGGCTGGCGTATCACGCAACTCCCCCTCGTTGAGTCTGGCTTAATCGCGATGGATCCTGAAACAGGCGCCATACGTGCGTTGGTCGGCGGCTTTGATTTTGCACGCAATAAATTCAACCATGTAACGCAAGCGTGGCGCCAGCCAGGCTCGAGTTTTAAGCCTTTTGTCTATTCAGCCGCGCTGGAAAAAGGATATACAGCTGCCAGTATCGTTGAAGATGAGCCATTGGCGTTTTCAGCAGATGAGACTGGCGAAAAAGCCTGGTCACCACAAAATTACGACGGCACTTTTGATGGCCCTATTCGCCTAAGAGAGGCGCTTACTAAATCTAAAAACATGGTGGCTATTCGCATGCTGGATAGCATCACGCCGCAATACGCGCAGGACTACATCACCCGTTTTGGGTTTTCCGCCAAAAACCATCCTGCTTATTTAACCATGGCGTTAGGCGCTGGTTCGGCTACGCCTTGGGAGATGGCAAATGCTTATGCCGTATTTGCTAACGGCGGTTACCGCGTGAAGCCTAATCTCATTAGTAAAATTGTTGATCATGATGGCAAAGTCATCTCGCAAACCAAGTTTGTTGGCGTTCATACAGGTGCGCCACGCGTCATTGATGCGCGCAATGCTTTTATCATGCACTCGATGATGCAGGATGTGATTAGAAAGGGCACTGCGACCAAAGCGCTGCGCCTTGGCAGGCCTGATATTGCAGGTAAAACGGGCACCACCAATGATCATTACGATGCGTGGTTTGCGGGCTACAGCCCAAAACAAGTAGCGATCACATGGGTGGGGTTCGATAAACCAAAGCGACTGGGTAGAGGTGAGACAGGCGGTTCGACTGCTTTACCTATCTGGATTAAATATATGGAATACGCGCTTAAAGAGCTGCCTGTAACTGAGTTGCAGATTCCAGACGGGGTGATTGCATTAAGAATTGATCCGACCACTGGTGTAAGAGCCGACAACGACGAGAACGGCATTTATGAGTATTTTTACAATGAAAACCTGCCGCCTGAGATAGAGGTGGACTTACCTTCAATGCTGGAAGGCACAATCTATGATGATATGCAAAGTCAGGCACAGCGAATATTGCAGCCGATGACAGCGCCACCCGCCATGCAGCCAACAGCGCCTGCAAGCGGCAACTTGCCAGCAAGAGGGGGTGAGTCTCCGCCTGATCATACAAAAAACGCTAACGACAAGGCTAAATTGCCCCCCCCTAAAAAAGCAGGTGCATCTAGTGTCAACTCATCTGCATCCAAGCCCAAGGAGCAGAAAAAACCAGACAGTGAGAGGAGTAATGTTGAGCGCTTATTCAACCCGCATTAAGCGTTGCCAAGCTCCAGCACCACAGGTGTGTGGTCTGAGGGGCGTTCTAATTTGCGCGGTGACTTGTCAATATAGCTTTTATCACATAGCGACTTTAGTGGCGCGCTCACCAAAATATGGTCAATACGCATGCCTAGATTGCGCCTGAAGCCCATCATGCGATAATCCCACCAGCTATAGCTTTTATCTGGCTGATCGAACAGCCTGAAACTATCATAAAATCCCAGCGTTATGAGTTTTTGAAAAGCCGCACGCTCGAGTGGCGACACCAACACCTGCCCTTCCCATGCAGCAGGGTCATGGCAATCACGGTCTTCAGGTGCGATATTATAATCACCCAATATCAGCAATTTTGGGTAGGTCTGCAATTCAAGCTGAAGCCATTGCGTAAACGCATCGAGCCAGCGTAGTTTGTATTGGTACTTGTCTGAATCTACAGCTTGTCCGTTGGGAATGTAGGCGCAAACCACACGCAAATCACCCACACTGACCGCCAACACGCGCTGCTGCTCGTCTGCAAAGTTTGGGATGTTTGCCTGCACTTTAGTCATGGGATGGCGGCTTAAAATCGCAACCCCGTTATAAGTTTTTTGGCCGATGTGAACAGCGTGATAGCCCGCTTGCTGAAACTCAGCATAGGGGAACTTTGCATCTTCCTGCTTGGTTTCTTGCAAGCACAAAACATCAGGCTGATGCTCAGCGAGCCAGCTTAGCACATGCGGTAATCGAACATTTAAAGAATTAACGTTCCAGGTAGCGAATTTCAATATGATAACTTTCAGTCATGCGTTACGTGAATATACAGCAAGCCCGTGCCTGCATTGTCTAATTCATACCGTTATGGCGTAATAGTGCATCAATATTTGGTTCACGCCCGCGGAAAGCTGTGAATGATTCCATCGCCGTGCGTGAGCCGCCCTGTGCCAAAATCTCCTGCCAGTAACGCTGCCCTGCTTCTCTCGATAACACACCGTCTTCTTCAAACATGCTGTAGGCATCGGCCGAGAGCACCTCAGCCCATTTGTAACTATAATAACCTGCAGCATAACCACCTGAGAAAATATGCGTGAAGTTGTGCGGAAAGCGGTTCCACACGGGCGGGCGGACGACCGCAACCTCATCACGCACCTGCGCTATCAGATCAAGCACTGAAGCTGTACCATGCGGGTCAAATTCACTGTGCAGACGAATATCAAACAGTGAAAACTCTATTTGCCTGACAGTTTGCATCCCCGCCTGAAAGTTCTTGGCAGCGATCATCTTGTCGAACAAACTGCGCGGCAACTGCTCGCCAGTATCCACATGTGCTGTCATGTGCCGTAACACATCCCACTCCCAGCAGAAGTTCTCCATCAACTGGCTAGGCAGTTCGACAGCATCCCACTCCACGCCCTTAATACCTGATACGCCGTAATCATCCACCTGCGTGAGCATATGATGCAAACCATGACCAAATTCGTGAAACATGGTCAGCACTTCGTCATGCGTAAACAATGCAGGCTTGCTACCCACAGGGGCAGAAAAATTACAGGTTAAATAGGCGACGGGCGTGGTCAGCCCACCCTCGGATTTACGGCGCGTAATCGCTTCATCCATCCAGGCGCCTCCGCGTTTGTTGTTACGCGCGTATAAATCCAGATAAAACTGCCCGATTAATTGTCCTTTATGGTCTTTAATGTCGTAGAAGCTTGCGGTTTCATGCCAGACAGGCGCCTGTGACGGCGTGACATACACCCCAAAAATCGTTTCAACCACTTTGAATAAGCCTGCCAGCACCTTTGATTCAGGGAAGTATTGTTTGACTTCAAGGTCAGAAAACGCGTATTTTTCCTGCCGTAGCTTTTCAGACACATAGGCCACATCCCATGCCTGCATGTCGGAGATGCCTAGATTCAAAGCATAAGCTTCAAGTTCTGCCTTGTCTTTCAGTGCATAAGGCTTGGCTCTGTCAGCCAGATCTTGCAGAAAGCTTTTAACATGCTGTGCAGAATCTGCCATTTTTGTCGCAATGGAAAGCGCTGCGTAATTTTCAAAGCCCAGCAAATGTGCGGCTTCCTGACGCAATTGCAGAATCTCCATCATAATCGGGGAGTTGTCCCATTTAGGCTGCCCTGCGGCATCCAACTCACCAAGCTCTGACGCTCTTGTTGCATAAGCGCGGTATAAGGTTTCGCGAAGTTGGCGGTTATCTGCATATTGCAACACTGGCAAGTAGGAGGGGAAATGCAGGGTGAATTTCCAACCCGATTTATGCTCTGATTTTGCCGCCTCAGCAGCTGAAATGAGCACGTCTTCAGGAATTCCGTTCAGGGTTGCTGCATCTTCGATATATAACGCATAGGCATTGGTATTATCCAGCACATTTTCTTCAAATGTAGAGGAAAGTTTTGACAAGGCCTCCTGAATTTCCTTGAATCGCGCTTTTTGCTCAGGCGGCAGCTCTGCACCCCCTAAGCGAAAATCACGCAATTCGTTTTCAATGATTTTTTTTTGAGATGCAGACAGGGCGCTAAACTCGGCACTTTGCCGCAATGCGCGAAATTTGGCATAAAGCCGTTCATCCTGAGAAAGATCGGCATAAAAATCTGTCAGTTTTGACAGGTTTTCGTTATAAGCTTCGCGTAACTCAGGACTATTCACCACGGCATTCATGTGCCCCACCTGTGACCAGGCGCGCGACAGCTTTTCTTCCATGTCCTCCAGTTTAGACGCAAAGTTACTCCAAGTGACCTCACTTTGCATTGTGGCGAGCGTATTAACCGTATGGCGTGCTTCGTCTAACAGGTAATCTATTGCAGGCGAAATGTGTTGCGCTTTAATCTCATCAAACTTTGGCAAGCCTGAAAAGTGTAATAAGGGGTTGTTTTGTAGTGCTGAATCTTTTGTTGTCACTGTGGCATGCTTTCTTGTAGTCATTGTGTAAATATGGTGAGGAGCCTTTATGACAGGCTCGACGCCTGTTAACTGATTAGACGCAAGGCAAACGGATATCGGTAGGTTTCACCTTTGCTCGTGGATATGGCAGCGATGATGCATAACACGACATTGAGCACCCAAACAATTGCCAGCAACAAGAAACCCACCAATATCACCAGCAGCACCGCCGCTACAAACTGCGCCAACAATACCGTAATCTGAAAGTTAAGCGCCTCTTTTGCTTGCGCAGACAAGTAAGCATTGTCGTCTTTTTTAAGTAGCCAAACAATCAGTGAGGGAATAAAAGAAAATAAAATACCGCTCAAATGTGTGATGGTGGCGATATTTTTGTCATCATTGCTGGGCGCCGAGCGATCGGCCACGATAATTTCCTGCGTCATGTTAAACCTTTCTAATGCATCTGATTAAATTTTTTGGTTGCTAGTTCAATTTTTTCTATCTCTGTCAGATTGAGTATTTTTCGCACCTGCAGTTTTAGCTCACTAGTCTGGCTGTGCAGCACCTGCTGTTTAACACCCAGCACATGTGACGGATGCATGGAGAACTGCTGCAGCCCAAGCCCTAACAGTAATTTTGTATATTTAGCATCACCCGCCATTTCGCCGCACAGCGAGACTGGCTTACCATACTTAGCACCCGCTTTAATGGAGATTTCTATCAGCTTCAGCACCGCGGGATGTAATGGGTTGTAGAGGTGCGCCACCGTATCGTCAGTGCGGTCTATGGCCAAGGTATACTGTATTAAATCATTGGTGCCTACTGAAAGAAAGTCTAACTCGTTAGCAAATGCCTCAGCATTGATGGCCGCGGCTGGAACCTCGATCATCCCGCCTATAGTGATTACTTCATCAAACGGGGTGTTTTCACTACGCAGACTTTGCTTGGCACGCTCCAGCAGTAACTTGGTTTGCCTTAACTCAGCCAAAGTACATAACATGGGAATTAGAATTTTCACCTGCCCATAATGCGATGCGCGCAAAATAGCGCGTAATTGCGTATGAAACATTTGCGGCTCAGACAAGCAAAGCCGGATAGCGCGCAGACCCAGTGCAGGATTGGCAGCGTTCACAATTGCCTCTGCGCCCGTTTGTTTGTCCGCGCCTAAATCCATGGTACGAATAACCACGGGTGCGCCTTTCATCGCTTGGGCTACGGCCCGATAAGCCAGAAACTGCTCTTCTTCATCTGGTGTCTGATGGCGATTCATAAATAAAAACTCTGTCCGATATAAGCCAATACCCGTTGCTCCAGAGGCTTTGACGGCATCTACATCTTCTGGCACTTCAATATTCGCAAAAAGCGCTATCTTTACGCCATCTATCGTCACAGCCCGCGTGCTTTTAATACGCTGAAGTTTTTGCTGCTCAAGCTCCCATTCATCCTGCCTTAATCTGTATTCCGCCAACACCTCTTTAGAGGGGTTAACAATCACCACCCCCGCATCACCATCAACAATAATCAATTCACCATCATTGATTAAGTCGCGCGCACGCTGAAGTGCAACGATAGAGGGGATATTTAAACTACGCGCTAAAATAGCAGTGTGTGATGTAGCGCCGCCAATATCAGTGATAAAGGCGGCGAACTGGTGCTGTTTGAACTGAATGGCATCTGCGGGAGAAATGTCATGTGCGACTAATATCAGTTTACGCTCTTGATTCAGTGCGCTATTTTGCTGCTCCAAGCTTAACTGATGCTGGTGTCCGAGCAGTGCCTTGATAACGCGCTCCACAACCTGCACCACGTCCTGCTTGCGCTCACGCAAATAAGCATCTTCAATGTGCTCAAACTGTTCAACGATCTCATCCATTTGCAACTTGATAGCCCATTCGGCATTACAACGCTCACTGCGGATAATCTCTTTGGGCACTTCAGACAGTGATTTATCTGCCAGCATCATGAGATGCGTACCAATAAACGCATTTAATTCGGCAGGGGCTGTTTTGCGCAGATTGTTGCTTACCTGCTCCAAGTCATTGCACACCTGTAAGATTGCATCATCGAACCGCTTCACTTCATCTTCAATAAGATGTGAGTCCAACTGATAATGCACCACCTCCAGCAGGGCATGCGACACCAAATGTGCATACCCAATCGCGATGCCGCTGGAAACGCCAACGCCATGCAGACTGAAACCAGGGGCAATCAAATGCGTCATTCACCTTCACCAAAACGATTTTCAATCAAGGCCTCAAGCGCTACTATCGCCTCTGCCTCATCAGTACCACTCGCTTCAAGCGTGACAATAGCGCCCTGCGCCGCGGCCAGCATCATAACGCCCATAATGCTTTTGGCGTTAACCTTGCGACCATTACGTGCAATCCAGACTTCACTTGCAAACTTGCTTGCCATTTGTGTAAGTTTAGTGGATGCCCGCGCATGCAAGCCCAACTTGTTGATAATTTCCAATTCTTTACTAATCATTGAGATAACCTAATATTTTTTTACTTGAATACACACTGCTTACTTAAGCACTGACCTATCTGCTTTATTGACAGCCTGCAGGCCATGCTACGCATTGCGTTCACACCTAAATGAAACCACACCTTCACGCCCGCCACTGATGGCCTTTTCCACCATTTCAGCCAATGGCCGCTCACGATAGGTGAGCGCCCGAACTAGCATTGGCAGATTCACCCCTGCGACCGCTTCCACCTGATTTGTCTGCAATAGTCTGGCTACTAAATTTGAAGGGGTAGCCCCATACATATCTGACAACACCAACACTCCCCCACCGGTATCAAGCGCAGCAATCAAATGTAGAGCACTTGGCACTAAATCCTCTGGCGCATCCTGACTCCCCACAGCAAGCGTCATGGTCTGCTCTGGCGCGCGACCCAGCACATGGGTTGCGCAGGCAATCAAGCTATCGCCCAGTGTGCCATGCGTTACAATTAAAATGCCTATCATTATGCGTATGTTCCTAATTTTTACTTTAACTGCCGATGTCTGGCCAGTACTTTTTGCGTATCTTTAAAATATTGCCTGAGCTGTTCCACCATATAAACAGAGCGGTGCTGGCCGCCAGTGCAGCCGATGGCAACAGTGAGGTAACTACGATTATCCAGCACAAAACAAGGCAGCCACTTTTCCACATAAATGGTGATGTCTTTGAGCATTTCTTTCACCACTTCGTGATCTGCCAGAAAAGTGCTGACTTTTTCATCTAGCCCCGTCAGCTCACGCAAAGCAGGATCATAATGCGGATTTGGCAGGCAACGCACATCAAACACAAAATCCGCATCCAGCGGAATGCCATATTTAAACCCAAAAGAAGTAAACAATAAAGTCAGGCCAGTATGTTCGATTGCTACGATATCCTTGACCCAGCCACGCAAGGTATTAGCACTCAAAAAACTAGTGTCTATCACATGTCCCAAGTTACCTAAGCCGCTCAACATCTCCCGCTCAAGTGCAATACTCTCAGCCAATGTTGCAGAGTCTCTGCTTAACGGGTGCTTGCGACGCGTTTCGCTAAATCGCTTGACCAACGTTTCTACATTAGACTCTAGGAATAACACCTGAGTATCAATCGCTTGCGCCTTGAGCTTTGCAATATGTGCGGGTAGTGTTTCTATCGCGGCACTTCGGCTATCAATGCTGATAGCAACACATTCATGTGCGTCTGTATTTAAATGGGCAGAAATGGTGGGCAGCATGGTAGCTGGCAAATTATCGATGCAATAATAGCCGTTGTCTTCCAGCGCGCGCAGGGCGATGCTCTTACCCGAGCCTGAAAGGCCTGTGACAATAATTAATTGCTTCACGTTATCTGGTCATCCTGATCGGTTATTTTTGCTTTTTCATGGCGCGCTGCTGGCGCTGCATGAGCTGCTTGGTTGCATTCACGCCACGCAGCAATAAAATATGATTACGCACTGCCACCTCAACCAACACCGCAATGTTACGCCCTGCCGCGATTGGAATATGGACCTTAGTAATCGACTGACCAAGTAGATCTTCATATTGCGTTTTAATTTCCAGGCGATTTATGGCCTGTAATGCATGGATATCTGCATCTTCAAGCTGAACAATCAAATCAAGCGGCTTGGTAGGTTTAACTGCATTATCACCGAATAACTCACGGATATTGAGCACGCCCAAACCCCGCACCTCGAGAAAGTCCTGCAACAGGGCAGGACAGCGCCCTTCAATACGTTCTGGCGAAACACGGAAAAAATCAACAATATCATCTGCTATCAGGCGATGTCCACGCGTAATTAGCTCCAGCGCGAGCTCACTCTTACCTATGGCTGCCACGCCCTTAATGAGCACACCAAAGCCCTGCACCTCCATAAATACGCCATGCACACTGGTGGATTCGGCCAAAGCTTGCGCAAGATAGTGACTTAATATATCCATCAATTCAGGGCTGTGCAATGAGCTGGTGAATAAAGGCGTTGATCTTGCATCAGCCGCCACAATCAAGGCATCTGGAACTTTTTCATTGTTCGCGACGACGACCGCAGCCAAGTCCGCAGAGTAAAGATTATCTATCGCATGCGGTACTTCACTAGCAGGCAAACTACGCAGATAATCCATTTCGGCACAACCTAACACCTGCACACGGTTGGGATGTACAAAATTAAGATGCCCTACCAGTGCCAGAGATGGTTTGGAAACGGTGTCGCTAGTGAGGGTGTTGGACCCGCCGTTTAATCCTGCTACCCAAGTTAATTTGAGTTTACGGCGGGTTTGTTGAAATAGCTCAGTGACGTTGATTTGAGCCATATTGGATGAATCAATATTACTGTTGAATTAAAGACTTAATCAAGCTGCTGGTGTTTTACGCCACCATTCGCTTTATGATGATCGGCATGTTTTTCTTTGTGTTTGACCACTTGACGATCTAGTTTGTCCGTTAACATATCAATCGCACTGTACATATTTTCATCTTGACATGCAGCGTGCAGATCATTACCAGGCACATGGAGTGTGGCTTCAACCTTTTGGGCAAGCTTTTCAACACTCATTGTCACTTTGACATCGATCACATGATCAAAGTGATTGCTGATTTTACCTAATTTGCTCACAACGTACTCACGCAAAGCGGGTGTAATTTCTAAATGGTGACCTGTTAATTGTAAATTCATGACTTGCTCCTTTTGAAAAAATTCCGCACTATTCAACTTAACCTAATGATTGAAGAAAAGCGCTGGAACAGTTTCAGTTTACAACTTTTCAAACCTTCTGTGGCACTGAATAAGAGAATTTTTTTGCGTCTGATTCGAAACAAAGCGTTATAAAGATTTTCGTAAGCTGGCTGGAGCAATATTTAATGACTCGCGATATTTGGCGATGGTGCGCCGCGCTACGACAATGCCTTGTTTCGCCAGCAAATCTGCAATCTGGCTATCAGAATACGGTTTTTTTGGATTTTCCTGCTCGACCAATTGCTTAATCAATGCGCGAATAGCCGTTGCAGAACAAGTGCCGCCTGTATCGGTTGCCACTGAACTACCAAAAAAGTATTTAAGCTCAAAGATACCGCGTGGCGTCAGCATGTATTTATTACTGGTGACGCGTGAAATTGTCGATTCATGCAGCTCAAGCTCATCAGCGATCTCGCGCAATACCAATGGTCGCATCGCCACCTCACCGTATTCCAGAAAATTGCGCTGTCTATCTACAATGGCCTGCGATACACGCAGTATGGTGGAAAAGCGCTGCTGAATATTTTTAATCATCCACTTAGCCTCCTGCATCTGGCTTTGCAGGTACTGGCTGGAACTATCTCGGTTGCGTTTTAAAATTCCCGCATAGAGTTGATTGATTTTGAGCTTGGGAATCACGCTCTCGTTCAAGCTCGCTATCCATATGCCTTTTGTTTTTTTAACGATGACCTCATGCTGGATATAGTGCTCAGAACCTATCTGACTGAATGCACTGCCTGGACGAGGATTTAGGCTGGTAATCAGCTGCTGCACATACTTTAAAGTGGGCTCATCACATGCAAGCGCCTTACGCAATTTTACAAAATCCCTGCTAGCAAGCAAAGGCAGATGCTGTTTTGCAAGCAGCTTGGCCAAATCCAGGTGTGCTGTGGTCTGGGGCAGCATCTGCAACTGCAACTGCAGGCACTCACTGAGATTGCGCGCACCAACCCCTGCGGGATCCAGGTGCTGAATATGTCGAAGCGCTGTTTGTAGTTCAAGCTCGTCGATCTCCAGTTCTGCAGGCACTTGCTCCTGAATTTCTTCTAGCGACAGCTCCAAATAGCCATCTTCGCTAATACTATCCACCAACAGCAAGGCCAGTGACTGGTCGCGCTCGGATAATGGCATCAGCTTTAACTGCGAAAGCAAATGCTCGTGCAATGTCAGATGCAGGGTCTCCTGCGGCTTAAAGTCACTGTCATCATCCGCAGGTGCTGTATTTTCATCCCAGCGGCTGCCATTGGAGAACTCATCAAACTCATCACCAAATTCCGCTGAGTAAGTTTCTGAATAATCAGCATTTTTTGCTTCAGGCTCAGTCGAATCCATCGCTGAAACCGTATCTGGCGCAGCTAAATCAGCATCATAAAAATCAGCGCCGCTGTCGTGTTCAGCCAGCTGTGCTGGCGTATTATCCTGTGGCGAAGATTCTAAACTGCCTTCTGACGTTTCAAGCACAGGATCTGTCGCATCAACATCATTGCCGTACTCATCCTCACCTTCATCCCCTCTTTCCAGCAGAGGGTTGGTTTGCATGAGCACGTCGATTTCCTGATTCAACTCCAATGTAGAAAGTTGCAGCAACCTAATCGCTTGCTGCAATTGTGGCGTAAGCGAGAGATTTTGCGAAAATTTTAGGTGTAAACCCTGCTTCATAGCCTAAAATCTTTACCTAGATAAACTTCTCTTACACGCGCATCTGCAACAATTTCACTCGGCGCACCAGAGGCAAACACATGACCTTGGTTCACAATATACGCGCGGTCACATATCCCCAGGGTTTCGCGCACATTGTGGTCTGTAATCAAAACGCCAATATTGCGCGCGCTCAAAAACCGAATAATCTGCTGAATATCAATCACCGCAATCGGGTCTATGCCTGCAAATGGCTCGTCTAGCAGAATAAAGCCCGGGTTGGAAGCTAAGCAACGCGCAATTTCTACTCGACGGCGCTCACCACCAGACAAGCTCACCGCTGCGCTGTCGCGTATATGTGTAATGTGCAGATCTTCCAACAGCGCTTCCAACCTCTCATCCATCGCTTCTTCTGACATTTCCTGCAGCTGCAGTATTGCTAAAATATTCTCTGATACCGTTAATTTACGGAAAATTGACGGCTCTTGCGGCAGATAAGACAAACCCATTCTGGCGCGCATATGAATCGGCATATGGCTTAAATCCTGTCCATCCAACACAATAGTACCTGCATCAAGGGGCACAAGGCCGACCATCATATAGAAACTGGTCGTCTTGCCTGCGCCATTAGGGCCCAATAAGCCTATGACTTCACCGCTTTTGATAGTCAAGCCAATATCCTGCACTACGGTGCGCGCCTTGTAAGCTTTGCGTAGCCCTTTTACGACCAGTTCACTCATTACATCTCACCATCATCTTCATTAATTTTTGCGCTTAGGGTTTGCCCACTTCCAAGCTACGGGTAAACCTCATGTCTTTCACGGCAGGGATACCTCCTGTGGACGGTATCGGCTTAGCAGGCTCAGTTAAAGTGTCTGGCTTGGCAGGTTCAGCAGCCTTTTTATTCTTAGGCTGGATAATAGCGCGCACACGTCCACCCGCACTGCCTGGCGTGCTCGACTGCGAACCACCTCCAATCACTTCTGCATACTCGGCATTTGCGTCATACATAATATAATCGCCATGCACAATATCTTCGCCCCGCTTCACCCATGCTTTGGTGTAAAGCTGCACTTTATCCATACGCCCATCATATTCAATACGTTGCGCGCTGCCTTCCATATATTCATTTTTACCTTCACGTTTTTGCCTGAAGGTAGTGGGGTTACCTAATGAAGTGCTATGCTGAAAGCCCTCTTTATCTTCTCGCACGATTAATTTATCCGCCCGAATCAGCAGGGTGCCCTGCGTTAAAATCACATTGCCGCTGTAAGTGCTGATCTGTTTTGCATCATCCACCGTCACAGTGTCTGCTTCCAAATCGATGGGTTTATCTCTATCCGCCGCCTCTGACAGTGCCTGAGTAGAAAAAGAAAAATATATAAAGCCAACCAGCGCTGTGCTGATTAATCGACTTATTGTTAAAGTTGGGTGCTGCTTATTCATAGCGTCTCCAAATGCGCATTTTGCGGCTGGTTATCTCTACACCTTATTTAATCTACTTCTTATCACCTGCACCAGCCAGCCGCTGACGAGGTTATTGTTTGTTTTTTGTCGTTCTTTTAACTTTACCATTAGCTACTTTAGGCTTGGCCTGTTTGTTTTCAATAGGCGGACGCACATAATGTGCACGCACTTTGTTTAATAAAGTCACGGTCTGTTTCTTTTTATCATAAACCATACCCGTGGCATAAATCACGGTTTTAGGTGCCTGTTTAATCACAACGGGGCTCTCAGTGCTCACATATTCATCGTTAGGGCGAATTTCAAGGTAGTCCGTTTCAACCGTCATTTCCCCCTTACCCTCAAATGCCTGCCTGGTCACCTTCACATTTCCATGCAGATCAACCTGCTCACCATCAGAAGATACCAGACCCGTATCTCCCTCCACCCTGGTATAGGGCTTATCCAATGCATATTGCGTATAGCGTGGTTTTACCAGATCTGTGCTGTCATCATCAGGATAGTGCTTCATTTCTGCTGCAGCCAATTTGTAACGTAACGCGCCGCTGGTATCTGTTTGTGTCGTTTCAAAATTGTGCATGATGTAATCAGGATCATGGCGGCTACTGCCATCAATTCTTGGGGCTTGCGGCTGTACGGCTTTGTCCACCCAAAACGTGACAAACGCCAAAAGCCCCAGCACCGCCAAGGGGAAAAGAATCGCTGATCTAGCTCCAAACTGCGCCGTCATAACCTAATCGTGTTCTGCCATATGCAGCACCAAGCATTCAAGAAACAAAACATGCTAATTGGCAATATTAGCCTGCGTTAAAAATTGTGCCATTTGCGCTTCCCATGTATTTTGGGCCTGCATGATAAGCTCGCATACCTCACGCACAGCACCGCGGCCACCCGCTTTTTTTGTCACGTAATGCGCGTGCTCTAACAACAAAGCGGGTGAATCTGGCACGGCAATAGCCAAACCACAATGCAGCATTGGTGGCAGATCCACCACATCATCGCCCATAAACGCACATTGTGATGGCGTTAAGCCGCTAGCCTGCATCAAATCCTGAAATGCCGCCAATTTATCTTCTGCGCCCTGATAAAAGTGCGCAACACCTGTACTCTCTGCACGTTTTTTAACAACATTTGAAGTGCGTCCAGTGATAATCGCCATGGAAACGCCAGAAGCCTTAAGCAGCTTCATGCCCAAACCATCATGCGCATGAAAAGTTTTATACTCCTGCCCATCATCGCCGATGGTTAAGCCACCATCGGTCATCACGCCGTCCACATCCAGAATCAGCAGTTTAATATTTTTAAAGCGCTGATTTAACGCCTGACTGATTTCTATCTCGCTCAATTAAACAACCTTTGCCATTAATAAGTCATGCATATTCAACGCGCCAACCAGTTTACCGTCTGCATTGACAACTAATAATCCGTTTATTTTGCGCTGCTCCATTAACGCAACTGCATCAATCGCCATCGCATCCTCTGCAATGGTGGTTGGTTGCCTGCCCATTACATCGGCTATTGCAGCTTCATTAATATTAACGCCTTGTCCAAAAGCGCGTCGCAAATCCCCATCAGTGAAAATGCCAATCGGATGACCAAGCGCATCCACCACTGCGGTTAATCCCAAGCCCTTACGTGACATTTCAAGCAGGCCCTCAACCAATGTAGCATGCTCAGCGACTTTAGGCACATTCTGACCAGTGCGCATTAAGTCACTGACACGCACCAGCAATCGCCGCCCCAAGCTGCCGCCAGGGTGTGAGCGTGCAAAATCTTCTGCTGTGAAGTCACGCAAATCCAGCACACAAAGCGCCAAGGCATCGCCCAGCGCCAGCGCTACTGTTGTACTCGATGTAGGCGCCAACCCCAAAGGGCAGGCCTCTTTTGACACATGCGCGCTCAAATGCACATCAGCCGCACCCGCCAAGCTTGAGGCATCATTGCCAGTAATCGCAATAATACGAGCCCCCAAGCGCTTAAGTGGTGGCACAATCGCGAGAATTTCATCACTCTCACCCGAGTTGGATAGCGCGATTACGACATCACCTGCGGTAATCATGCCCAAGTCACCATGACTCGCTTCCGCAGGATGCATGAAGAAAGCAGGCGTTCCAGTGCTGGCCAAGGTAGAGGCTATCTTGCCTCCTATGTGACCCGATTTACCCATACCGCTGACAACCACCCTACCCTTGCAATTTAAAATCATTGATACCGCTTGCGTAAACCGATGATCAAGACGACCAGCCAGTGCATCAATCTCTTGGGATTCCAGATGCAGCACTTCTTTTGCCAAGGCAAGGGTAGGCTGTGCGTCTATCGCTGATCCTTCCTTAAACGCAGAACCATTCTCAGTTTGTAATAATGTTGCCATATCCGACTTAAACACACCTTATTTAAGACCTTTATAAAGGCCATATCCTCTCACCCACAAATAGATGACACCAAAATCTAACACGCATGAAAGGTGCAAGCAATTCACTGGCAAGTAAAAAAAGGACTAACCCTAGCTTAAACTAACCATTCTGACGATAAAATGTGATTATAATCATATCTAGGCATAGTTTTTGCTAATTGTGGGTAGTTTTTTAATAAAAATTTACATACCAACCATTCATCCACCAAAAAACACAGATGAATCAATAAGCGTTTTAACTCAGACTTTCCATCAAACTGGGCGGCGTTGACATGCAAGTAGAGGCAAAATCGCCTAATTGAAAATCTGGGTTTAATGTGTTATGCCACTCAAGAATGACGCAGCTTCAAGATGTACATATAAATTGATTTTGATAGCATCACCTGATGAAAAATCCAGGATTATGCTAAGCTCACATAAGTTGATATTAGCTCACAAAAAATAAAACTTACTCTACCCATTTCATATGTTTGACACACTGCCGTTAATTTTAATTCTACTCATCAGCTCGGTCGTTGCTGTTGCGATTTTTCGCAAACTACGCCTGCCCGCCATGATTGCTTACTTCGGCGTTGGCCTAGCGCTAGGTCCTCATACCTTTGGATTGCTGCCTGACGACGAAGCTAGCCGCGAGTTTGCTGAGTTTGGCATTGTTTTTTTAATGTTCAGCATTGGTCTGGAGTTTAGCCTGCCACAACTATATGCCATGCGCAAAAAAGTACTTGGCCTAGGTGGCGCGCAGGTATTTATCAGCCTGATTGTTATTATGGCAATTTCGATGTTTGCAGGGTTGAGCTGGCAGACTTCATTTGTGATAGGCGCGGCCTTAACCATGTCATCTACGGCCATTGTGTCTAAAATACTCGCTGAGCGAATCGACCTGAACTCTCGGCATGGACGTTTGAGTATAGGTGTCCTGCTGTTTCAAGACATTATTGTGGTGCCTGTGCTGGTGCTGATTCCCGCGCTCGGCATTGCAGATGCAGATTTACTGGACGTATTAGGCATGGCCACACTTAAAGCTGTCGCCATGCTGCTATTTTTATTTACCGTGGGTAAATGGCTGATAAATCCGTTGTTCAATTTGGTTGCAAGCCAGCGCTCACGCGAGCTTTTTGTGATGAATGTGCTGATGATTACCCTGCTGGTTGCATTTGCCACAAAAACAGCGGGGCTATCTTATGCTTTGGGCGCTTTTGTTGCGGGGATGCTCATCTCGGAAACCAAATATCGCTACCAGGTTGAGTCTGACATCGCGCCTTTCAGGGATATCTTACTAGGCTTATTTTTTATCAGTGTCGGCATGCTGCTGAATATCACGCAGATTTTTAATAACTTAGGCCTGATACTGCTGATACTAATCGCCTTTATTTTATTCAAAGCGGTTATTGTGGCATTGGTTGTGCGTTTTGTTAAATACGAAACTGGTGTTGCAATTCGCACGGGGATCACTCTCGCTCAAGCGGGAGAATTTGGCTTTGTCATACTGGCATTGGGTGCAGAACAAAACCTGATCAGCGGTCAGGCTTTGCAGGTTGTGTTAGCTGTAGCGCTGCTGTCTATGGTCATAGCGCCTGTGCTGATTCAATACAACGGCCGCATCACCAGACGCCTAGTCAAAAGCTACTCGCGCAACAGCAGCCATGTTGTGAACGAAATAGAGCAGGCGGGGCTACATCTGCATGACCATGTGGTGATTTGCGGCTACGGACGTAGCGGCCAATATCTGGGGAGGTTTCTAAGGGAGGAGAAAATTCCCTACATCGCGCTTGATATTGACCCTGCCAGAGTACTTGAAGCGGCGGCGGCAGGCGAAAATGTCATGTTTGGTGATGCCGCCAGACGCGTGGTTTTAGAGGCCGCAGGTGCCGCCCGCGCCAAGGCGCTTATCATCAGCTATGCGGACAATCGCGCTGCTATGAAGATTTTACATATTGCACAGGAGAGCTACCCTCAATTGCCTGTGATTGTGCGTACAGTAGATGACTCCAACATGGAGATCCTGCGTGAAGCAGGTGCGACTGAAGTCGTGCCTGAGATTTTAGAGGGCAGCCTCATGCTGGCCTCCCATGCTTTAATGTTGCTAGGGGTGCCACTTAACCGAGTCGTCAAGCGCATCCGTTTGTTTCGTGAAGAGCGCTACAATATGTTCAAAGGCTACTTTCATGGGATTTCTGATGCGGAAAATGAAGCCTTGGAGAAGCAAGAGGCTCGCTTGCATTCCGTGATTGTTACAGCAGGAGCTTATGCCGTCGGCAGGCGCTTATCTGAAATGCAATTAGAAAGCTTTGATGTGGAAATCAAGCACATCCGACGGCCCAACTCGAACGGCGCAAAAATTACCGCACAGAGCCTCATTGCCGAAGGCGATGTCGTTGTGCTGCTTGGGCAGCCTGCAGGGCTGGCTAATGCTGAAAATGCCTTGCTTATGGGTAAAGTAGCGCTTAAATAATATGAAAAGTAATCACATCGTCATCATTGGTGGCGGCATCGCAGGTTGCATGACCGCCATGGAACTGGTAAAACGAGGCTGTCGTGTTACGGTCGTTGAGCGCAATCAGATTGCCAGCCAAACTTCTGGCGAATCTTCGTGGGCAGGCGCTGGGCTTGTTTTTCCGCTACTGCCATGGATGTATCGCGACGAAGTCAGTCGACTCGCGCTTGCTGGTGCCAATCAGTATCCAGCAGTCAGTGCACAATTACTAAAGGAGACAGGCATCGACCCTGAATGCATCCAAAGCGGCATGCTCATCAAACCTCCTTTTGACGAAACAATCGCTACACAATGGTGCATGCGAAACCAAGTGCCATTTCAAAAAATCGGCGATGATTTATTGCTGCCTCAAGTTGCACAGATTAGAAACCCCCGCTTATTACAGGCGCTTAAACAATGGTTGATTTGTCACAAGGTCACACTGCTGGAGCAAACGCAGCTACTGCCCATTGCCAATACGGCCGCGCTTAATCAATGGCAAACGACAACAGGCGACATGCTGGAAGCAGATTTATTCATTGTCACTTCTGGTGCATGGAGTTATGAATTGCTCAAAGAAACTTCGAGCAAGCTCGCCATCAAGCCCATGCGCGGGCAAATTCTGCTTTACCAATTGCCAGTCAATACCTTGCCGCATATTGTATATCAGGACGGATTTTATCTTTTACAACGGCAAGACGGCTATCTCCTGGCTGGCAGCACGCTGGAGGATGTCGGGTTTGACACCAGCGTTACCGAAACTGCAAAGCTTGAAATGCAGGCCAAAGCTGAAGCGATTTTACCAGCACTTAAAGGCATGCCAATTCACAAACACTGGAGTGGATTGCGCCCAGGAACGCCAGAAAACCTGCCTACCATCAGCCAGCATCCGACCATTCCCAACCTTTATCTGAATACAGGGCACTTCAGATATGGTGTCACCATGGCGCCAGCAAGTGCAACACTTATCAGCGACCTGATATTAGGTGATCATCCTGAAATCGACCCAAGCCCCTATCGCTGTTTAACCTAGACTTCCCATTAGGACTTGCAGTGGCAACGCCGCACAGTTGGATGGATTTTTTACGCAGATTTTATGGTCAATAGTCATTCTATTGACAGAAAATATGCGTAAAAAAGACGCAAAATGGGCAAGTTGACATGCAAGTAGATGCAAAATCGCCTAATGGAAAATCTGGGGTTAAGCCAAACGCAATGCAATTGCCAAAGGCTAATGATAAAGCAAAGCTTGCGGATTTACCTATGATTAGCGTATACAAGCCATGTACGCATTGTTAAAATAACACGATATGGTGCTCATGCTTCACCGAATTTAATCACGCTAGGATGTGACATGCTTTTAATGATCGACAACTACGACTCATTCACCTACAACCTGGTGCAATATCTGGGCGAACTTGGCGAAGAGGTATTGGTATATCGCAACGATGAAATCGACTTAGCCAAAGTCGCTGCACTTAATCCTGATCGCATTGTGATCTCGCCTGGCCCCTGCACACCCAATGAAGCTGGCATTAGCGTACCACTCATTAATGAATTTGCAGGGAAAATACCCCTACTCGGTGTCTGCCTAGGCCATCAAAGCATTGGGCAGGCCTTTGGCGGAAAAATCATACATGCCAAACAATTAATGCATGGTAAAACCTCACTCATTCACCATAAAAACATCGGGGTTTTCAAAGACCTGCCCAACCCATACACCGCAACACGTTACCACTCTTTAGTCATAGAAAAAGAATCGCTACCAGATTGCCTTGAAATTACTGCCTGGACTGACGACGGCGAGATCATGGGCGTGCGCCACAAAACGCTGGCAGTTGAAGGCGTGCAATTTCACCCTGAATCCATTCTCACTGAATATGGGCATGAATTATTAAACAACTTTGTGAAAGCCAGCGCGTGAGTTACCCACAAACCCTTAACCACCTGATTACAGGTCAAGATTTAAGCTTTGAAAGCATGCAAGGTTTGATGCGTCAGGTCATGGCTGGCGAATTAAGTTCTGCACAGATTGCCGCATTATTAATCGCGCTACGTATCAAGGGCGAAACCGTAGATGAAATTGCCGCAGCAGCCAGTGTGATGCGCGAGCTTTCTACTAAAGTCAATATCCTTGACACCTCCCATTTAGTTGATACCTGCGGCACTGGGGGGGATGGAATACAAACGTTTAATGTATCTACGGTCAGCGCGTTTGTTGCCGCCGCTGCTGGTGCCAAGGTCGCAAAACATGGCGGACGTTCAGTTTCTTCTGTTTGCGGCAGTGCTGATGTACTTGAAGCACTCGGCGTGAATGTGAATCAAACACCTGAACAGGTCGCCAACTGCGTGAACGAAATTGGCCTGGGCTTTATGTTTGCACCCAACCATCATAGCGCAATGAAACATGCCGCACCCGTACGCAGAGAGCTGGGGGTTCGCACGCTATTCAACTTGCTAGGCCCATTGACCAACCCCGCTAATGCAAAGCGTCAGGTAATGGGCGTATTTTCTGCGGCACTCACTGGCAAGCTGGCACATGTCCTCAAACAGCTTGGTAGCGAACATGTCATGGTGGTATGTGGCGCAGATGGCATGGATGAAATTTCATTTGCGGGTAATACGCACGTCGCTGAACTTAAAGCAGGCGTGGTACACGAATACACACTTCACCCGCAGCAGTTTGGGTTGGACACGCATGACTTGGCAAATATTCAAGTCAGTGATACCAACGCTTCTAAAACAATGATTCTGGATGTGCTAGGCGGAAAAACTGGCCCAGCAAGAGATATCGTGCTACTGAACGCCGGTGCGGCAATTTATGTTGCCGGCATCGCACAGACCATGCAAGCTGGCGTCACCGTTGCCGCGGCGGCGCTGGACAATGGTAACGCCATGCAGAAATTGCAGCAGCTCATCACAAAAACGCGAGAATGAGTAAGTACTTACTGCCACTCATTGCGCTATTCATAAGCGCGGCTTTACTATCAGGCTGCAACCCACCCCCAGCCAAAGGGAACATCTCCGAGCTTGCTGTCATTGAAAGCTCAAGCATCCAAAACGCCGAGATTGAACGCGCGTACGCACAAAAATTAAGTGACGTCCAGGTTATAGGGCAAGGCGAAGTAATCAAACTACTGGCGGATGACAATAAGGGCGCGCGCCACCAGAAGTTTTTAGTCAAGATTAATAACCAACAAACCCTGTTGTTTGCGCATAATATAGACTTAGCCCCCAGGGTACCATTGCAGGTGGGCGACAAAATCACGTTTCATGGCGAGTATGTTTACAACCCTAAAGGCGGGATTATACACTGGACGCATCACGACCCTAAAGGGATACATATCACGGGCTGGATCATGCTGAATGACCAGAAGTACCAATAGCGCCCCTTGCAAAAGTGCTTCACTAAAAGACTTCAATAGTACAGCCCAGGTGACGCATGTTAAGATACTATTGAATCGCCCCAATCCAACCAAAACCCAACAATGTAATAAGCAAACTAAAATGTCAGATATCCTAAATAAAATTATTGCCACTAAAGAAACTGAAGTCGCGGCGGCCAAGGTGCTCACATCCCTCGAATTAGTTCAAGAAGCGGCGCAGGCAGCCCTACCTCCACGTGATTTTATTGGTAGTATCCGCGCCAAAATCGCCCATCAGCAGCCCGCTGTGATTGCAGAAATCAAAAAAGCCAGCCCATCAAAAGGGATTATCCGCGCCGATTTTAAACCCGCTGAAATTGCAAAAAGTTATGAACAAGGTGGTGCAGCGTGTTTGTCAGTGCTCACTGACAAAGTGTACTTTCAAGGTTCACCTGCCTATTTAAAAGAAGCACGCGCAGCTTGCGGCCTTCCCGTACTACGCAAAGACTTTATGATTGACCCGTATCAAGTGTATGAAGCGCGCGCCATGGGCGCTGATTGCATATTGTTGATTGCAGCTGCCATCAGCCTGGAAAAGATGCGCGAACTCGAACATATTGCCCATGATTTAGGTATGGCGGTTTTAGTAGAAGTGCATAATAGTGAAGAGCTCGACCTCGCACTACAACTCGAAACGCCCTTGTTAGGTATTAACAACCGCAATCTGCGTACGTTTGAAGTAAGCCTTGATACCACACTGGCACTACTGGCGCGCATACCTGCGGGCAAAATAGTCGTCACAGAGTCTGGCATTTTCACCTCAGACGATGTTGCGCTTATGCGCAAAAATAACGTGCACACATTTTTAGTGGGAGAGGCGTTTATGCGCCAGCCAGAACCTGGTGCGGAGTTGGCCAAAGTGTTTGCTTAGCATTAAAAATGTAATTTTGAAATTAAGGAAATAATATGAGCTACCCATACTCTAGGCCACGCCGCATGCGTAAAGATGAATTTTCACGCCGTATAATGCGTGAAAATGTACTCACTACCGATGATTTAATCTACCCAGTGTTTGTGCTGGATGGCGAGAACCGTACTGAAGCAGTGAGCTCTATGCCAGGGGTGAAGCGTCAAAGTCTGGACATTCTGCTGAACACAGCTGCTGAATGTGTGCAGCTTGGCATTCCTGCGATTGCAATTTTCCCTGTAGTAGGTAGTGAATTTAAAAGTCTGGACGCTGCTGAGGCATACAATCCTGACGGTTTAGTGCAACGCACCGTTGCTGCACTAAAAGCCGCCCACCCTGAGCTTGGCGTGATTACAGATGTCGCACTTGATCCCTACACCACCCATGGCCAGGACGGACTGATTAATGAAAACGGTTACGTACTGAATGATGAAACAATAGAGGTGTTGGTCAAGCAGGCAATCTCGCATGCCAATGCAGGTGCCGACATTGTCGCACCGAGCGATATGATGGATGGGCGCGTCGGACAGATTCGAGAGGCGCTGGAAAGCACACAGAACATCCACACACGGATCTTAGCCTACTCAGCGAAATACGCATCAGCCTTTTACGGACCATTCCGCGATGCCGTGGGTTCTGCCGCAAACTTGGGTCAGGGCAACAAATATACTTACCAGATGGATCCTGCCAATAGTGATGAGGCTATGCAGGAAGTAGCGCTGGATATTTCTGAGGGGGCTGACATGGTGATGGTCAAACCAGGTATGCCTTATTTAGATATTGTGCGCCGTGTAAAAGATGAGTTTGGCGTACCGACCTACGCCTATCAGGTAAGCGGAGAGTATGCCATGCTCAAAGCGGCGTCTCTTAATGGCTGGCTTGATGAAAAAAGCTGTGTTTTAGAAAGCCTACTCGCCTTTAAACGTGCAGGTGCGGATGGAATACTCACCTACTTTGCCATGGATGTCGCACGCTGGCTAAAGTAAATTAATATTAAATTTGGACGATTAACCGTAACAGAGAAAGAACCTCAGTGAATGATACACTAGCACAGCGCTTTCGCTTTTGTACTACATTGCCCAGCATTCCAGCCATTGCAATGAAGGTGATTGCGCTTGCAAACGACCCGTATGCCGATATGGTGCAGATATGCAACCAGATTACTTACGACCCTGCCCTGTCGATAAAAATTATCAAGGCGGCTAACTCCCCTTTATATAAATCGCGGCGCACACCTGAAAATGTGCGGCAGGCAGTAAGCATGCTGGGGACCCAGGCCGCCATCATGATTGCGTTATCCTTCGCTATCACAAACTCGCTGATACAGCATAATGCAAGTGGGAGTATCAGCAACAACCTGTTCTGGCGACGCACTATTTTAGCCGCGCTAGCGGGACGTGCACTTGCCGAAAAACTACACTATAAAACACCAGATGATGTATTTCTAGCCGCTTTGCTACAGGATGTTGGCATTCTGGCCTTTGATGCCATCATGCCTGAGGAGTACGCCGCTGTTTATGCCAGCGCACCCAGCCATGATGAATTATTAGCCACAGAACGCGCCACTTTTGGCGCTGGACACGATGAAATTGGCTTTGCCCTGCTTAAACGCTGGAACATGCCTGATTACATCGCACACGCATGCCTTACAAGCCATGGTCAGCCTGGCCCCAAAGACAGTCAATCTGTAATGACAGCCTGCGTTGCCGTTTCTGGCTATATTGCAGATTATTTCTTAACACCAAACAAAGAAGACACCATATCCACTGCGATTAATGCAGCTAAACGCTGGCTGGATTTAGACCATGCTGCCCTTATAGAGATTATCGAAATCATCAAAATAGGCCTGCATCCTGTAGAAGAGTTATTTGATATCACACTGGTTCACCCATCAGCACTGAATGGACTGATGGATGAAGCAAAAGAACTGATTGAAATGCACAGCTTGATGAAAATGCGTGATTTGGAAGAGCGGTCACAGCGCGACACACTCACTGGTGCTTACAACCGTGGTTATTTTGATAACGCACTGCAAGCCGAGTTTGATTTATCCAACAGGCAAGGCCTGCCTTTTACCATTGCCATGGTAGACATTGATCACTTTAAACAGATTAATGATAAATACGGCCATCCAACAGGAGATGCTATTCTGGTGGCAGTGGTACGCGAGATTTTTGGTCAGATACGTCAGGATGATGTCTTTGCTCGTTACGGTGGTGAGGAATTTGCTGTCCTGCTGCCTGGCACATCACTGCTATCTTCGGCCAAACTGCTGGTGCGGCTTAAAGATTGCGTTGCGAATATTGCCTATGTTCATGAGGATGGCAGCGTGATCAAAGTCACAGTCTCCATTGGCGTGGTGTCTAATATGGATGGCGGTGAACGTTTTGAGCATCACGCAGATTTAATGCGTGCGGCTGATCAGGCGCTATATGCAGCTAAACATGCAGGCAGAAACCAGATTGTCGTATGGAATAAAACGCTGCCCTCAGTCTATTAACAGTTGAATTTCAGCATCGCTAAAACCTATCCTAAGCTAATAGCAAGGCCTTACATCAGCTCACTAACAACCTCAGATTTTCCATTATTAGGACTTGCCAGCAGCTGATAATCAACACTAAAGCCAGCAAGTTGGTAAGTGTTGCTAAAAATAGCAATGCCGCACACTTTGTGTCTTTTTTGTGGATTAAGCTTGAGGCAAGAGATACTCACGTAGCGTTTCTTCTTCCAACAACGCTTTGACACCCTCCAGATTCAGGCGCGCGGCATTACTGCCGTCAGCAGCGCGTTTGGTTGCCACGCGAATATCATCTACCTCAAACACACTGAGTTTAATCAGCCCTGTATCAGTTTCTAATGTAAATACGGGCACCGTCTTACGATAGTCACCTTTTTTGTCACGCTTGCCATCATTCATGATGCGATAGGATTTTTCATTCACATCAAAAGGTATCTGCTGGTTAAGCAAAAACATCTCGACCTCTTTGAGGCTGTCAGCAAACAAATGTATTTGCGTTTCTGCGGAAAGCCCCGCAGTGCCATCCAGCACCGCACCAGTCAAATGCGGGTTGAATTTTTGCAATAACTGCATGGTAAAAAAAGCGTTCTGGCGCAAATCACGCAGATTTTCAGGGTGTGCTTCACCCAGAAAAAGCGCGTTATATAATTTAAGCGCCTCCTCGATTTCGGCATTTGAGGGCATAGCGTGATATTCAACTGCGCCAAGTTGCTTACCTGCTTTCTTTTTTGCATAAGCAAAGTCTGAAATGCCTTCTTCTGCCATCATACGTGCGGCTTGCTGCGCGACTAGTTGCCTTAAATGTTGCACATTATCTTTCATTATTATTTTTTCTGTAATTTTTGAAACCAGGCCTGCATCTGCTGATTATAATCTGCCACGCTGTTGACTAGTTGCACTGAGCTATCACAAGTGCTGATGATTAGCACCTGATAGCCCGTTTCCAGATCAGGCGACGCATCCACTGAGGCCACTTGCAAACATGTCGCTGAATTTGCCTGTGTCGCTATTTGCATGTCAATTTTCAACAAGCGTAGTATTCCTGCCTCAATATCTCTGGCCGCAACGGACTGCCCCCCCTCATTTTTAATCAACTCTAGCAATTGTGTTATGTCGAGTACAGCCTCTTTATTAGCGGGCTGTGCCTTAGTAAGCTCAGGGCTGGCTACTTCGGTTTTTTGTCGCCTGCTATCCCTTGCCTGGCTGGCAGAGAGTATGCCGCTTACGGCATCAGCACTGGAGGTTGAGGTTTGAGGTGACGCAATTTCCGTGGTCACGGCCATCTCATCATCTGGCGCAATCGACTGTTGTTCGCCATGACTAAGTGCATGTTCAGGCTGAGTTGCCACTGATGACTCCTGCGATTGATTGATCTCAGCGCGCTCTGCCAATCGCGCTGATGGCGCTTTTTGCTCTGATGATTTTTCATCCTGCATCAACGCCACTGCATTGTTTTTTACAGTATTAAACGTGCGATCAGGTAAAGTATCCAGCCATGTCTCTTTTTCTGGCACCATTTGCCAGAAAATCAACATCACCACCAAAGCCGTAGCCAGACTGCCCGCCCCAGCTCGCTGCCAATTTGAAACCAGCGGTCTTTTTAGCCACAGGAGGATCGTGTGCCACCATGCGCGCCTCTCGTTTGCGATTGCCTGCCGTGCGTAACTCAGTACAGCACGACTGGCATTTTCATTAGGCGTGAATAGCCTGTCAGGCGTGTGCTTCAGCACTTGCTGTAAATATTCATCACGTATCGTCATGCCATCAAGCCCATACTCGCTGCCTAATCCACCATCGGTGGCAAATAAGCGCCCATACACGCGCGCAACTTCGACAAAGCATAACGCAGGCGGCTTTTAATTGCTTCAAACTCAGCATTCAATACCAAGCTCATTTCATCCACACTCAGACCATCCTCATGGTGCAGCAAAAATGCCGCACGCTGTATTGCCGGCAAGCTATCCAGACAATGCAGCAAGCGCTGGCCAGCCTTACGCCAGAATGCCTGTTGTTCTGGCTGTAAGGCGTGAGCAGCAGGCCATAATTGCCAGGGTGCCACCTGCTCATCGTCCAACCAGCCATCATCTACTGAAACTTCACGGCCACTTTTACGTAATATATCAATCGCCCGATGATGCGCCAATGTATATAGCCATGTTTTAAAACTTGCGTTTTCACGCGGCTGCCACTGCATGCGCGCATCAATGAGGCGTATCCATACATCCTGAAAAACATCATCGGCCTGCGCGTTTAATGCGTCCCCCATCAGCCTGCGGATATACCGATAAATTGGCTTTTCATGACGCTGGTATAACAAATCAAAGGCGTGTACATCACCCGCACAGAATTTGCGCATAAGATATTCATCGGTCATGATTGGCTCAAGCATGCACAATATTACTCTGCTTATCAGTTAAACGTAACGCGCTACCAAAACGGGTTAACGCATCACGCGAATAACAGCAGCGACTGCCAAAGACTAGCCCTTAGCTTTGATGTCCAGCTGTTTGAGCTTGCGATACAAATGCGTACGCTCCAAACCTGAAACTTCAGCCAGCCTATTCATATTGCCCGCCACACGCTTAATATGATGTGTAAAATAAAGGCGCTCAAAATCATCTCTTGCCTCTCGCAATGGCTGCTCCAGATTAAATTCTGCCACTGCAGCCAGCCCAGCTGACGAGGGCGCTTCCACATTTAAAGGCTCAACATTACGCTGCAGTGACACATCAAACTGATGTGTCACTCTGTTAACATCCTCTAATCCGATTCTCTCACCCAAACTCGTTTGTATCAGATTGCAGACCACCGCCTCCAACTGCGCAATATCGCCTGGCCAAGGCGCATTGCGCAATGCATTGAGCGCTGCGACATCAAACTCCCGATACGGGATATCAAACAGCTCAAACTGCAAATTTGCAATCGCTACGACTAAATCTGGGATATCTTCTTTATGCTCATCTAGGGCTGGAACACGCAAAGAGGTTGCAGACAGAATTTGTAGTAAATTATGGTCAAACAAACCCTCTGCCTGTAATTTAGGCAAATTATGGCTAGTCGCACAAACAACGCGCACGTGATATTTTTCTGCTTTAGTGAGCAGCAGCAGCAAACCCCTTTGCTCGGTTTTACTTAACTCGGCAATCTCATCAATAAACAATACACCATCTGTCACCTGTGCCAAAATATCCAAAGGCGTCTGAACCAGCTGGCTAAACTCTTGCAGGTGTAGCCATGGTGTATTTTCATTTTGCAGAAACCGCGCGCACAACTCCGCACCACCGCCTTTAGGTCCAATCAATAACACAGGAACAGGTGCAACACTGTTACTCGCAGCAATTTTATCCAAGCGCTCTTTCAAGGCGACTACAAGCGGGCTTTTACCTAAACTTACCAGACTCATTTCGGAGCGCGGCGCTTGCTCACTATGTTTTAAGGCGGTTGCTACGGTTTTTAAAAGTTTTTGTAAGGCAATGGGCTTTTCCAGAAAATCAAACGCACCAATGCGCGTGGCTTCAACTGCGGTATCAATCGTGCCATGACCCGACATCATGACGACAGGCATGGTCAGCAAGTTCGCGTTTGCCCACTCTTTTAATAAGCTGATACCATCGCAATCAGGCATCCAGATATCAAGCAACACAACGTCTGGGCGCTCATGTGCGCGCATAGCCCTTGCTACAGCTGCATTCTCAGCCAGCTGTACGCGGTATCCCTCATCCTGCAGGATATCACGCAATAATTCGCGGATTCCCACCTCGTCATCAACCACTAATATATGTTTTGATGCCATAAGTTTCTAAACTCTAATTTCTAATCTATCACCATTAATCATTGAAGAGTGGGATAGTGATAGTGACCACAGCACCACCCAAACCCAGCTCAGATTGGACTACATTTTCAATTTTTATGCTACCTCTATGCTCCTCAACGATTTTCTTCACAATCGCCAGGCCAAGCCCAGTGCCATGTGGCTTGGTGGTCATATAGGGCTCAAACGCGCGCGACATCATCTCAGTAGGGATGCCACCGCCGTTATCCTGCACAGTCAATGTCATGCTGTTTTGCCATGCTTTGGTATGAATCATAATCTCGGGGGACGGCTGGTCCACCAAGGCATCCTGCGCATTCTGCAACAGATTATGCAATACTTGACGCAACATGTTGCCATCACCCTTAATCAGCAGTTGCTCAGATGCCAGCTGTAAATTTATTTTGATTTTAGGTATGTCATACAATGCTAACACTTCTTTAATCAGGGCATTGATATCCAGTTTATTCAAATGCAAAGCAGGTGACCTTGCGTATTCACTAAATTCATTCACCATCTGTTTTAAAGCATCCACCTGATTCACAATCGTCTGTGTTGATCGCTGCAAAACTTCGGCGTCGGCACTTTCCAATTTATGGCTAAGCCGGTGTGCAATGCGCTCAGCTGACAGCTGAATAGGCGTTAATGGATTTTTTATCTCGTGCGCCAAACGTCTTGCCACTTCACCCCATGCAGCATCGCGCTGTGCCTGCACCATAGCTGTAGCATCATCAAACACTACCACATAGCCTCCGTCAGGCAATTTTGTGCCGCGCAAGGTAATAATCTGCAGCCCCTGATCAGTCACCAATTCAATCTGCGTTTGCACGTCTTCTTTCTGCGGGCCACCTTCGTCACGCTTGCCATGCATGACAACCACTTGAAAGAAATTGGCCAAATGTGGCTGTTTTTCAATAATTTTATTTGGGGTAAACCCTACATATTTTTCTAACGACACCCCTAAAATATTGACGGTTGCCTCATTAAATGTGCGCAGTTCACCGCGCTCGTTTAATGCCAGTACACCAGATGACAAATGCGCCAGAATGGTTTCCAGATAACCCCGTGCAGCCTCAACGCGGGCACGGTTTCTATCTGCGGCCTTGGTCGCATCACCTAACTGCTGCGTCATACTGTTAAAAGACTGCACCAGCACTCCCAGCTCATCTTTACCGTGTGCAGGTAGAATGGTGCTGTAGTTACCGCTGGCAATGGCTTTTGTGCCCTCCGCCAGCACCCGTAAAGGTGCAGACAAGCGCCTGCTTAACACAAACGCAATGGCAACCGCAGTCAGCATCGACAGCATCATGACCAATGTCAGGGTTAAAGCAAACACCTCACGCAATGCCATACGACTATAAGATAACTGCTGGTAGTCCTGATAAACATCCTGCACAGCTTCTGCTGTAGTCGCAAGTGCTTTCGGCACGGGCTGCATCAGCTGTAAAATACGCGTTTCACCTACAAAATCTTGCACATTAACAGGGACCAACACCCGCAAGAACAACCCCTTGCCATCGATAGGCTCAATGTTGCCATAAAGGCGCTGACGCGCCTGCCTTAACTGCGTAATGCTAGGTAAGTCTGGCAAAAAACTGCTGGCATCGCCACTGGACACCGCCAAAATCCTACCTTGCGGCGTCAAAAGGGCAGCCTCTTGCACCGCATTACGTTCACGTAACTCGTTCAAGATGGCAAAATGTGCATTCGCGGGCAATAGTGCAAGACTTGTTGCCATGTTCTCACCCTTTTCCTTCACATCTACCAGCATGATCTCTAACGCTGTTTGCCCGAGGTTCAAGCCACCCTCAAGCGCAGACTCCACCTTCACATTAAACCAGGACTCAATCGACCGTGTTAAAAAATTAACCGATACCAGATAGACGATTAATCCTGGAATAATTGCCATCAGGGCAAAAGAGCCTAACAGCCTGAGTGTAAAGCGACTTCCCATCACCCGCTGGCGAATATTCTGATACAACTTGAAAAGCTGCACCGCGATCAATGCAACCAGCGCCAATGCCAACAAGCCATTCAGCACCACCAGCAAGGTGT
Organism: Methylotenera sp.; assembly: GCA_028688575.1. GTDB lineage: Bacteria > Pseudomonadota > Gammaproteobacteria > Burkholderiales > Methylophilaceae > Methylotenera. The sequence continues at coordinate 17,369 of JAQTXW010000007.1, read as the reverse complement.
AGTACTCACCCGATGCAGCAGTATTTGCACTCGCATTGGAAAGCAAGTAGAGTAAAAATCCGCCTAGAAACGCACTGGTAAATACGATGTATTTCATTTGAGTAAATTGGGAACCCACTCAAATCGCTGCGAGCTCATTTTCCACTCATTTGAAGACATGCCCTCTACCTGCATCGCCTTCGGTAAAGATTTATGATCAAGACGCATCATGAGCGCTGCCTTATAAGGTCTGTCTTTCTCTATATCCTTTTTTTGAAACACTTTGAGATCCTGAATAACAGATAAATCCTCAATCGCTTCATCCAGCGTAGCCAAAGTGCGCTGCTGCTCGTTGCGCACAAGAATATACTGCTTGGTCAACGCATGATAACTCAGGCTCACTTGCTGCACTGTCGTGACAATTTCATCATCGAACCAATAAGTTCTAGGAGAAAACAGCTGAAACTCAATGATAAAGTTAAAAGTAAAGCCTTTAAGAATTGCCTTCTCCATCTCCTTACTGAAATTAATCTCAGCATCCGCATTCAATAAAAACTCATCTTCATAGCTAATGATATTGGCACTTCTGATATGCAGGCTATTAGAGGCAGCAACACAGGTGCTGGCAAATAACACAAGCCCCAACACGCAAAATAATTGCTTAATTCTTTTGTAACAAAGCATAGAAAAAACCATCATGAAAATCGTTTGGAATGAGTTGCCCATTCATGTAAGTCATATTGTTATATTGCTGGCTAAGTATCGACTCTATTGGCAGTTGCGTTGCATCTGCGTGACTATTTAAAAACTGATCAATTTGCCCCTGATTCTCTTCATGAAAAACAGAACAGGTCACATAAAGCAATTTACCACCCTTTGCCAGCCTCTGCCACAAACTAGGCAGAATTTTACGCTGCTGCAAAACAAAGGTGCTGACATCGCGCTCGCGGCGCAACCACTTGATATCCACATGACGCCTCACGATTCCAGACGCGGTACAAGGCACATCCGCCAAAATTCTGTCAAATAACTTGCCATCAAACCAAGCGTCTGTGGCAGCGTCACCCACCAACAAATCAGCCTGCAACTGCAAGCGCGCTAAATTACTTTGCACGCGTGCCAGACGCTCTTCATCGCTATCCAGGCCTGTCAAGTTCACATTGGCCATCTCAAGTAAATGTCCTGTTTTGCCGCCAGGCGCACAGCAGGCATCTAACACCCGCATTCCTGCCTGAACATCTAATAATGGCGCAGCGAGTTGCGCGCCGTAATCCTGCACAGAAACGACTCCCTCTTTAAACCCAGGGACTTTTTCAACGGCAACTGGCTTCGTCAACATCACAGCCTGCAGCCCTAGCTGAATCCCCTCCATTGCCTGATTCTGCAGCTGATTGAGATAATCTGGCATCGTGGTCTTTTTCTGATTCATGCGCAAGGTCATCGGCGGGTGCTGATTTCCAGCTAGCAGCATCTGCTGCCAATGTTGTGGATATTGCAATTTAAGCTTATTGATCCACCACTGTGGATATGAATAACACGCCACTTCATTAGCACTCACCAGCGCAGTTAAATGGGCTTTCTGCCGTAAAAAATTTCGTAACACGCCATTCACCAGGCCTTTTGCCCAAGCCTTGGGGGCAGGTCTTTTTAGCTGGGATACCGCATGCACCGCCTGATTGACCACTGTAAATGCGTCTGCTTTATCATGCAACAACTGGTAGATTGCCACCAGCAACAACGTGTAAATACGATGATCGGTCAAAGGTTTTTCAAGCAACAGGCTCAGATATGCTTCAATCTCGCCATAAAAACGTAGCGTACCATAGCTTAAATCCGCCCCCCCGCCTCGCTGCTGAGGTGTGGCCTGAGGAAAACGCGCCTGAGCATCGGGCAATGCCAGCGTGAGATTACGCCCTGACAGCACCTGATTGATCGCATCAGCAGCAATGAGTTGGGAGAGATACACAATAAATTTCTAACTTAAAGACTAAAGCCAGATTTTACTTGATAATGCGAGAGTTAGGGGTAAGCTAACAGACGCCTGTCATCGTGCCGCACCATTTGTACGTTAAATTCAATGTCCAACTTAAGGAGTATGTCATGCAACATGCTATTTCATTCACGACCCTATTAAAACGCGTGCTGATTTCCGCCTTTCTACTGTGCACCGCCAACTTATCCATGGCAGCAGATGTGGGCGTGTCAATCAGCATTGGTCAGCCAGGCTTTTATGGCCATATAGATATAGGCGACTACCCCTACCCGCCGCCGCGCGTTATCTATAGAAAACCCATTATGGTGCACCGCCATACAGAAATGGTCGAGCCAGTCTATCTACGCGTGCCACCTGGTCATGCTAAAAACTGGCCTAAATATTGCGGTCGCTACCACGCATGCGGTCAGCCTGTATATTTTGTGCAGGACAGTTGGTATCAGCATGAGTATGCGCCGATTTACCGCGAACGACATCACGAGGGCTATGATGACAGGCAAAACAACGGCAGACATCATGAACAGAGTAGAGGCCACGGAAAAGGCAAAAATAAGGGTAAACATCACGATTAACCATCGGCTACCCTTACGCCAACTGATGGTGTGGCACATCTACCATCAGTTGAGATGATTAGTAAAGTCTCGCTAGCGCTAATAATCGCGCGATTCGCTCTTCCGTTCTAGGATGTGTACTAAACAAGTTATCCATCGAAACGCCTGACAGCGGATTAATGATCATCATCTGCCCTGTTTCAGGATGCGCTTCAGCAATATGATTGGTCATTTGATGCGCATAATAATGAATTTTTTCCAGCGCGCTTGCCAGCGCTGCAGGATCACGACTTATCTCAGCGCCTGCTTCATCCGCCTCAAACTCGCGCGCACGCGAGATGGCCATTTGAATAAGTGACGCAGCCAATGGGGCAAACAACATCACCAGCAAAGCTAGCAGCGGATTGGTTCCACGACCGTCACCGCCACTTCGCCCACTGCCAAACAGCATGCCAAACTGTGCAATCGAGGCAATTGCGCCTGCAATCGTGGCCGAAATGGTGGAAATTAAAGTGTCTCTGTTTTTTATGTGCGCAAGCTCATGCGCCATCACACCACGCAACTCACGTGCATTTAAAATTCGCATAATGCCTGTCGTGGCTGCCACTGCCGCATATTCTGGGCTGCGTCCTGTTGCAAATGCATTTGGCTGGGACTCGTTAATCACATATACCTTAGGCATGGGAAGCTCTGCTTGTTCTGCCAAAGCTTTCACCATTTGGTAATAAGCAAGAAACTGGCTATTATCAGGGGTGACTTCCTGTGCGCTGTACATTTTTAGTACCGCCCGATCTGAAAACCAGTAAGCATAGACATTCATCGCCCCCGCAATAAGCAATGCTATCGCCATGCCACTGGCACCGGCTAACGCCGCACCCACCATGCCAAATAATGCGACAATGGCCGCCATTAGCACCGCTGTTTTCAACCAGTTACCTAACATCTCGCACCTCTGGGCTTATCTAGAAACATCGCTACGGTTGATTAGATAATCCCAGATTATCCATTATTAGGACTTGCAGAGGCAATACCGCACAGATTGATGGATTTATTGTGCAGATTTTATGGGCAATAGTCATTCTATTGACAGAAAATATGCGCAAAAAAGACGCAAAATAGGCAAGTTGACATGCAAGTAGAGGTAAAATCGCCTGATGGAAAGTCTGGGATAATGATGCATGCGTTAAAATTCAAGGCGTACCAGCACTAGCAGAGAACGCGTCGCCTGATTTCAAGTGGTGCCCCTGCACAAAGGTCTGTGCATCAAGGCGTCTGCCACCAGGGGCCTGCAACTCAGTAATGCGCAAAAAGCCTTCGCCGCAGGCTACTACAATCCCGTCATGCACATCCAGAATCTCACCTGCATTTGCGCCAGATTTTTGCATAGTTAAATTGCCATCTGTGAAGCACGCTGTTGCCATCCAGATGCGGCAAACCTCACTGCGCAAATAAGTTTGCGCAACGGGAAATGGATTAAATGCACGAATCTGGCGTGAAATTTCCTGAGCACTTTGCTGCCAATCAATTGCCGCTTCTGCTTTTTCAAGCTTGTGTGCGTAAGTAACCAACGACTCGTCCTGCGGTTCGCTCGCCAACTTACCATTAGCGGCAAGCTGTCGCATGGCATCCACCATTAACTCAGCTCCTATATTAGCGAGCGCATCATGAAGGTTTTTTGTCGTATCAGTTTCTTTGATGGGCACCACGCCCTTACTTATCATGGCACCTGCATCCAGTGCGGGCACCACCTCCATAATGGTCACACCAGTGACTGCATCCCCTGCCAGAATTGCACGATGAATCGGCGCAGCGCCCCGCCAGCGTGGCAATAAGGAGGCATGGATGTTATAGCAGCCATATTTAGGCATCTCTAAAACAGGCGTTGGAATAATCAAGCCATACGCTGCAACTATCATCACATCCGCATTCACTGCCTGAATCTGTGCCTGCACCTCTGCTGGTTTTAAATGCGATGGCTGAAATACTTGTAAACCATGCTGCTCGGCCAGCACTTTCACAGGGCTAGCCTTCAGCTGCATGCCTCGCCCCGCTGGCCTGTCTGGCTGGGTAAGCACCATCACCACCTCGTGCCCTGCCTTGATAAGTGCTGCCAAAGCTGGGACTGCAAAATCAGGCGTACCCGCAAATATAATTTTCAAATGACTATCCTTTGTTTTTTTACTGTTGATCGCTTAGCGCGCTGGAATTATTTGCCACGCTGTTGCTTCAGCATTTTATGTTTAATGCGGTTGCGTTTCAGTGGCGATAAATATTCAACAAACACCTTGCCCTGCAAGTGATCCATCTCATGCTGAATGCACACACTTAGCAAGCCGTGGGCTTCCAAGGTAAATAGCTCGCCGTGTTCATCCATCGCCTCAACCAGCACTTTTTCTGCTCTAGTCACACTCTCATAAACGCCAGGGACCGATAAACACCCCTCTTCGTATACCTGTTCGCCATCACGTTCTAATATTTTAGGGTTAATAAACACCTGTAGCTGATCTTTTGTTTCGCTGGTGTCTATAATCAAAAGTTGGATATGCTGATTTACCTGAGTTGCAGCAAGACCTATTCCTGGCGCATCGTACATTGTTTCCGCCATATTCCTGATTAACTCACGAATCGCAGTGTTTACTTCTTTGACGGGTTTTGCAACTGTGTGCAGTCGGGGATCTGGGTAATTCAGGATATCTAAAATTGCCATAAAAACTCTTCTATCTTTATTGAAAGGCGTAAAATTATCTTAAAACAATAGCTTTTTCCATAAAAGCTTGATTCATTAATGAATTACATGATAAATTTAACCTAAATTCGCGGTGTGCGTGCTTGATCTATTAAACAAATCATACCAATCGCATATCTTCTTAGTGCATTTTTGACCGAGGTCATCAATCTATGTTCCGCAATATTATAACGCTGCTCGTGCTTTGCTGCTTAAGCTTAAATCTTAATGCACAGGTCATCGCCCTAAAAGATAACCACCCAGACCGCCACGTCGTCGTTAAGGGCGACACATTATGGGGAATTTCTGGAAAATTCCTCAAAGACCCATGGCTGTGGCCTAAAGTCTGGAAATTAAACCGCACACAAATCAAGAACCCGCATCTGATTTACCCAGGAGACGTGGTGTTTTTAGACCTGTCTGGCAGCGAACCCCAGCTAAGACTATTGCGCGAAACGGTGACATTAGAGCCAGGTGTTAGGGTTGAACCGTTAGATAAAGCCGCCATTCATACCATTCCGCTGAATGTGATTGCCCCTTTCTTAAGCCAGCCATTGATTATCGAAAAAGACCAGCTTGCCGAGTCACCAAGAATTATCGCAGGTCAAGATGACCGTGTGGTACTAAGCCCAGGCACACGCGTGTATATTAATGAGATTCCTGAGAATGAAACTACTGACTGGTATGTTTATCGCCCTAGCGACGAACTGATTGACCCGGACAGCAAAGAAGTATTAGGCGTTGAAGCCACCTATCTGGGTGATGCCAGAATCAGAAAATACGGGAAACCAGCCACGGCTGAAATTGTAAAGGCCAAAGAAGAAATTTTTGTCAAAGACAGGCTCGTGCCCAGTAGCGACAACCCCATTACCAACTTTGCACCACGTGCTCCAGAAACTCAAATTGCTGGCCGCATCATGAAAGTGTACGGTGGCGTGGCTGAAGCAGGCCCTGAAAGCATCGTATCAATCAGTCGCGGTGCTGTTGATGGTCTTGAAGTTGGCCATGTGCTTGCCATTAACCGCTACGGTCGCGTGATTAAAGATCCAGAACCTACTAAAGAATCGTTGGAACATATCCAAAAACAAAAAGCTGAAGAAAAACCAAAGTTAAAAGAACTTAACTTTGAAGTCTCACGTGATGAAGAAGGTAAGCCAGTTGTCAATTTTGAAAAGGCACCGGAAGCCAGCCAGGAACTGGTGCTGGAGCCAGGCTATATCAAGCTGCCTGATGAACGTATCGGCCTATTGATGATTTTCCGCGTGTTCGACCGCGTATCTTACGGCCTGATCATGCAGGCATCTCAGCCAGTGCATACAATGGACTCCGTCAAAACACCCTAAACTCTGCCTAAATATCTTAGTGCCTTGATATGGATGACCACAGCGGGGAAGTTGCAGAAAAATCGCTGTGGGTGAGTTTGGCCAACATATCAGGTGTTGGCAGCCAAACTTTTTATCACCTGCTCAAGGCATTTGGCAACCCAGAAAATATTTACCGTGCGAGTTATAAACAGCTGACAGAAATTGTGTCGGCTGCTATTGCAGCAGAAATCCAGAAAGGGCCTGCACAAACTGGCATAGATACGCTGACGCAATGGTTGGCATCTCCCAACAACCACATCGTGACACTTGCCGATGCTGAATACCCAAAATCGCTTCTGGAGATTACTGACCCCCCGCCATTTTTATACACCAAGGGCAATCTTGCCTTACTCAACCAACCTGGCATTGCTATTGTGGGCAGCCGCAACGCCTCGGTACAAGGCGAAAAAAATGCAGAAGCGTTCGCCCACGATTTAAGTGCTTATGGTTTGTGCATTGTGAGTGGTCTAGCTTTAGGCATTGATGGTGCAGCACACCGCGGTGCGCTTAGTGCCAACGGCGCCACCATCGCTGTAGTAGGCACAGGCTTGGATATTGTTTACCCCGCTAAACATCGAGATCTTGCCCATCAAATCGCACAGCAGGGCTTGATTATCTCTGAGTTCTCCTTAGGTACACCCTCAAAACCACAGAATTTTCCCAAGCGAAACCGCATTATCAGCGGCCTGAGCCTTGGTTGCCTGGTGGTGGAAGCCAACTTGCAAAGTGGCTCGCAAATCACCGCAAGACTTGCTGCTGAACAAGGGCGTGAAATTTTTGCAATCCCAGGTTCGATCCATTCCCCCATGTCTAAGGGGTGCCATCAGTTGATTAAGCAGGGGGCAAAACTGGTAGATTGCTTACAGGACATCACTGAAGAATTAAAACTCGATACGCCGAACCCTCGCATTGCTTTGACTGTAGATGGCAAATCCACTACAGATGATTCAGAGAACCACTTATTGCTGAACACCATGGGATTTGAGGCAATTAGCCTGGAGCAATTAGTTGCTGTGAGTGGCTTGACGGTAAGCGCAGTTTCATCCATGCTTATGCTACTGGAACTTGAAGGAAAGGTCGCAAACTTGGCGGGAGAACAGTATCAACGAATTATATAACTAGTAAGTAGCCGTTTACATAAACCATCTTAAAATAAGGATAACAACAATGTTTGAAGTATTGGTTTACATGTTTGAAAACTACATAGACACGCAGTTCAGGCCAGACGAAAAGACTTTATCCAAGGAGCTATTTGCAGCGGGCTTTGATAAAGATGACATTAACGGTGCCTTTGACTGGTTTAATCAACTCGAGGCAATGACTGCAAAATCTGAACTCTTCCAAATGGCGGACCCTGCCAATTTACGCATCTTTACAGAGGCCGAACTTAAAAAAATTTCCAGCGAGAGTATCCGTTTTATTTTGTTTTTAGTGCAAGCCAACATTCTCAACACATCACAACGTGAGCTGGTTTTAGATCTGGCGATGAACGTCCCTCAGCTCGAAATTACCATAGAAGAAATGCGCTGGATTGTACTGATGACCACTTGGGGTGCCAGCAAAACTGGGCCAGATAAAACCAAGGACTACTTATTTATCGAGGATATTCTGCTTAATCAACAAAAACCGACACAACACTAACCGTGCTGGTCGGTTTTTACTGGTCAGACTGATATTACAGGCGGTTTTTTGATCGCTACTCTGCAATGTTATCAATAATATGACTAATCATCGCTGATTGATTCAGGGTGTAAAAATGCAAGCCTGATACACCCTGCACGAGCAAAGTTTCACACAACTCAGAGACCACATCCACACCAAACGCACGTAGAGAAGCGATGTCATCGCCATATTCTTCGAGCCGCATTTTTAACCAGCGCGGGATTTCTGCACCACAAATACTTGAAAAGCGTGACAGCTGAGTAATGTTATAAATCGGCATAATGCCTGGCACAACAGGTATGTTAATACCCAATGCCTCACATTGGTCCATAAACCTGAAATAGGCATCAGCATTATAAAAATACTGGGTGATGGCAGAGTCAGCGCCTGCTTCCACTTTGCGCTTCAGGTTCTGCAAATCTGCCGCTGGCGTGCGCGCTTCAGGATGAAACTCAGGATATGCGGCTACCTCGATCGTGAAATGGCGGCCTGTTTCAGCACGGATAAACGCAACCAGTTCAGATGCATAGCGAAAATCACCCGCACTCACCTCTCCAGATGGAACATCACCGCGCAATGTCACCAATCGCTTAATCCCATGCGACTGGTAAGCCTGCAATAAATCACGGATTTCTGCCTTGCTGGAGGAGATACAGGAAATATGCGGCGCTGCCTGAAAGCCTTCTTGTTGAATCTCCAGCACCGTATCCATGGTTCTGTCACGGGTAGAGCCGCCCGCACCAAAGGTGACCGAGAAAAATTCAGGGTTAAATCTTGCTAACTGGGTACGCGCTTCACGTAACTTATCCACCCCCTCGCTGGTTTTGGGTGGGAAAAACTCAAAACTCACTTCAAATTTTTTCGTCATGGCTTCATGCTCATCTATCGTATTTTATGTCTAAATTTATTTACCCAGCAGTAGCTCAGAAAACAGCCATGAAAGCAGGCTGTAGCCTAATGCGCCGATAATTCCCGCCGTAACCGTTTGCACTTCAAAGCCTTTTAGCCAGTGGCCAACAGCATAAAACAGCACCCCATTAATCAGCAGAATAAATAAACCTAATGTCAGTATCGTGATGGGTAACGTGAGCAACACCAGAATAGGCCTAATCAACACATTGACTAAACCTATCACCAGTGATGCCACCAATGCCGCCGTAAAGCCTGCAACATAAATATTTGGCACCATATAAGCCGTTGCCAGTAAGGCCACCGCGTTCAGAAACCAAATCAGTAACAACCTCATATCACAACCCTTTACGGCGAAATCGTACTCAAATCAACTAATTAGTAACGATAAGTATCTGGCTTAAACGGGCCTTCTTTCTTCACGCCGATATAAGCTGCTTGCTCATCGGTTAATGTAGAAAGCTGTGCATTGAGTTTTTTCAACTGCAATACCGCTACTTTTTCATCCAAATGTTTAGGCAAGGTGTATACACCCACTGGGTATTTATCAGTTTGCGTAAACAGCTCGATTTGCGCAATCGTCTGATTCGCAAATGATGAACTCATCACATAGCTTGGGTGCCCTGTACCACAACCCAAATTAACCAGGCGGCCTTTTGCCAACAAAATGATTTTTTTGCCATCAGGGAAAATCACGTGATCCACCTGAGGCTTGATTTCATCCCATTCGTATTTTTCTAAAGAAGCTACATCAATCTCATTATCAAAATGGCCAATATTACATACAATGGCCTGGTCTTTCATTTTCGCCATGTGGTCATGCGTAATCACATGATAGTTACCTGTACAGGTCACAAAGATATCGCCATGTTCTGCCGCATAGTCCATTGTCACCACGCGGTAGCCCTCCATCGCGGCCTGCAATGCACAGATTGGGTCAATTTCCGTCACCCAGACTTGGGCTGATAAGGCTCGCAACGCTTGCGCTGAGCCCTTGCCCACATCACCATAACCCGCAACGATGGCGATTTTACCCGCAATCATCACATCGGTTGCACGTTTGATTGCATCAACCAATGATTCACGGCAACCATATAAATTATCAAATTTTGATTTAGTCACTGAATCATTGACATTAATCGCAGGGAAAGCCAACTTGCCCTCTTTGTGCATTTGATACAAGCGATGAACGCCTGTTGTCGTTTCTTCGGTCACGCCTTTAATCTGTTGCAGGCGTGTTGAGTACCATGTGGAATCCTGCTGCAGTTTGGCCTTAATTGCCGCAAACAGGCAGGTTTCTTCTTCACTGGTGGGGTTTGCGATTACCGATAAATCTTTTTCTGCACGTGTTCCAAGGTGCAATAACAAAGTCGCATCGCCGCCGTCATCCAGAATCATGTTGGAGTAGCCGCCATCGGTCCATTCAAAAATACGATGCGTGTAATCCCAGTACTCTGTCAGCGTTTCACCTTTGACTGCAAATACAGGTGTGCCGCCTGCCGCGATTGCCGCTGCTGCGTGATCTTGTGTTGAGTAGATGTTGCATGACGCCCAGCGCACTTCTGCACCCAGATCTTTTAATGTTTCAATCAGCACCGCTGTTTGAATCGTCATGTGCAAGCTGCCGGTAATACGCGCGCCTTTGAGTGGTTGTGATTTTGCAAACTCTTCGCGTATCGCCATGAGCCCTGGCATTTCCGTTTCAGCAATCGCAATTTCTTTGCGGCCAAAAGCCGCTAGGTTAATGTCAGCAATAATGTAGTCATTAAATTCAGTCACAGTATTCATGTGTTGTTTCCTTGAATGTGTGACCGGGGGGAAGGGGTGTTTGTAGAGAATCGCTTGCCTCACCCATATCCCGTGCCCGGCACGGTTAATATTGGTGAGCGTCGTTTACTGCATTTTCTGAGCCTGGGAGCCAATTGATACAAAGCCCTCGCAACGCCCCTCAGAAGTTAAATCTTGAATTGGCTGATTATACGCGATTATTGTTTTGTCTACCAATATCGCTAGAATCACCAATAAAGCATCAAAAGATTACTGAGCCCATAACTTATCAACATCATGAATCCCCCAGGCTGCAGGATTTTCATGCCCTGTAATCGCGTCGTTCGCCCCAGGCTTAGATAAGTCAACCACTTCTACAGGTAGCCGTGTATTGGATTTTGTTGAGAAAAACACTTTAAGTATTGGCGTGAGCAACGATTTAGGGCTTTGATCCACCACCACAGCCAGGCGCCCAGACTTCAACTTGACCATAGAGCCTATCGGGTAGATTCCCACACTCTTAACAAACGCCTTAAAGATCACCTCATCAAAATGACCTGTCCACTGTGCCATCCGCTGCAGAGATACGCCTGGCTCCCAACCTGCTTTATACGGACGGTTTGAGGTAATGGCATCGTATACATCACACACCGCACCCATTCTGGCAAACAAACTGATCTCATCCGCTTTCAACTGATGCGGATAACCCTTACCATCCATTTTTTCATGATGATGCAAACAAACATCCAAGGTAACGGCATCTGTAATATTGGCCTGCAACAACATCGCATGCCCACGCTCAGGGTGCAACTTCACTAAAGTAAATTCATCTTCAGTTAAGGCACCAGGCTTATTCAACACCTCCATCGGGACTGCGGCTTTACCTATGTCATGCAACAGCCCAGCCAAGCCCGCCTGTTTGGTTTCAGCTTCTGAAAGCCCCAATTCGTTTGCAAGTGCCACCATCAGTGCACAGACAGCAACCGAGTGCATGTAGGTGTAATCATCTTTGGTTTTAAGACGTACAAGGCTAATCAGCGCACCCTCATTGCGCGAAACGGATGCTGCGATATCATCCACAAACTGCATCGCGGCCTCTGCCTTAATGGCTTTACCCATGCGCGCATCGTTAAACATCGAGGTAACGGCTTTTTTTGAGGCTGAAATTACCTGCTTGGCGCGCGCACGCTCTTCATCGGCAGTGATACGGTCAGGTTTGGGCTTAACTTGCTTCATTGGCTGCGCTTCGACTGCCACAGGCACTTCTGCATCCACGGCCACCGCTGCTTCCGACTGCACTCCCAGTTCTGCGACATCTAGGCCTTTCGATGTATCAATCACCACCTCCAGAATCACACTTTTTTGCAATTTAATCAAGTCGGATGTGTCTTCCAGCTTAAACGCTTTTTTCCAAAAAGGGTGGTCTATCCAAGCACCTTTTAGCTCTTGAATAAACATCCCCAAACGCACTTGTTTTGTAGAAACCGTTTTTAACATAACGACTCTCTCTCAACACACATCGACCAAACCATAAGCCAAAATGGCTAATCACGGTTGGAATGGTGCACTGCTTTTGCAAAATTGCGCCGCTGCTTTGATAAACAACTGGCTACGGCCGCTACGCTTAACTTCGTTGCGCGAAGTTAGCCTACGCCGAAACACCAACAAACACTTTGAACTTACAGCCCAGCAGCAGCACGCAGTGCCGCTGCTTTGATAAACAACTGGCTACGGCCGCTACGCTTAACTTCGCTGCGCGAAGTTAGCCTACGCCGAAACACCAACAAACACTTTGAACTTACAGCCCAGCAGCAGCACGCAGTGCCGCTGCTTTGTCGGTGTTTTCCCAAGTGAATTCTGGTTCATCGCGGCCGAAGTGACCGTATGCGGCAGTTTTGGCGTAGATTGGGCGTAGCAAATCCAGCATTTTAACAATGCCTTTTGGTCGCAAATCAAAATGCTCTGATACCAATGCAGTTAACACTTCATTTGAAACCTTACCTGTTCCATAAGTTTCAACCATCACAGAAGTTGGGCGTGCCACACCAATCGCGTAGCTTATCTGTACCAGACAACGTGCAGCCAAACCAGCTGCCACGATGTTTTTCGCCACATACCGCCCAGCGTAGGCGGCGCTGCGATCAACTTTTGAAGGATCTTTACCAGAGAATGCGCCACCTCCATGCGGTGCAGCACCACCATAGGTGTCCACGATAATTTTACGGCCTGTTAAGCCGCAATCACCTTGCGGGCCACCAATCACAAAGCGGCCTGTTGGGTTCACCAGGTATTTGATGTCACCTTTAATAAGCTCTTTAGGTAAGACTGGCTTGATGATTTCTTCTATCGTCGCTTCTCTTATGGCTTCTAAAGTCATTTCTGGTGCATGTTGTGTGGATAAAACAACCGTATCAATTTTGTAAGGCTTGCCATCCACATATTGCACGGTCACCTGTGATTTGGCATCCGGTCGTAGCCAAGGCAAGCGCCCATCTTTACGCAACTGCGCCTGACGCTCCATTAAACGGTGGCTTAACCAGATTGGCAGCGGCATGAGTTGTGGCGTTTCATCTACCGCATAACCAAACATCAGCCCCTGATCCCCTGCGCCTTGATCTAACGGATCATCATGCGCACCATCCACCCCTTGTGCGATGTCAGGAGATTGCTTGTCGTAAGCCACTAGAACCGCGCAGCCTTTATAATCAATGCCATAATCGGTATTGTCGTATCCGATACGTTTAATCGCATCACGTGCCACTTTAATGTAGTCTACATTCGCTGTGGTGGTGATTTCACCCGCCAATACAATCAATCCCGTATTGGCCAATGTTTCAGCAGCAACCCGTGCTGTGGGATCTTGCGTTAAAATAGCATCTAAAATGCTGTCTGAAACCTGGTCTGCTAATTTGTCTGGATGCCCTTCAGATACTGATTCTGAAGTAAATAGATATTCGTTCATTATGCGCCTTGGAAGAAAAAATTAATCATTAATAAAGATACTTACTAAAGGCTAAAGCAAGCATTAGGAAGCATGAATTGTACACTAAGTTCAGTGTGCCATTCACCCAACAGATTGAATAGTTACCTTAAAAATAGCAGGGGCCGATATTCTTGAAGCAAAATTTTAAGTAGTAAAAACGATATAACATGAATATTTGTGACGAGTTCGCACGCATTCTCATACAATATGCAAATGACCAAAATGATTAAATTTACAAAAATGCAGGGTGCAGGCAATGACTTCATGGTCATTGACGGCATCACACAAAAGTTTTCGCTTACAGCGATGCAAATACAAAAACTCGCACACCGCCAGTTTGGCATTGGTTTTGATCAGCTGTTGCTGGTGGAACCCTCTAATATGGCAGACTTTAAATACCGCATTTTTAATGCGGATGGCAGCGAAGTTGCACAATGCGGCAACGGCGCACGCTGTTTTGTGCGTTTTGTCTCTGAGCAGCGACTCACAAATAAAAGTGAAATCAGTGTTGAAACTGCAAGCGGCATTATCACGCCTAAATTAGAAGATGATGGCATGGTTACAGTGAATATGGGACCGCCCAAATTCAGCCCTCATGAGATCCCGTTTATTGCTGATAACGCTGCACCCAGTTACTCATTGGAGGTAGATGGGCAGATACTGCAGATAAGCGCAGTTTCTATGGGAAACCCGCATGCGGTGCAACTTGTTGATGACATTGAGAAAGCCCCTGTCACTGCACTTGGCAGCAAAATTGAGCACCACCCGAGGTTTCCTGAGCGGGTCAATGCTGGATTTATGCAAATCATCCATCCGCAGCATATTAAATTGAGAGTATTTGAGCGCGGCAGCGGTGAAACACTGGCCTGTGGCACTGGCGCTTGCGCCGCTGTGGTAGCGGGTATTCAGCTAGGAAAACTCAGCTCCCCTGTTACCGTTTCTGCACGTGGTGGCGAGCTACGCATCACTTGGCTTGGCGGCACTTCACCTGTAATGATGACAGGCCCTGCCCGCACTGTTTTTACTGGAGAAGTTGATTTAGAATCAATTAGTTAAATAAATAACTTAACGCACATACGGATACGCTAACCATCATTAGAAAGACAGCTCATGACACATACGCAGCACACTTTAATTTCTACAGAAGAAGTCAAAGACTACTTACGTAACCACCCTGATTTTTTTGAACAACATGCACATTTACTGGCGGACATTGCCCTACCTAACCCACATGGAAGCGGCGTTATTTCGTTAGCTGAGCGCCAGCAGCTGGCACAGCGCGACAAAATCCGCGTGCTTGAAGCTATGATGGCGCAAATGATTAAGCATGCAGAAGAAAACGATGCCATAAGTGAAAAAGTGCATCAATTCAGCGTCAATCTGCTTAACCAGCAAAGCTTTAGCGCATTGCAACATTTAATTGCAGAAACCCTGCAGTTGGATTTTGGTGTCACCCAGTCAATGATTCGCATTTGGGTAAAACCCAGTAACAATGCCATTGCCCAAGATGTGGTGTTCTCTCCAGTATCAGACGAATTTAACGAATGGGTGATGCGCTTAAATCAGCCACACTGCGGCCACAAGCCTGAAATTGCTGATAAGCTCTTAGAGGGCGAACTAAAATCATTTGCATTTGTGCCTTTAAGTAAAAAAGCCGCCAATCAACGTCCTTTTGGCGTGTTGATTCTAGGTGCTGAAGATGCGCAACGCTTTAAAGTTGACATGGGCACACTTTACCTTGAGCACATAGGCGAGCTGGTTTCAGCGGCTTTGCTCAATCATTTATTTACATTAAACCTGTAACTAAAAAACCACGTGCTGTACTTGGATGACTATCTTCAGCATTTAACCTTTGAGCGCGGATTAAGCGCGCTCACCTGCAAAAACTATCGTCGTGATATTGAGCTATTAGCGGAACTCGCCAACAAGGTTGAGCTGGACACCCTTAAAAACTCCCATATCAGGCGATATATCGCCACCTTGCACGGACGAGGTTTAGGTAGCAAAAGCATCTCACGTGCGCTTTCTGCTTGGCGTGGTTTTTATCATTACCTCATCCATCACAAAGGATTTACTGAAAACCCCATTATCGGCCTACGTGCCCCTAAATCAGCCAAAACCTTACCTCAAGCACTCTCTGTAGATCAGGCCATCAAATTTGTAGATATTGCGGGTGATGACTTTTTAACCATACGCGACCACGCAATCTTAGAGCTGTTTTACTCCTCAGGTTTACGCCTGGCAGAGTTAGTAAATCTAAACATCAACATGCTGGACCTGAGTGAGGGAACAATCACCGTTACGGGTAAAGGCAACAAAACTCGCATCATCCCCTTGGGTAGCCATGCCAGCCAAGCGATTCTAACCTGGCTAGACAGGCGTAGCCAGACCACCATTAACAGCCAGGACACGCAAGCTGTGTTTATTACCCAGCAAGGCTGCAGAATCAGTCCGCGCGCCATTCAATATCGCGTCAAAACCTGGGCGATCAAGCAGGGAATCAATGCAGATGTACACCCGCACCTGCTACGCCACAGCTTTGCTACACACGTGCTACAATCAAGCCAGGATCTGCGCGCAGTGCAGGAAATGCTAGGCCATGCCAACATCAGCACCACACAGGTTTATACGCACTTGGATTTTCAGCATTTAGCTAAAATTTACGACCACGCGCACCCGCGTGCCAGAAAAAAATAATCGTTTGCTTTTGGCTTCAGCATGCTTACCCATACATCAAAGATGAACAAATGCCGCTCATATACATGGCAATAAAAAATCACAATACCCTACTATTTTAGTCTGATTTTATGGCAAAATAACACGTACAAAAATTTTTCTCATTCAAGGAGTCATCATGGAACATCAATTACCCGCATTACCTTTTGCGAAAAACGCACTCGCACCCCACATTTCTGAAGAAACTTTAGAGTTTCACTATGGCAAGCATCATCAAACTTACGTGACCAACTTAAACAACCTGATCAAAGGCACTGAATTTGAGAATGCCAGCCTTGAAGATATTATCAAAAAATCTTCTGGTGGTATTTACAATAACTCAGCTCAGGTTTGGAACCACACTTTCTTCTGGAACAGCTTGAAGCCAAATGGCGGCGGCGCACCTGCTGGCGCATTGGCAGATGCGATTAATGTAAAATGGGGCTCATTTGACGAGTTTAAAAAAGCGTTTCAAGCTTCAGCAGTCGGCAATTTTGGCTCAGGCTGGACATGGCTGGTTAAAAAAGCGGATGGTTCTGTAGATATCGTTAATACAGGTGCAGCAGGCACACCGCTCACCACAGGCGATAAAGCACTACTCACGATTGACGTGTGGGAGCACGCTTACTACATTGATTATCGTAACGCACGCGCTAAATTTGTCGAAGTGTTCTTAGCTTCGTTGGCTAACTGGGATTTCGCATCAGCCAACTTTGCGTAA
>JAQTXW010000006.1 GCA_028688575.1 Methylotenera sp. | reverse complement strand
ATAATATTATTGTTGTTAGTGCCACTCACTACAGGCGTGTTTTATGTGCTGCAAAAACCCGCCATCGAGCATGATGTTTATCAGGATTTGCAGGCCGCAGCCGACTTTAAAGCTACGCAAATTAATCTCTGGCTAGCCGAGCGTGAGGGTGAAGCCATGATGCTGCGCGCATCGGATGGTTTTGTGTCGCGTGCCGTTTCTGCAGGAATGCGCAAACCTGATGCGATAGACACGCAAAAGATATTAAAACGCTTTGAAGCGCTGATACAAGTTTATCACTACGACGCTATTGCCATGGTCAGCCATGATGGGCAGCTGTTGCTAAGTAGTGATGCTTCAAAAACCAGCGTGCCAGTGGAGCGTGATTTATTGGCGAGTGCCTTTGAGCGCGGCTTGCCTCAGCGTGGTGCATTGGTGCGTGCCGAGAATGGCTCGGTATACCTGGATTGGGTAGTGCCGATGCTAGAGAACGATGCTAAAGGAGCGCCGCAGTCTGCGGCTGTAGTGTTGCGTATGCTGGCGAGCGAGTTCTTGTTACCGATGCTTGAATCGTGGTCAAGTGGTACCAAAACCGCAGAGGCTATGTTGGTGCGGCAGCAAGGTGATGAGATTGAGCTTTTAAGCCGTTCACGACACTCTGGTAATAGCGCCCCGCATTTTTTACAGCCCTTGTTAAACACACAATTGCCTGCCACACAGGAGGCAGGGGCTGATAAGTCTGGCCAGGCCAAGCTCACAGATGGTCGAGGGCATATAGTCTATGCGGTACACACCCCCATTGCGGGGAGCGATTGGCACATTGTAGCCAAAATAGACGCCGATGAAGCGATGTATCCGTTGTGGCATGGTTTGTATTGGATAGGGTTGATTACTTTTGTGGCGGCGTCCTGCCTGATGATGGCGCTGGTGTTGCTGTGGCGTCAGCAGGTGAAGTTGCAGCAACTGGCTTTTGTTGCGCAAAAAAACCAAAGCAACCAGCTGCTTGCCATGTTGGCAGAGAGTTCGTCAGACGCTATTTACATTAAAGACCTAGAGGGTCGTTACTTGATGGTCAACCCTGAGGCGGCAAGAGTATTGGGCAATTCGCCTGAAGCGATTATAGGTAAAACAGATCATGACATCACAAGCGCAATATATGCAGACCAGATTGTGGCTAATGACCAACAGGTGATAGCTACAGGCAAGATGACCTCTTTTGATGAGGTGCTGCCAACATCAAACGGCGCTCGCACCTACCTTGCCTCAAAAGGGGTGATGCGTAACTTGGACGGCAGTGTGATTGGGCTGTTTGGCGTTGCGCGTGACATTACCGAACGTAAGTTGCTGGAAGACACCTTACGCGAGAGTGAGCAGCGGCTCAAAGAGGCGCAGCAGATAGCAAATGTTGGTCACTGGACAATGAATCATCAAAATGGCAGACTAATCTGGAGTGCGCAGACTTATCGGTTATTTGAGTTGATCCCCAATCAGTTTGATGCGACTTATGAGACTTTTTTGAGTGTGGTGCATCCTGATGACAGAGATGCAGTAAACACTGCTTATACGCAATCACTCGCGCAGCAAACTGATTATGAAATTCAGCACCGATTGTTAATGCCTGATGGTCGCGTTAAGTGGGTGCAGGAGCGCGCTAAAACGCTGTTTGATGCGCAAGGTGTGGCGCTTGTGTCCAATGGCACGGTGCAAGACATCACCGAGCGTGTGCAGACTGAAATGGCCGTTGCCCAGGCCCGCGATTTATTACTAAAGGTAATTGATACCGCACCCATCCGGGTGTTTTGGAAAGATAACAACTTGCGCTATTTGGGCTGCAATACACTCTTTGCACGCGACGCAGGTTTAGAGCATTCCGAACAATTGATTGGTAAAGATGATTTTCAGATGGCATGGGCAGAGCAGGCAGAACGCTATCGCGCTGATGATTTTGCCGTGATGCACGCTGGTGTGGCCAAGCTTTTTTATGTTGAGCCGCAAACCACACATACTGGCGATGTGATCTGGTTGCGTACTTCAAAAGTGCCGCTAAAAAACCAGCAGAATGAAACAATCGGCATCCTGGGTATTTACGAGGATATTACCGAACAGCGCCAGGCTGAAGAGAAAATAAAACGCTTGTCACAGATGTATGCGGTGTTGAGCTATTGTAATCAGGCGATTGTGCGTAGCCATAGTCGCGAAGAGTTGTTTCAGCTGATTTGCCGCAGTGCAGTGACTTATACCAACCTCAAAATGGCCTGGATAGGCCTGCTGGATGATGCATCGCAGTTAATTAAGCCGGTGGCGATTGAGGGTGAGGCGCAGGCTTATTTAAATGATATTGTGATTTCTGCGGACCCAGACAGTCCTTATGGACAAGGGCCTACGGGTATTGCAATACGTGAAAGTAAAGCCGTATGGGTGCAGGACTTTTTACATGACGCTCGCACCTTGCCGTGGCATGAGCGCGCCGTACATGCAGGCTTGTATGCTTCTGCTGCGTTGCCGCTGCAATGCGATGGCGTAGTGATTGGTGCGCTGACTTTATATGCCGCTGAGCCTAATGCATTTAGTCAGGAGGTACGTGATTTGCTAATGGAAATGGCAAGTGATGTGGGGCATGCGCTTGAAGGCTTTGTACGCGAAGAGGCGAGGATCGCAGCCGAGCAGGCGTTGCAGGCATCTGAGGAGCGCTTGCAGCTGGTCTTGCGCGGTTCACGTGATGCGCCTTGGGATTGGGATCTACAAAATAATGCGCTTTATTATTCACCTCACTGGTGGGCGATGCTGGGATATGCGCCTAATGAACTCAATTTGGGCGATGCGCTTTGGCAAAAAGTGGTGCACCCTGAGGATTTGTCGAGAGTAAATCAGGCGTTTGACGATGTGGTGCACGGAGGCTCTGATACCTATGAGCTTGAATTCAGGATGCGCCATAAAGCGGGGCATGATGTGCCTGTATTATCACGCGGCTATATTTTACGTGATGCCAATGGTCTGCCGTTGCGCGTTTCTGGCACGAATATGGACCTCACCGAACGCAGGCAGATGGAGGCGGCACGGGAGTCTGTGCTGCAGCTGCTGCAAAAAATCACCAATCGCATTCCGGGCATGGTGTATCAGTTGAGCTTGCGTCCAGACGGCAGCATGAGCTTCCCTTACATCAGCAATGTTTTGCGTGACATGTATGGCATTGACCCTGAAGAGGTTAGAGAAGATGCCAGCAAGGCTTTTGCTAAATTGCATCCTGATGATTATGGCCAGGTAGTAAGCTCTATTTTTGAGTCTGCGCAGAATTTAACTGAATGGAATCAAGAATTTAGAGTTTGCCACGAAGATGGCACAGTCACCTGGCAACAAGGAAGCGCACTGCCTGAACGAGAAGCCGACGGTTCGGTGATATGGCATGGTTTTATTGCAGATATTACCGTGCGTAAAAACCGCGAGCAGCTGATTCTGCGTTTATCGCAGGCGGTGGAGCAAAGCCCAGAGGCAATAGAAATTACCGATGTGGATGCGAATATCGAATATGTGAATGAAGCCTTTGTGAAAAGCAGCGGTTATAGCCGTGAAGAGGTGATAGGACAAACCCCACGGTTTTTAAAGTCAGGCAAAACTCCACCTGAAACTTATGAGGCTATGTGGCAGGCGCTCACTCGGGGAGAAATCTGGAAAGGGGAGTTTATCAACCGTTGCAAAGATGGCCGTGAAGTAAATGAGTACGCCATCATTGCGCCTATCAAGCAAGCGGATGGTAGCGTGACGCATTATGTGGCGATTAAAGAAGATGTGACTGAGAAAAAACGCATCGGGCTGGAGCTGGACCAGTATCGTTATCATTTAGAAGAGCTGGTGGATAAGCGCACAACTGAATTAACGCATGCTCGCCAACAGGCAGAGACCGCCAATCAGGCTAAATCAGTTTTTCTGGCGAATATGAGCCATGAGATTCGTACGCCGATGAATGCGATTCTTGGTTTTACCCACCTGTTAAAACGTAATGTACAGAATACGCAGCAGGCTGAGCGTTTAGATAAAATTGAAGGTGCAGGACGGCATTTGTTAAGCATTATTAACGATATTCTAGACCTCTCCAAGATTGAGTCAGGTAGATTGCAGTTGGAGAGTACAGCGTTTCATCTCGCGAGTGTGCTGGATAATATTGATTCTATTATTGGAGAATCCGCCCGTAATAAAGGGTTGCAGGTACTGATAGACTATCAGGATGTGCCCTTGTTTTTGCGTGGTGACCCAACTCGTCTGCGGCAGGCATTGTTAAATTATGCAGCGAATGCAATTAAATTTACCGAGCAGGGTGAGATTGCTATCCGTGCCAAGTTATTGTCGCAACAAGAGGATGATTTGTATGTTAGATTTGAAGTGCAGGATACGGGTATTGGCATTAGCGCCGAAAACATTACAAAACTATTTCACTCGTTTGAGCAGGCGGACAGCACCATTACGCGCCAATATGGTGGCACGGGTTTAGGCTTGGCCATTACACGCAGGCTTGCAGTGATGATGGGCGGTGAAGTGGGTGTAGAGAGCGCGCCAGGTCACGGCAGCACGTTCTGGTTCACCGCAAAATTACAGCGTGCAAATGAGGCCTCTTTGCCAGTGCTGGGTGAGGAGGCCACCCAAGATGCAGAAGCTAAGTTGCGCACGCATTACACCAATGCACAAATTTTGCTGGCAGATGATAGCGAGATTAATCGTGAGGTGGCGATAGAGATGGTGCGTCATGTTGGGTTGCATCTGGATGTGGTGAGCGATGGTGCACAGGCTGTGGCCAAGCTAAAAACCAAGGCTTATGATCTGGTGTTGATGGATATGTACATGGTCAACATGAGCGGGTTGGAAGCCACGCGTATGATTCGAAAAATGCCAGCGCTGGCGTCTATGCCGATTGTTGCCATGACAGCCAATGCGTTTGATGAAGATAAGCAGACCTGCTTACAAGCTGGGATGAATGACTTTATTGCCAAACCCGTAGAGCCACATTTACTTTATGCCACATTGCTAAAATGGCTGCCAGGTGTGCAGGAGCCTGCTACATTAGAAAGTAGAACAAATGCCACGCAAGAGATCACTGCGCCGCCTAAGTCAATTGCTAAGCTGGAAGGTGCACTTGCAGAGTTAGGCAATGTCGCTGGTTTGAACCTCAAGCGTGGGCTGGATGTTTTTAAAGGCAATGCGGATAAATATATTGAGCTGTTAATGATCTTTGTCAATCAGCACACCGAGGAGGTGCAAGGTTTAACTGCCTTGCTTGATAAGCAAGACTATGCAGCGGCTTATCATATTGCGCATGCGGTAAAGGGTGCCGCTGCCACTTTGGGCATTGAGGCCCTAGCCGCCACCGCGGCGGAGCTGGATACCATGCTGCGTCATCATGTTAAGGCCTCTTTAACGCATGAGTCGCTCAACAGGTCGTTGGTTGATGCACTGATTAACAGGATGGATGAAGATTTAGCGGCAATTGCCGCAGCACTGCCTACCCCATCTGCCACAGCCGAAAAAGCGCATGTTGCAGTGGGTGCTGAGCATGGCAGCGAATTGCTGGCAGAGATAGATGCTTTGCTGGCAGAGAGTGATACCGCGGCGCTTGAATTTTATGAGCAGCACAAGGCTGAGTTTAATGCGCTACTGGCGGATGCCAGTAAGCAATTTTTGCGTGAGCTTAAATCTTTTGACTATGAACTGGCGCGCCAGACTTTGCAGCGCATTATGCAGGCAAAATAACGCTTTTGCCTACGAGTGTGCGCAGTAATGCTAATTCACAGGGCATGGCATGAGTGCTTACTCTAATCATTTGTCGGGCGTTCAACACGGACTTTTCATACATGAGCCCATGTAACGCCAAGCCATGCTACTAGGCTGTTTTAGCCTGTGCTTCAGCTTCTAACCAGTAGCTGATGGCATCTTTCACGAAGCCGTCTTTTTCAGCAATTAAATAAGCCGCATGTTGAATCGCTTCATAGCTCACCTGGTTGTTGACTGTGGCACTGGCTGTTTTTTTTCTGGGGCTGGCAGCCTTGGTGGCTGGCTTTTTGGCTGCAGCGGGTTTTTTAGTGGCAGCGGTCTTTTTTACTGCGGCTGCGGGTTTTTCAGTCTTGGTTTTTTCGATAGCCATCGTGGTTCCTTCATTGATTGCTCAAAGTTATTGTCATCAAATTAAGTCATAAGATTTGTGAAAAAGGCTTAAAGATTGAACTTGATGCTAAGCATAGTGCTTATGTCGCAATCTTTCAATAGGCTTGCCATGAATGTTGTTA
The DNA here is from genome assembly GCA_028688575.1 of Methylotenera sp. Taxonomy (GTDB): domain Bacteria; phylum Pseudomonadota; class Gammaproteobacteria; order Burkholderiales; family Methylophilaceae; genus Methylotenera. The sequence goes on along the minus strand of JAQTXW010000006.1, from coordinate 51,965 downwards.
AATTTCTATTCATTGTGTGGCTTTTACGTACGGTTCTGGGGGCTCGTTAAATAGGATCGCGCTGTGTTGTTGAATTTGGGTGCACAGTGGGTGGCATAAAGTATAAACTGTTTTATAATAAAACCATGTGATTAATGCTTGCTAGGCCGTTGGCCTGATATTTTAAGTGTTAACACCAGCTTCGCTCTAAGTCGGTAATGCATCTGCTTTAATGTCTGCTTGACTATAAGTTGTGTCTTTTTTTGGGTATATTTTCTGTCAATAAAACCACGATTGCCTATAAAATCTACTAAAAAATACATTCAATGCTGAGGCGTTGCTGCTTTTAATCTTTGGCAAGAGGTATGGGCAATCTGGGTTTAACGTAATCGCAGTACACAGGCTGGATCTTAATAAAGTAATTTTAGTTTTTAGGGGAATAACATGGCATTAAGAATAGGTGTTAATGGATATGGCCGCATTGGGCGCATGGTGTTAAGAGCTGTAGTGCAGGAGCCTGAGTTTAGCAATATTGAGGTGGTGGCAGTGAATGGCACGCAAGACCTTGATTATATGGTGTATATGCTGAAATACGACTCGGTGCATGGCCGCTTTAATGCGGATGTACGTGCTGAAAATGATTGTTTGGTGGTGAATGGCAAAAAAATTCACGTGACTAGTGAGCGTGACCCAGCTTATATTGATTGGGATGAGATGGGTGTAGATATTCTAGTGGAATCTACAGGTAAGTTTTTAACGCAGGAAAGCTGCCAGATCCATATCGACAAAGGCGCAAAAAAAGTCGTGCAATCGGCCCCTGGTAAAGACGATACCCCGATGTTTGTTTACGGCGTGAATCATCAGGACTATCAAGGTCAGGCCATTGTGTCAGCCGCCTCTTGTACAACCAACGGTTTAGCGCCGCTGGTGAAGGTGTTAGATGATAACTTTGGTGTGAAGCGCGGCTTGATGACGACCGTGCACGCTGCCACGGCTTCACAATTGACAGTAGATGGCACTTCCAAAAAGGATTGGCGCGGGGGTCGCGGTGTGTTTGAAAACATCATTCCTTCAAGCACGGGTGCGGCAAAAGCCATTGGTGTGCTGATTCCGTCGCTCAACCAAAAAATCACCGGCATGGCGCTACGCGTGCCTTCGGCAGATGTGTCGGTGGTGGACTTAACAGTAGAACTCACCCAGAAAACGACATACGCACAAGTATGTGCTGCGATGAAGGCTGCATCAGAAGGCGGGCTCAAAAACGTATTAGCCTACACGGAAGAAAAAGTAGTTTCGACTGATTTCCGTACAGCACCTGCGGCTTCAGTATTCGATGCGGATGCTGGCATCATGCTTGATCCCACCTTCTTGAAAGTGATTGGCTGGTATGACAATGAGTACGGCTACACCTGTAACTTATTGCGCCTAGTGCAGCATATTGCTTAATGCTGTGTGACTGCGCCACGGCTTGATCATATAGGCCGTGGCAAGAATCTTCAAGGGTGTCGCTTTTTCACTATGCAGGTGTTTTTTGTTGACTTGAGTGTGTAGTCCATTAACTCAAGTGGTCGCGCAGGTGTCTGTGTGAGGGATGAGTTCTGAGAGGATGGCTATAGGGTAAACAAAAGGGGCGCAAATGCGCCCCTTTTGTTAAATGTAACGTTTTAAATGTAACGCTAATTTAAAATTAGTTTACTTTGTCTTTCAGAGTTTTGCCTGCTTTAAATACAGGTGCATTGCGTGCAGCAATCTGAATTGTTGCGCCTGTTGATGGGTTGCGGCCTGTGCGTGCTGCTTTTGCAGTCACTTGAAATGTACCAAAGCCTACGAGTGCAACATTGTCACCCGCTTTTAATGCGTTGCCGATAGTGTTGGTGATTGCATCCAATACGCGGTTAGCGTCAGCCTGTGTTACACCAGCTTCAGCGGCTACTTTTGCAACTAATTCAGATTTATTCATATTGTAAGTCCTAAAAATTGGTTAAATAAGGGTCAAATTTGTCTACAGGCTCGCAATGATAAGCTTTGTAAGTACATTTCATCATGCTAGCACAATTTTTACGATTAGTTACAATTAACATGCTATGTTTTGTTATTCTGTTTTGTTATAAATTAATAATAATTGGTTATGGCTAGTTATTAATATGGGTTGTGTTATTGTTTCTGCCCGCTGATATTTGAAGTTCGTTTGCATTGAACTCATCCAAATTCAAACGACGGGTTTTAAAAACTACCACATCAGCGCGAAGTGCTAGTGATGGTGACCGCCTGCACCATGCACGTGCTGGTGTGATACTTCCTCTTTATTTGCTGCGCGCACATCGGTAATGGTTGCAGTAAAAACCACACGTTCACCAGCCCATGGATGGTTGCCATCGACAATCACTTTGCCGTCGGCGATTTCTGTGACTGTGTACAAAATCACTTCGCCAGTTTCATCTTCACCTTCAAATTGCATGCCCACTTTGAGTTCAGTGGCTGGAAAGGCACTGGCTGGTTCAATCTGTACCAGTTCTTCATCGTATTCACCAAATGCATCCACTGGCTGTAAATCAACAATGACAACGTCGCCAATATTTTTACCATGCATGGCTTCTTCCACTTTAGGGAAAATATTGTCGTATCCACCATGTAAATAAGCCACTGGCTCGTTGCTTGATTCAAGCACATTGCCATCGGCATCTTTTAGTTCATAAGTCATAGTTACTACGGTGTTCATTGCGATTTGCATGGTGGAATCCTTGAAGCGAGGCTTTTTGAAATAGTTAAGTGTAGAATTTTAATCTATTTTTAAGGTTGCTTAAATGCCAGTCGGATTTATTTTTGTAAGTGCTGCATAAGCATGGTTTGATATACGTGTGATTTTGATACTAGCGTGAGATAGTGTGCTTGCTGTGCCGACTGACAAGCTGCTTTAATTCTGGCAAGCAAGAGCCACATTCTGTGCCGCATTTCAGTTTATTTTGTAGGGTGATTAAATCAGCACCGAGTTGAATGTTTTCGATGATGTTATTTTCAGCCACATCTAAACAGCTGCATATAATTTTGCCACGGCTATGCTGGCCCGCAGGTGGTGCACTTAGTGGCGCTAACCCCCAGCGGCGGAGTTCGGCACTAAATTCGCCTGTGGTCATCACATCTTTCAGCCAGTCTGCTGCAAGTGTTTCGCCTACCAAACGCACGCCTGTCACTTCTGGTTTGCCGTTGCTAACATTGTTTTCAACCAGAATACGTTTGCTGATGCCACGTTTGGCATCATTGTAGTTAAGTAACGGCATATCATCTGTCATGCCTAGTAAGCTGTCAATTTTTGCAATCAATTCACCATTTGGCGCTTGTGCGTGGGCGGCGCGTAAAATCAGCATGCCAGCGTGATGTTCTGTTTTACGGCCAAACAAGCAGCAGCTGGCATACTCAAAGTTTGCTAACAAACCACTTATTTTTTGTAGCATCTCTAAATTTTGGATGGTACGCATCACCGTCATACGCCAAGGTAATTCTAATTTCTCAATTTTAATAGCGGTATGTTTGAGTTCAGGCTGTTTGGAGGTTTTGTCAAACGCAGGCGGCATCAGCGCATTAACGCCTAAGCCATGCATAAATTGGCTGCCCCAATGCATGGGGATAAACGTTTGCGAAGGCTGAACCTCGTTTGACAATTGTGCAGGCAGCACCAAGCTACCGCGTTTATTGCTGACTTTTACAATATCTCCAGTTTTAATCAAACGGCGTGTCATGTCATCGGCATTGATATGAATAACAGGTTCTTCAGCATGATTAAATAACTGTGCCACTGTGCCGGTGCGGCTCATGCCGTGCCATTGGTCGCGCAGGCGTCCAGTGAGTAAATGCAGGGGATGGCGCGCGTCTGTTTTATCTGCGGTGCCTTTATACGTAGCGTTAATAAATTGCGCTTTTCCATCTGGTTTCTGAAATATGCCATCTGCGTATAGACGTGCTTTGCCGGTGACGTCGCCGGTAGTAAATGGCCATTGTTGCGGGCCTTGTGCATTGAGTAGGGCATAGCTTAATCCTGTGATATCTAAATCACGATCACGTGTGGTTTCTCTGTGTTCGTTAAAAATTTGTTCAGCACTGGTGTAAGGAAATAGGTTTTTAGTCACACCCTTTGATAAGCTTGGGTTACCGTTGGCCGCCAAACGTTTTGTTAAACGCTGTGCAAACTCCACCACGATTTCCCAGTCATGATGTGCTTCGGCGGGAGGTTTTACCGCTTGGTTTATACGAGTAATACGGCGCTCAGAGTTAGTAACAGTGCCTTCTTTTTCGCCCCAAGTACTCGCTGGTAACAAAACATCGGCATATTGGCTGGTGTCAGTGTTGCTGAAGGCATCTTGTACCACCACTAATTCAGCCTTGGTTAAAGCTAAGCGTACGTTGTTCAGGTCTGGCATAGAGTGCGCAGGGTTAGTGCAGGCAATCCAAATCGCTTTGATGCTGCCATCGTTAACCGCGTCGAACATCTCCACTGCGGTTTTGCCCGGGGTTGCCGGCACACTTTCTATGCCCCAAAGCTTGGCGACCTCTGCACGATGTTTAGCATTGCTCAAGTCACGGTGACCAGATAGCAGATTGGCCATGCCGCCTACTTCACGGCCACCCATTGCATTGGGTTGCCCGGTGAGTGAAAGTGGCCCTGCACCTGGCTTGCCTATTTGTCCTGTAGCCAAATGCAAGTTAATCAGCGCGGCATTTTTATCAGTGCCGTGAATAGATTGATTTAGCCCTTGGCAATACATAGACAGGGTTGGACCAATGCCGAACCATTTGGCAGCAGTGATAATGTCTGCTTCTTTGATGCCGCAAATATCAGCCACCATCTTAGGGGTGTATTCACGGATGGTTTCTTTCAGTTCCGCAAAGCCGTTGGTATGGGCGTTGATGTAGGTCATATCCAGCAAACCTTCCCACAACATCACATGCAGTAAGCCGTTAAATAGCGCGACGTCTGTGCCTGGCAAGATTGCAAGGTGCAGATCAGCCGCCTGTGCGGTATCTGTGCGGCGCGGGTCAACCACGATGATTTTTAAGTCGGGATTTTTTTCTTTGGCAGCTTCAATGCGGCGAAAAATAATCGGGTGTGCAAAAGCAGTATTAGACCCTGCAATAAACAAACAATCGGTATGGTCGATATCCTCGTAGCAGGCCGGCGGCGCGTCTGCGCCCAAGGTTGTCTTGTAGCCAGTGACCGCAGAGCTCATGCAGAGCCGGGAGTTAGTATCTACATTGTTAGTGCCTATCAGACCCTTGGCGAGTTTGTTAAATACATAATAATCTTCAGTAAGCAATTGACCTGAAATATAAAAAGCCACGCTGTCAGGCCCGTGTGTTTCTATGGTGCTGGCGAACTTTTCAACGATAAAATCAAGTGACTCATCCCATGTGGCGCGGGTTCTGTGTGCATCACGCTGAGTGCGCAGTTCTGGGTAGAGCAAGCGGTTATCAAGCTTGGCGGTAAGGTGCAGTGTAGCGCCTTTGGTGCATAAGCGTCCAAAATTAGCGGGGTGGTCAGGGTCGCCTTTTACATCAATAATTTTGTCATGCCCATTTTCAATCTTGGCGTGAATAATCACCCCGCAGCCGACGCCGCAATAGCAACAGGTAGATTTTGTTTGTTTAATCAAGGTATTTAATCTTATAGTTCTAAATAAACGTAGCCATCTTCAACTTTTGTGTTGAAACAGGCGGTTTCGCCCATATCGGGTTCTTCAGCTTTGCCGTCAACTAAACTGATTTTCCAGCTATGTAGTGGGCAGGCGACTTTGTCACCATACACAATGCCTTGTGATAAGGGCCCGCCTTTGTGAGGGCAGGCATTGTTGATGGCAAAAATACGGTCATCTTCCAAACGGAAGATCCCTATTTCAGCCTCTTCGCGCCGTAAAACGCGGGCACCTAACCTAGGGATATCATCAATTGCTGCTATTTTTACCCAACCACCCATTTTATTCACCTTATCAATTAATTATTAACGCTAGACTGTAATCGTTTCAAACTCTTTATGTTTGTCGCGGTTTTCAACGCGTTCTGCCCATGGGTTGACTGCACCTTGTAGTGCGTAAAGCAAGCGTTCGTAGGCAGCTTTTCGGCCTTCTGCATCTTCAACGACACGTTGTTTTACGTAATCCAAGCCGACGCGTGCAATCCAATGTACAGTGCGATCCAGATAGCGCGCTTCTTCGCGATAAATTTGGATAAACGCGCCAGAATACTCCAGCACTTCATCATGACTTTTTACTTTGCATAAAAACTGTGCAACTTCGGTTTTTATGCCGCCATTGCCACCGACATAAATCTCCCAGCCTGAGTCCACCCCAATGATTCCCACATCCTTAATGCCAGATTCTGCACAGTTACGTGGGCAGCCTGACACTGCAAATTTAACTTTGTGCGGCGCCCACATGTGGTCAAATGCTTTTTCAATATCAATCCCCATTTGCGTGGAGTCTTGTGTACCAAATCGACAGAATTCTGAGCCAACGCAGGTTTTAACCGTGCGGATTCCCTTGGCATAGGCATAGCCCGATGGCATGTCTAGATCTTTCCACATATCGACCAGATCTTCTTTTTTTACACCAAGCAAATCAATGCGTTGCCCACCAGTTACCTTGACCATGGGTACCGCATATTTATCTGCGACATCAGCAATTTTACGTAGTTGGTTAGGGGAGGTAACACCACCATACATACGGGGAATAACAGAGTAAGTCCCATCTTTTTGGATATTGGCATGTACTCGCTCGTTAATAAATCGCGACTGCGGGTCGTCTACGGCTTCATGTGGCCAAGTGGAAAGCAGGTAGTAATTCAGCGCAGGTCTGCACGTAGCACAGCCGTTGGGTGTGCGCCATTCCATGCCGCGCATGGCATCCGGAATGTTAAGGTATTTGTTGTTGCGGATTTCTGCACGCACTTCTTCATGGTTTTTTTCGGTACAGCCACACACCGCTTTGCTGGTGGAGGGTGGTGCATAACCGCCCCCCAATGTACTTGCCAGAATTTGTTCTACCAAGCCTACGCATGAACCACAACTAGACCCCGCTTTGGTTTGTTTTTTGACGTCATCAATCGTAAATAAGCCTTTATCCTGAATGGCCTTGATGATGGTGCCTTTGCAAACGCCGTTGCAACCGCAGACTTCCATTTCATTGGACATGGCCGCGGCTTTGTCCTGTCCCTGGTGACCAGTGTTACCCAAGGAGTCCTGGCCAAACATTAAGTGGTCACGAATTTCATGGATGGCTTTGCCATCTCTTAGCATTTGAAAATACCACGAACCATCCGTGGTATCCCCATAAAGCACGCTGCCAATGATTTTGTCATCTTTGATGACGAGTTTTTTGTAAACCCCGCCAACTGCATCGTGTAAAACAATTTCTTCTGAGTCATCACGGCCTGTGAAGTCGCCCGCGCTGAATAAATCAATGCCTGTCACTTTTAGCTTGGTTGAGGTAACCGAGCCTTTATATTGACCTATGCCGAAATTGGCAAGATGGGTAGCGCATACTTTGGCCATTTCAAACAAGGGGGCAACCAGACCATAGGAAATGCCACGGTGTGACACACATTCTCCTACCGCATAGACACGTGGGTCATAGGTTTGCATCGTATCATTGACGACAATGCCTTTATTGCAGTAAATACCTGCTGATTCAGCCAGGCTGAAATTTGGGCGTATGCCTACCGCCATCACGACTAAATCAGCAGGAATCTCCACGCCATCTTTAAAGCGAACCGCCTGAACGCGACCTTGCGAATTAGCTATTAATTGTTCAGTATTTTTTTGCAGTAAGAAATTCAATCCTTTAGCTTCAAGGTTCTTTTGCAACATCTGCCCTGCCGTTTGATCAAGCTGCCTGTCAAGCAGCCATGCATTTTTATGCACTACAGTGACGTCCATCCCTTGTATTTTCAGGCCATTGGCGGCCTCCAGGCCGAGTAGCCCTGCGCCTATCACCACTGCATGTTTGTGTGTTTTAGCTGCATTAATCATGTCATTGGTATCTTTAATGTCACGATAACCTAATACCCCTTCAAGATTTATTCCAGGAATTGGCAGCATAAAAGGCTTGGAACCTGTCGCTAGCAACAGCCGGTCATATTCTGCACTGAACCCATTTTCGGCATAAACTATTCTGTTTTTTCTATCAATTTTATTGATGCGCGCACTAGTATAGAGCTTGATGTTGTTGTCTTGGTACCACGCCCGCGTGTTAAGGATAATGTCGTCAATGGTTTGTTCATTTGCAAGCACAGGCGACAGCATAATCCGATTGTAATTAGGGTAGGGCTCATCACCAAATACAGTGATGTCATAAAAATCAGGCGCAATTTTCAACAATTCTTCAACCGTACGCATGCCTGCCATACCGTTGCCAACGACTACAAGTTTCATTTTTTGCATGGTGTTATCAGCTTTAAAATTAAATAATGAAGGGGGGCTTAAACCCAGTTTTTCCATTAGGCGATTTTGCCTCTAATTGCATGTCAACTTGCCCATTTTGTGACTTTTTTACGCAGATTTTATGGTCAATAGAACGACTATTGACCATAAAATCTGCACAGAAAACCAATCAAACTGTGCGGCAGTGGCCACGGCAAGTCCTAATGGAAAATCAGGGTTAAATGGTGATACCTTAAAATCAGCGCATTAAAGCGTTTGCTAAATATTGGTTAAACGCGCATACGTTAAAACGTATACATCCCCGTGAGCCAAAGTATTTCTTTATCGCCCTTGCGTGCTCCACCTTTTAAACTTGTGCCATATACATCACTTTCATTGAATTTTGCGTACTCTACTTTAGCAAGGAGCGAGTTATTCAGAGGGTAAGTGATACTGGTGTCAAATTCAGAGCCATATTGATTACCCAACTTTCCGTTGAGTGATTGATATCGCTCATCTGATTTAAATAGGTGATATTCAGCATAAAATTTGGCTTTTTCTATACTGCCTGCAATGCTGATGAATGTATCTTCTATCCCTTGGCGTGGCGTAGCCAGAAAATGATCTGCCCAGCCCTGGAATAAGTGGTTAGTGCCTAATGGCGTTTGAAACGCATATTTTCCTTGGTTGCTGGAGAGCTTCTCGTGGTCTATACGCACTGACCACGCCCCATAAGCCGCCCCGCCACCAAGTTTCCTATAGCGCGCATCGATCAGTGGGTTGCCACCACGGTAATCATTTTGCTTGGCATATTCAGCGGTGTAGAGGACTTTCCAGTGATCATTTATTTTTCGTACACCGTCCAGACGCACACCTAAAGTTTTACTGCTGGCATCGGTGGTTGCTGTGCTGACAGCGTCTTGGCTTGCGCCCAGGCCATTGCCACCTTGCGCGACTGCGCCTATGGCTGCAGGGTTGCCATTATTCTGTCCAAGGTTTTTCGCATCAATGAAATAGCCATATCCTACTAATGCTTCAGTAGGGGAGATGCGGTATTTGGCATTGATGAGATCAATGTTGCCATCACGTAATTTTGTGGTGATTTGACGCACCTTGCTAAAATGAGCCGCAAAGAGCTCGATATTGTGCAAACTCTTATTAGTGATAGAAAACCCATCAAAGACCTGCATGTTTTGCCTAAAACCAATATCACCGATAAAGCGAACGTTGTCTAAATTAAGTTGCTGACGACCTAGACGTAATTTGGTATTTTTTATGCCAGTCAAGTCAACAAAAAGTTGATTGATGTCGGTGTATCCTGGATCGACCACATTGGGATAGTTGGCATTTCCAGGCTCACTGACGTTGTCCCTTCTGTCATTGAAGCTGTCGTTAAACTCATGCGCATCAGTTAGTTGTGCTGTAAAGCTGAAGTTATGAAAGGGGGCAGTCTGCCAGCCGATTAAACTGCGTAGGGTAAAGGCATGTGCAGTGTCTAGTTTCCGATTAGCATTGGGTGCGGGTTGAAAGGCCTCTTGGTCCACTGATTCGTAGCGCAGTCTTAAGTTAGCCATTGGCTTACCTTGTTTAATCGCATCTAACAAGGTGTACTCCGAATCTGACATATTTTCCGCCAAGCACCTTTCACTGATACCTGCTATTGATAATGCCGTAAGCAACAGGATGGAGTTGCGTTTAAATGGCACCGGTAGATTGGATTTCATGGTTAAACCCCTTTGTGGTTGAAGTTGTTTGTTAATCATGCGTTTACCTTGATCACAATTAAGCTGTTTTTCTAGCGTGACGCTCATATAGAAAGCGCAATACTTCACTGCGTAAGTGGTTGTAATCAGCATTTTCAGAAAGCGCTAATCGATCTCTAGGCCGAGGCAACTCAACTTTCAGTATTTCACCAATGTCCGCACTGGGTCCATTGGTCATCATCACCACGCGGTCTGCAAGCAGCACAGCCTCATCCACATCATGCGTCACCATGACAGCAGTGCAACCAGATTTGGCCATGATTTTCATGAGTTCATCCTGGAGGTTGGCGCGTGTCAGTGCATCCAGCGCACCAAAAGGCTCATCCAGTAACAACACTTTAGGCTCCATCGCCAAGGCGCGCGCGATGCCTACACGTTGTTTCATGCCACCAGAAATCTCATTGGGCCGTTTGTCCGCGGCATGTGACAAGCCAACCAGATCAAGGGCTGAGTGGGTGCGTGCATTCAGTTGTGCTTTGGATTCATTACTGGATCCGCCACCAAATACACGTTCAACAGCCAAATAAACATTTTCATGACAGGTTAGCCAGGGGAGTAAAGAGTGGTTCTGAAAGACAACCGCTCGTTCAGGGCCAGGGCCTGCAATTTCACGACCTGCGCACAACAGCAAGCCCTCGGTTGGTTTTAATAAGCCAGCTATCAAATTGAGTACGGTCGATTTTCCACATCCTGAATGCCCGATGATGGCAATAAACTCACCTTCTTTAATTTTGAGATTGATGTTGTCCAGTGCATTGAAAGTGCCTTTTTTTGTAGTAAAGGACATATCAACATTTTCAAGTTCAACATATTTTTCCGTATAGGCTTTGTTCATGATCTACCCTTATCAACTGTCCGTTATTCGTAACTAAATCTTTTGGCGATTTGCGTAAGTGCAAACTCAAGCAGCAACCCCACTATGCCTACGATGAAAATCGCGATAATAATGTGTTCCACATTGAGGTTGTTCCATTCGTCCCATACCCAAAAACCAATGCCAACGCCCCCTGTCAGCATTTCAGCAGCTACGATGACTAGCCATGACACGCCGATGGAGAGGCGCACACCTGTCATCATGTACGGCAATACATATGGAAAGAGTATTTTGGTCATGATTTTCCACTCACTAAGATTGAGTACTTTGGCGACGTTCATATAATCCTGCGGTACTTTGCTTACGCCTACCGCGGTATTAATAATCATGGGCCAGACCGCAGAGATGAAAATCACCCAGATAGCTGCAGGATCAGCTGCTTTGAATACGAGCAGGCCAATAGGTAACCATGCCAGCGGAGATACTGGGCGCAACAGGCTGATGATAGGGGCACACATTCTGGCAATTATTTCAAAGCGCCCGATAATGAATCCCAATGGAACGCCAACAAATGCCGCTAAACCAAATCCCAGGCCGACACGTTCTAAAGAGGCTAATATATTCCAGCCGACGCCTTTGTCATTTGGGCCAAGATCGTAGAATGGGTCGCTAAAAAGCACTAGCGCAGCGTGCCAGGTTTTAAGCGGGTTGGGCAAATTGGGCGACAGCTCAGAAAGGGCTGTCCACACCGCAAGTAACATCAATAAGCCAAAAAGAGGCGGCAGTAGCCATTTTAAAAAGTGATATATTTTTAAACCCCAGCGATTCAGTTTTTTAGTGTGGATGGCTGTCTGGGAATGGTTAATCACTGCTGTCGCTGCTTTAATACTAGTCATCGCAGTTTCCTTACCTGAAAATTGTATTTTGTTTTGCATCATGTTTTTAAAAAAGTGCGGTTGATAGGACTTATTGCACGTATTGATCCCCATCTGTTATTTAGGCCCTGATTTTGAATGCAGCTGCGTAAGCCGCTGGATTTTTGCCATCCCAAACAACACCATCCATTAGTTTGCTGGTGCGCATCACTTCTTTTGGCACGCTGATATCTAGCTGCGATGCCGCCTCTGTGTACAGCTTCACTTGATTCACTTTAGAGGCAACAGCTAAATAATCTGGGTCTGATTTAAGTAGCCCCCAGCGTTTGTGCTGTGTCAGAAACCACATGCCATCTGATAAATATGGGAAGTTAACTTTGCCGTCTGCATGAAACTTCATGTAGTTAGGGTCTTTCCATTTTTTGCCAATGCCATTGTCATAATCCCCAACAAAGCGGCCAGCAATCACCTCTTCAGGCGCATTTACATAGGACTTTCCTGCAATGAGTTTGGCGACTTTCGCGCGATTCTCTGTAGCATCGATATATCTGCATGCCTCTAAAATTGCCATAATCATGGCGCGGGAGGTGTTAGGGTTTTTTGCGACAAACTCCGCAGTCGTGCCCAATACTTTTTCTGGGTGGTCAACCCAGATATCCTGTGAGCTTGCTACGCTGAAGCCTACTTTGTCGTAAATGGCACGTGCATTCCACGGCTCACCAACACAAAAGCCATCCATATTGCCAATACGCATGTTGGCGACCATCTGCGGTGGTGGTACCACAATATTTTTCACATCGTTAACAGGGTTAATCCCGTTGGCTGCAAGCCAGTAATTAAGCCACATGGCATGTGTGCCTGTGGGGAATGTCTGTGCAAAAGTATAGTCTCGGTTTTCGTGATCAATTAATCGCTTAAGACTGCGTCCGTCGACCACCCCTTTTTCTTTAAGCTGATTGGAAAGTGAAATCCCCTGACCGTTGTTATTTAAACTCATGAGGACTGCCATCTCTTTTTGCAGGCCACCAATGCCCAACTGCACCCCATATACCATGCCATACAGAATATGTGCTGCATGCAACTCTCCGTTCGCAACCTTGTCACGCACTGAAGCCCATGAGGCCTCTTTTGATGGAGTGATTTTGATGCCGTACTTTTTATCAAATCCCATCTGTGATGCGACGACAATTGGTGCACAGTCCGTAAGTGGAATAAAGCCGATTTTTACCTCGGTAATTTCTGGTGCATCAGAGCCCGCTGCATAAGCTTGCGTACGCATATTTGCTGGCGCTAAACCTAATAAAGCTGCCGCCCCTAAAGCCCCAACGGCACTCATCTTAAAGAAATCACGGCGCCCAGTATCTATCTGGATCATTGGCTCTTTCATTAACTTATTCTTTTGATGACTCATGGCGACTCTCCTGGTAAAAAATGATTAAAATCCTGATCCAATAAAAAAGGCGTCTGATAAGTCATGCACTCTTCAAATCAAGAATGTGTGACTTATCAAGACGCCTTTGCCTTGTATTACTCAACATTGAGCCTGCTTTGGCTCTGTTTACTACAATCTTTTTTTTCGATACCCGCCCGCCATTGGGCTTTTATGCAAAACGTGATATTACGTTTAATGACTTTTCTTAATCACTTTTTTATTACAACAAAAGTTCTGCGGCTTCAATGATTTGTTTCGCTAACACACCAATGCGCGTATGTCTTTGCATCGCCATCGTACGCAAATGATTGTAGGCTTCACCTTCATCCAAATTGCGCTGTTTCATCAGTAGGCCTTTTGCCCGCTCAACAACTTTACGCTCATCTAACTTAGTCGTTGCTTCATTCAGCGCGCTACGCAAGTGCTTGAACTCTTCAAACCTTGCGACTGCTGCATCAATGACAGGTTGCAGCCTGTCATTTTCAATACTCCCTACCACGTAAGCACAGACGCCAGCCTGGGTCGCTAACTTAATTTGATCTTTGTCGCCATCGTGCGTGAACATCATAATCGGACGCGGATCATTGGCCGTCATGACACAGATATGTTCCAGCGTATCGCGACTAGGTGATTCCGTATCGATAATCACCACATCTGGTTGCAGTCTTTTGCAAGCATCATTTAAATTGTTGGTGTCTTTGAGATGTGCGATTACATCATAACCACTATCAAGCAGCGATTGCTTGAGGGGGTTCGCACGCACTAAATCATTATCAACAATCATCACTTTGAGCATGGCCAGTTCATTTCATCACTTGACTAAGCTTTAGCAATAGCTGTGCCAATCATGGAATAAACCGTTAACCCTATGAATGTTAAGTATTTAGTTTTTGATTGGCGTCATGTTTGATCGGATGTCGTACATGGTGGTGTGCACTGATACGGTGCATGCGCACCGCAATTGATGAATTATTTCTTTCTTAAGTACTTTGCAATCAGGCTATCCAGCGAAGCAGCAAAGGCTTGGCGGTCACTTTGGTTAAAAGCCGAAGGCCCGCCCGTCACCACACCGTTACTCCGTAATTCTTCCATTAAATTACGCATAGAGAGGCGCTCCTTGATGTTGGCCTCGGTATAAAGCTCACCACGCGGGTTAATCGCATGGCCACCTTTTGCAACCACCTGCGCAGCAAGCGGAATGTCTGCCGTGATAATCAGGTCACCAGCCTCCATATTTAAGACAATATAGTTATCGGCGACATCAAATCCACTGGGGACGTGTATCGTTTTGATGTAGGCTGAAGGCGGTATGCGCAGAAACTGATTGGCCACCAAAGTGGTGACAATTTGAGTGCGCTCGGCAGCGCGAAAAAGAATTTCTTTGATGACGACTGGGCAGGCGTCAGCATCAACCCAGATTCTCATCGCGCCGCATCTTCATGGCGAAGGCGAAAATTCTCGTGTGCATCGAGTAGAAAAGCTGCTTGAGCAGCTTTTTGATATTGACACACTGGATGCGGATTTTTTAACATTTCCCTTATTTACCTACCTCTGCCGCCGCTTCTGTGTGGTGCGTTGGAGGAACTTTGGGTTAAACCGCTTCTGTTCGCATTTCTAGGATTAGCTCTGCCCTGATCGGGCCTGCCAGATGTCTCACCAGCAATACCGCGTGGCTTATGGGCGCGTGCTGGTGCTGGCGGTACAAATAAGCTGTTTTGCGGCATGGACTGATGCCTTGCTGCCTCTGACATTGGCTTTTTGCTCACATTTTTGGCGTTGCTCGATTGAGGTTTAGAGCGCTTCCCCTGTTGCGGGCGTGGTGGTCGTGGCGCTTCTGGTTCAGCGATTGCTGCAGGCGTAAACCCTTCCACCGCCACTTTGGGGATTTCACGCTTAATCAGTTTTTCAATATCTTTGAGTAACTTCAATTCTTCTCTGTCCACTAGCGACACTGCGGCACCACTGCTGCCTGCACGACCCGTACGGCCTATGCGGTGTACGTAATCTTCAGGCACGTTAGGCAACTCAAAATTCACCACTTGCGGTAATTGGTCAATGTCCAAGCCGCGTGCCGCAATGTCTGTCGCCACTAAAACGCGCACTTCACCTGCTTTAAACCCCGCAAGTGCTTTGGTTCTTGCACCCTGGCTCTTGTTGCCGTGTATGGCAGCAGCCTCGATGCCATCCTTAATCAGCTTTTCGGCCAATCGGTTCGCGCCATGCTTGGTGCGTGTGAATACCAATACCTGTTTCCAGTCATTGGCTTTGACCAAGTGGCTGACCAACTCGCGCTTATGTGCCTGTGGCACCATATGTACGGTTTGTTCAACCAGTTCAGATGCCGTATTGCGGCGTGCAACTTCAACAAATCCTGGGTTATGTAATAAACCGTCCGCCAATGTTTTGATTTCATCAGAAAAAGTTGCTGAGAACAGCAGGTTCTGGCGCTGCTTCGGCAATAAAGCCAGAATTTTTTTTATATCACGGATAAAGCCCATGTCCAGCATACGGTCAGCCTCATCCAGCACTAATATTTCAATCCCTGATAAATCCAGGGTTTTTTGGCTAACATGGTCTAAGAGACGGCCTGGAGTGGCCACCAGAATATCCAGTGGTTTTTTGAGACGGGCGATTTGTGGGTTAATATTCACGCCGCCAAAGATCACCGCAGAAGTAATCGGCAAATATTTGCCGTAAGTTTTGACGGATTCTTCAATTTGTGCAGCCAGTTCACGCGTGGGTGATAACATAAGGCAGCGCGGGCGTGCCTTTGCTATGTCCGCTAAAGGTGTTTGGTTAAGCAAGTGCAGGATGGGCAAGGTGAAACCTGCCGTTTTGCCCGTGCCTGTTTGTGCGCCAGCCAGTAAATCGCCACCAGTGAGCACCAGTGGAATCGCTTTGCTTTGTATCGGCGTTGGATGTGTATAGCCTGCGTCTCTAATCGCGCGCAGTATCGGTTCAGTAAGGCCTAACTCATTAAAGTTAAGGGTAGGGTTTGTTTCAATAGACAAATTAGTGCTCCAGCATTAGCCCAGTAACAATATGGTTCGGGGCTGAGAATTAAGCCGACCCATTACTTATGAAGCAACACCAATCGAGGCCTGGCAAAGGTCATCATCATTTATTTTCATCATCATTTATTTTAAGGTGCAGGTTTGAAGTGCAGATTTAAAAGATGTGGGATAAGGCCGCTACGCTGATTGGTTGGCGCAGGGACCTGTATTATACGTGAGATTTAATAAAAAAACCCGACTTAAATCACTTAGATTTTGATTGCCGTATATGACGCCATTGCCAGGGCGGGGTTGGCTTTTTATTTCCCCATAACCCCAATTGATGCTCACGTGCGATAGCTTCCGCGTGCTGTGTAGCAGAGTTGTCTGAGTATTTGGCGTTGTGCCACGCTAGGCCTAGCTCTACTAGGTAAAGCGCAGCATCAATTTCGTTACAACTTAAGTTGCCTAAGTCGCGCCCGTACTGATCTTTGTTTAACAGCGTCACCTCTACCGTCACATCATCGCCAGTGCATAAATCTTTAAGGGCTAAGCGTGACTGCTTGCCATAGGCTTGGTTGCGCTCGGGCGCATCAATGTCGGCAAGGCGCAGCTTGAGTTTGCTGTGATCTTTGCTGTGGCTTGTTTTTTTAAGCAGAACGGTGTCGCCATCATATATTCTAATCACGCGATAACGTTCATCGGCTTGGCTTAAGCTCGCAAAGAATAACAATAAAGTTGTGGTAACTAAATGCGTCAGAAAACGATGATTCAACCACATTTAACCCAGATTTTCCATTAGGACTTGCAGTGGCAACGCCGCGCAGTTTGATGGATTTTTTACGCAGATTTTATGGTCAATAGCCATTCTATTGACAGAAAATATGCGTAAAAAAGACGCAAAATGGGCAAGTTGACATGCAAGTAGATGCAAAATCGCCTAATGGAAAATCTGGGTTTAATGTGCGTGCGTGTGATGGTGGTGGCCATGTTCGCTGTCTAACAAGCTGTAATAATTTGACGGTTCCAGCACGGTTGGAATGGGGTCGGGTTCTGTTTCAGGGTAATCTTTGCTAAAGTGCAAGCCACGACTCTCTTTGCGCTCCATGGCGCTTCTTACTATCAGTTCAGCCACTTGCAGCAGGTTGCGCAGCTCGATTAAATCGTTGCTGATTTTAAAGTTGCTATAAAACTCATGCACCTCGTCACGCAGCATATGGATGCGGTGCAGTGCACGGCTTAGCCGTTTGTCTGTGCGCACAATGCCAACGTAATTCCACATAAAACGGCGTAACTCATCCCAGGTGTGTGTGATGAGCACCTCTTCGTCGGCATCAGTGACGCGGCTTTCATCCCAATACGGGAGCGTTGGCACTGAGATGGCAGGCTGGCTTAAAATATCTTCTGCCGCAGCTTGCCCAAACACCAGACACTCAAGCAAGGAGTTGCTGGCAAGGCGATTGGCACCATGCAAGCCTGTACAGGCGGTTTCTCCAATCGCGTAAAGGTTGTTAATGTCTGTGTGCCCCTTGTCATCCGTCATGACGCCACCGCAGGTGTAGTGTGCGGCTGGCACTACTGGAATAGCCTGCTTACTGATGTCGATGCCCAGTTGCAGGCAGCGGCGATGGATGTTGGGGAAGTGCTCCTGTATGAACTCAGGTGTTTTGTGTGAAATGTCAAGATATACGCAGTCGAGCCCGCGCTTTTTCATTTCAAAGTCAATGGCACGCGCGACGACATCACGCGGCGCCAACTCCTCACGTGGGTCATGTTCTGGCATGAAGCGCGTTCCATCGGGCAGTTTGAGCAGGCCGCCTTCGCCACGCACGATTTCTGAAATCAAAAAGGATTTTGCGTGCGGGTGGAACAAGCAGGTAGGGTGAAACTGAATAAATTCCATATTGGCTATGCGGCAGCCTGCGCGCCACGCCATGGCAATGCCATCGCCAGTGCTGATGTCAGGGTTGGTGGTGTAAAGATACACTTTGCCAGCGCCGCCTGTTGCCAAAACGGTATGTTGTGCGCCTATCGTCAATACTTTGCCTGTGGCGTTATCCAGCACATAGGCACCTAGACATTGATTGCCATTGAATATGGGTACAGCTTTTTCTTTTACCTTTTGCGTGGTGATTAAATCCACGGCGATGTGGTTTTCAAACAGGGTGATGTTAGGGTGTTGCCGAACTTTTTCAGCCAGAGTGGTTTGTACGGCGTGTCCTGTGGCGTCTGCAGAGTGTATGACTCGGCGGTGGCTGTGTCCGCCTTCGCGCGTGAGGTGGTAGCCGCTGTTATCTGGCTCTCGCGTAAAAGCCACGCCTTGTTCAATGAGCCACTCTATGGTTTCTTTGCCATGTTCAACCACTTTTTTGGTGACGGCACTGTCGCATAGGCCAGCCCCAGCGATTAAAGTATCTTGAATATGTGCTTCTATGGAGTCATTGTCGTTGAGTACGGCAGCGATACCGCCCTGCGCCCAGTTGCTGGCAGAGTCATTGATGCTGCGTTTGCTGACCAGGCATATTTTTTTATGTGCTGCGGTTCTTAATGCAAGGGATAATCCTGCCAGGCCGCTACCAATAATCAAGACGTCATATTGCTGCATGATGGTTTAAATGTATTCAAGAAGAGTGAAGTGGTTTGGAACTTCTGAGAGTGTATCGCGGTCATTGTAAAAGGCAATAGATAAAATGCGTTGAATAATAAATAAACATTGAAACGTTTAATGAAATTTTAAGATCAATTTTAAGATCGTGGAGGGAAGTTAACGATGCAGCTCGGGAAAATTCAGGAATTGGCCGAATTTAGCTTTATGCAACCTGTGAGCCAAGGTTATACTTACGCTGGTGGAAAAGCTCAACCAAACAATCAGCAGCGAAATGCTGTCCGCCATGAGGGGTTGGCAGTAGTGTCAGCACCCGTGGCGGGAAATCGTGAGATAGATCACGAGCTAGTGTTGCGCGCGCAGCGTGGCGATAAGCGCGCATTTGGCCTGCTTGTCGATAAGTATCAGCGTAAACTGGCAAGGCTGCTGTCGCGTATGATTAGAGATCAGACCGAGATAGAAGATGTCGTGCAGGAGTCTTTTATTAAAGCCTATCGTGCATTACCTAACTTTAGGGGCGATAGCGCGTTCTACACCTGGCTATACCGTATTGGCATTAATACCGCAAAGAACTATTTGGTGTCTTTGGGGCGCAGGCCATCTGTTTCAACGGATATCGAGATTGAAGATGCCGAGAACTTCGATAGCGGTGATGAACTGCGCACAACCGAAACACCAGAGTCATCCATGATGACCAAACAAATCGCACAGACCGTTAATGATACGGTAGAAGCCTTACCTGAAGATTTGCGTACAGCAATCACGTTACGTGAAATTGAAGGGCTGAGTTATGAGGAAATTGCAACGGTGATGGGTTGCCCAATTGGCACGGTACGTTCACGAATTTTTAGAGCGCGTGAAACAATCGCGCTTAAATTACGGCCGCTATTGGATACACCGGAGCATAAGCGCTGGTAGCCAGCAGCTAATGTAGGTTTAGTATAAGTATTAGCTAGGAGTTTAGTGATGAGTGAACAAATATCTGCTTTGATTGATGATGAAATTGCGTTGGAAGATGCTGAAAACCTGCTGGGCATGTTAAGTGCTAATAAGCAGGCGCAGGATGCATGGGCTCATTATCAGTTAATTGGCGATGCGATGCGGGGCGATGGTTTGTTGCGCCATGACTTTAAAAAGAACTTGATGCAAAAAATCGAGCTTGAGCCTACGATATTGGCGCCAAGCGCAAGTAAGCTGGACACAACCCAAACAATTGCCAAAGGCATGAAAGACTTTAAAGAAAGACTCCCAGTAACCTGGTCGATTGCCGCCTCTTTTGCAGCGGTGATGATGGTGGGTTGGATGGCCTTGCAGCATCAGACCCAGTCAGATGCGCTGCCGGCGATGATGGAGCTTGCCGAGCTGGAACACTCAGAGCAAGCAATCCCAGCAGAGTATTTAATAGCGCATCAGGCGACTGCACCTTCCACAAGTTCATATTACATGCAATCTGTAAACTATTCAGAATGAGTTTAAGCTTGTCCAGTGTCAAAATTTCCCTGAGCGTAATATTTGTAGGGCTGTTATTCACGCACGTGTCAGCACAGGCAGAATCTGAAACTGAAGCGGAGTTGTGGGTTGTTCTACAGAAAGCCGCAGTGGCCGCGCGCGCTTTGAGTTATGAGGGTGTGTTTGTCTGCCAGACAACACAAAAAACACGCGCTGTTCAAATCAGGCACCTGTTTAATGGTCAAAGTGAGTTTTCCAGAAGTGTCGTGCTGGATGGTTCCCCACGTGAGGTGCTGAGTCAGGGTGGCGAGTTGGTGATATACAACGCCAGAAACAAAGACATCATCATTGAGAAAAGGCGCGGGCAAAATATGTTCCCCGCAGTGTTGCCCGTTAATCTTGATGCTGTAAAAGAAAGTTACACCTTGCAGGCCAGCATTCAGGAGCGTGTTGCCGATAGGCAAACACAGACGCTGTTATTGCTGGCAAAAGATAATTTGCGCTACAGCCATAAATTCTGGGTAGATAAAGAGTTTGGCCTGCTTTTGAAATCTGCGATGTTTAATCAGCAAAGCGAAATTTTAGAGAGTATTGCCTTTAACCAGTTATCCTTGCTCAATACCGTAGATTTGGATTGGTTTAAACCAAAAATTGACCGCCAGAAGAATTACGTGATGGAAGATGAGCAGGTGGTTTCTGCAGAGGCTAAGTTTCCTGTTTCATGGGATGTGAAAATTTTACCTCCAGGCTACCAAAAAACGGATCAAATGATGCGTGCAGTAGCTGGCAAGCCTTACCCTGTGGCGCATGTAGTGTTTTCAGACGGGCTGGCTTCGGTGTCGTTGTTTGTTGAACCTGTTCCTAAAAAGGCGCATGTGAAAAATCGTCAAACTAAAGTGACTTTGATTAAAAACGGCAATACCAGTTTTTATGCAAGTGAGAAAAATGGTTATTTGGTCACAGCGGTGGGTGAGGTGCCTGAAGCTACTGTGGTACAGTTTGCCAATGCAGTAGTGGTCAATGCTGCTGATACAGGTGTCGCTAAATTGCCATAATTTTAAACCTGGACTTTCCATTAGTACTTGGCGGCGACTGATAACCAACACTAAAGCCAACAAGTTGGCTAGTTGACATTCAGGTAGATGTAAAATCGCCAGATGAAAAATCTGGCTTAAAGTAAAGTTAATGTAAATATGATAGAGCAATATGCAATAGTGATGGGGCTGGAACAAAACCTGGCACGCCTGGAAATAGAAAGGCGCACGGCTTGTAATCTTTGCGGTCAGAAACGTGGCTGTGGCAATGCGACTTGGGGTAAGCTGCTTGGACATCAATCGCATACCTTTCTGGCTGATAATAAAATCAATGCGAGTGTGGGTGATAGTGTCATCGTAGGCGTAGATGAGCGCGCTGCGTTACGTTCAGTTTATTATTTATACGTGTTACCTTTGTTGAGCATGGTGTTGTTTGCAGTTGTGGCTGATTTTTATACGGAGAATCAACTCTATGTGCTGCTGGCAACCATGTTGGGGCTGGTGCTTGGTTTTTTGTGGGTCAAAGGTCATCTGGTAGGATTTGGGTCTTACAAAAAAGCCCTGGGTAATCATCAGGCTGTTATTTTAAGGTTTGCGGATGATGCGCCCCAGTGTGCATCATCCTAGAGGTTGATTTTTTATAGTAAATGTTAATTGAGGTGCGTAAATGATAAAAAAATGGATTGCGGCAATCACTTTTGCTGTGATTGCTACAGTTAATTTGCCTGCAAACGCAAAAGATTTGCCTGACTTTACCGAGTTGGCTGAAAAACAAGGGCCTGCGGTGGTGAATATCAGCATCACGCAAAACGTACGTGGCGCAGGGTTGCCATTCCCCAATATGCAGGGCGATGAGCAGATGCAGGAGTTTTTTAAACGGTTTGGTATTCCTGGTTTTCCTGGGGGCAATGGCGGTGCACAGCCAGAATATAAATCCCAATCATTGGGTTCAGGGTTTATTATCAGCAGTGACGGCTATATTCTGACCAATGCGCATGTGGTCGCAGAGGCCGATGAGGTGATTGTAAAACTCTCAGACAAGCGTGAATTTAAAGCTAAGATTATCGGTGCGGATAAACGCACTGACGTAGCGCTGGTGAAAATCGAGGCAACAGGCTTGCCCAAAGTAGTGACAGGTGACCCCACTAAACTCAAAGTAGGCGAGTGGGTGGCTGCGATTGGTTCGCCATTCGGGCTAGAGAACACCATGACTGCAGGTATTGTGAGTGCAAAGGGCCGCGCGTTACCACAAGAAAATTATGTGCCTTTTATTCAAACAGACGTGGCGATTAACCCAGGTAACTCAGGCGGGCCGTTGTTCAATCTTGCTGGCGAAGTGATTGGGATCAACTCGCAGATTTATAGCCGCAGCGGTGGTTCCATGGGTTTGTCTTTCAGCATTCCGATTGATGTTGCATTGGAGGTTTCTAACCAGTTAAAAGATGCGGGTAAGGTAACCCGTGGCTGGCTGGGTGTTGTGATTCAGGAGTTAAGTAAAGAATTGTCTGAATCATTTGGCATGAAGAATACGAACGGTGCTTTAGTGGCTGCTGTTGAAAAAGGCGGCCCTGCGGATAAGGGCGGTTTAGAGCCTGGGGATGTCATTCTTAAGTTTGATGGCAAGCTGATTGAAAAATCATCTGATTTGCCGCGCGCAGTAGGCGTGACGAAACCTGGTGTAAAAGTGCCTGTGGATATTTTACGCAAGGGAAGTGAGAAAACCCTTAAAATCGCTGTTGGCGAAATGCCGACAGAAGGCAATGAAGTGGCACAGGCGAACAAGCCTGCTGTTAAATCTGATGTGAATAAGGTAGGCTTGATATTAAAAGAGCTCACGCCGCAGCAGAAGAAAAAACTCAATGGCAAACATGGTCTGTTAGTGGTGGAAGCCCAGGGTGCTGCCGCGCAGGCTGGTATCAGGCGCGGTGATGTGGTGCTGGGACTTAATAACACAGAAGTGCAGTCGCTGGAGCAGTTTGATAAGCAGTTGTCAGGGTTTTCCGTCGGCAAGACGGTTGCCTTGCTGGTATTGCGTGGTGAAAACACCTTGTATGTGCCAGTTAAAATCTCGGCTGATAAATAAGGCAGCTTGGCAGCACGTCAAGTGCAGCATGTAATCTAAATAATGCTAATACTTTGAATTTGCTGTAAAATCCAAGCTGTTCGGTAACAACAAGGGCGCCTAGTGCGCCCTTGTTGTTACGTTGCTTTGTAAAAAAGCGCTACTGGTGCTTTTGGTAGTTAATCAAGTCATTAATATATACACATGAAAAATATTCGTAATTTCTCCATTATTGCTCACATTGACCACGGCAAATCTACGTTGGCTGACCGTATTATTCATTTATGCGGGGGCTTGGCCGATCGCGAGATGGAGGCGCAGGTGCTTGATTCTATGGATATTGAGCGTGAGCGAGGCATTACAATCAAGGCGCAAACGGCCGCTTTACAGTACAAAGCGGATGATGGCCAGATTTATCACTTGAATTTAATTGATACCCCAGGGCATGTAGATTTTAGCTATGAGGTCTCTCGCTCACTCTCTGCGTGTGAAGGCGCGTTGCTGGTGGTGGATGCCAGCCAGGGGGTTGAAGCGCAAAGTGTAGCCAACTGCTATACCGCGCTGGATTTAGGCGTTGAAGTGACTGCTGTACTGAATAAAATTGATTTGCCATCGGCTGAACCTGAGCGCGTGATTCAGGAAATCGAGGATGTTATTGGGGTGGATGCTTCAGATGCGGTACGCTGTTCTGCCAAAACAGGCGAGGGGGTGCGGGATGTGCTTGAAGCAGTAGTGGCAAAAGTGCCAGCCCCCAAAGGGGATGCTGCAGCACCACTAAAAGCTTTGGTGATTGATGCCTGGTTTGATAATTACGTAGGTGTAGTCATGTTGGTGCGCGTGATTGATGGCGTGCTCAAGCCCAAAGATAAAATTCGCCTGATGGCAACGGGCGCTGAATACCTTTGTGAGCAGGTTGGGGTGTTTACGCCTAAATCATTGCAAAAAAACCAGCTTTCAGCGGGTGAGGTAGGTTTTGTTATTTCTGGGATAAAAGAATTGGCTGCTGCCAAGGTGGGGGATACCGTTACCTTGGCTGGCAGGCCCGCCAGTGCACCATTGGCAGGATTTAAAGAGGTGAAGCCGCAGGTGTTTGCGGGGCTGTACCCGGTTGAGTCCAATCAGTTTGAGGCACTGCGTACCGCTTTAGAGAAGCTGAGTTTAAATGATGCAAGTTTGTTGTTTGAGCCAGAAAATTCAACGGCATTAGGCTTTGGGTTCAGGTGCGGCTTTTTGGGCTTGCTGCATATGGAGATTGTACAAGAGCGCTTGGAGCGTGAGTATGACATGGATCTTATCACCACTGCCCCTACGGTTGTTTATGAGTTGTTGCTCAAAAGCGGTGAGGTGGTGCAGATCGAGAATCCTTCGCGTTTGCCAGAACCCTCCCGCATAGAAGAAATTCGCGAGCCTATGATCGTAGTTAACTTGCTGATGCCGCAGGATTATGTAGGCCCTGTGATGACTTTATGCAATAACAAACGAGGCATACAGCGTAATATGCAGTACATGGGCAGGCAGGTCATGCTGAGCTATGAAATGCCGCTCAATGAAGTAGTGCTGGATTTTTTCGATAAACTAAAATCAGTATCACGTGGTTATGCCAGCATGGATTATGAGTTTTTAGAATTTCGCGCAGCGGATCTGGTGAAGTTGGATATCATGGTCAATGGCGAACGTGTGGATGCATTAAGCCTGATTGTGCACCGCAGTAACAGTGTATATCGCGGACGTGAAGTGGCCGCTAAAATGCGTGAATTAATACCGCGTCAGATGTTTGATGTGGCGATTCAGGCTTCAATTGGTGCTAACATCATCGCCCGTGAAACCGTTAAAGCCATGCGTAAGAATGTGCTGGCCAAATGTTATGGCGGTGACATTACCCGTAAACGCAAGTTGCTGGAGAAGCAAAAAGAAGGTAAGAAGCGCATGAAGCAAGTAGGCAGTGTGGAGATCCCGCAAGAGGCATTTTTGGCGATTCTACGGGTTGAAGATAAATAACAAGATAAGGTAACAATAGCATGATGTTCGCACTGTTTATGATTGTCATACTGCTGGTCACAGGTTTGATCTGGCTGTTCGATAGCTTGGTGTTAAGCAAAAAACGTCCCGCAGGCGCTGATGAGCCTATGCTGGTGGAGTATGCTAAAAGCTTTTTTCCAGTGATTCTGGTGGTTTTTCTGGTGCGCTCTTTTATTGTAGAGCCGTTTAAAATTCCATCCGCATCCATGATGCCAACGCTTATTGCAGGGGATTTCATCCTGGTAAATAAATTCACTTATGGCTTGCGGGTGCCTATCTTAAATAATGCTTTTGTGGAGATTAACAAGCCAGAGCGTGGTGATGTATTTGTGTTTCATTATCCACCTAACCCATCGATTGATTACATCAAGCGCGTGATTGGCCTGCCAGGTGATAAAGTAAGCTATCAGGATAAGCAGTTGCTAATTAATGGCAAAGCTGTGCCTAGAGTGATGTTAGGTGATTACGAGTATGTGATGTCTGGTTTAAATGTCATGGTTGCGCAGCAATATCGAGAAAAGCTGGGTCAGGTTGAACATGACATCCTCGTGCATGATGTGGTGGGCAGTTATGATGCAGATGCAATTGGGGCAAGATTTGCCAACGGCGAAGAAGTCGTCGTGCCAGAAGGTCATTATCTTGCCATGGGAGATAACCGTGATAATAGTTCAGATAGTCGCGTTTGGGGTTTTGTGCCTGAGCGTAATTTAGTGGGCAAGGCATTTTTTATCTGGATGAATTTTGATCAAGGTTCTAGAATAGGCAACAGCATACGTTAAGTAAAAGCTATTAGTCGTTATATCTCATTTATCGATGGAGAGTACACATGCGCAATCAGTCAGTTGAGTTGAAAAACGCCAAAAAACAATTAGGTGCCACATTGCTGGGCATGCTTTTTATTGGCGGTCTTATCGTGTTTGTTGCAATGATTGTCATGAAAATGACACCCGCCTACACAGAGTTTATGTCGGTAAAAAAAGTGTTATTAGCGATGCGGCAGGAGCAGCTTGCCAATATGACCAACAAGGAAATCAAGGACTCCTTTGATAGGCGCGCCAATATTGCTTACATTGACACGGTTAAAGGCTCTGATTTGGTTATAGAAAAAGGTGTGGATGGGCAGCCTGTGATTGTTGTGGACTATCAAATAGTAAAACCTATTATAGGCAATGTGAGCGTGCTTATTGATTTTTCAGCGCGTAGCGATGGTAAATAATATGACATTATTTCCATACCTGACACTCCCATACTAGGGCCATTGACTTAGTGATGACTCAGCAAGCATTGTTAAAACGATTAAGCCATTCTTTTAAAGACCCTCAACTATTATTTCAGGCACTCACGCATCGAAGTTATGCTGCACAAAATAATGAGCGGTTGGAGTTTTTAGGGGATGGTGCACTCAATTTTATTATTGCTACTCAACTTTACAAACGTTTTCCCAGATTGGCTGAAGGTGATTTGAGCCGCTTGCGTGCGCAACTGGTGAAAGAGGCGACCTTGAGTGAAATCGCACTCACGCTTAATCTTGGCGATGCGCTACGCATGGGTGAAGGTGAGCTAAAAAGTGCTGGCTGGCGTAGGCCATCTATTCTGGCAGATGCGCTGGAGGCGATGATTGGCGCAGTTTATCTTGATAGTGGCTTTGAGGCAGCAGAAGCTTTTGTGTTGGGTTTGTATCAGCAGAAGCTGGAAACGATAGACCCTAAAGCGATTGATAAGGATGCAAAATCTTTATTACAGGAAAGATTGCAGGCAAGGAAAATGATGGTGCCTGAGTATCTCATCACGCATACCAGTGGTGAAGCGCACGCACAGCAATTTGTTGTGGATTGTGTGATAGAGAAACTTAATATACGCACAACAGGTGATGGCACTAGTCGTCGCATTGCTGAACAGGAAGCGGCCAAATTAGCGCTTGAGGCATTAGATAAACTCCACATTGGAAAACCCAAAAAATGACAAATCAAGATAATGACGCTACGACCCACCAACAGGGTGTGTTTAAATGTGGCACGGTTGCCATCGTTGGTCGCCCTAATGTCGGAAAATCAACGCTGCTCAACCATATCCTGGGATTAAAACTGGCAATTACCTCACGTAAGGCTCAGACTACCCGCCATCGTTTGCTGGGGATTCATACCACAGATGACACGCAGTTTATTTTTGTTGATACGCCAGGCTTTCAGCAAAAGCATCTCAATGCGTTGAATAAGGGCTTGAATAAAACTGTCACACAAGTGCTGACGGAAGTGGATGTAGTGCTGTTTGTCATTGAGCCCATGAAATTAGGTGACGCAGACCGTAAGGTGCTGAAACTGCTATCAGAAAAAACACCGACCATTTTAGTGGTGAATAAACTCGACCTGATGGGCGATAAAGGCAATGTGCTGCCTTTGATACAAGATTTTGATCTGGAATTTCCTTTTGCCGAAATTGTGCCTGTCAGTGCCAAAAAAAGCCTTAATTTAGATGAGTTGCTGAAGTCAATCCGCAGCTACCTGCCTGAACAGGATGCAATTTACTCTGAAGATGAGTTGACGGACAAAAACGAACGATTTTTAGCTGCGGAACTGGTGCGCGAGAAGATTTTCAGGTTGTTAGGCGATGAGATTCCTTACTCAGTGGCGGTGGAAGTTGAAAAGTTTGAAGTGGTAGGTAAGCTGCGCCGTATTTTCTGCGCCATTATTGTAGATAAAGATAGCCAAAAGCCGATGTTGATTGGCAAGGGCGGTGAGAAGTTGAAACAGATTTCCACTGAGGCGCGTCAGGACATGGAAAAATTATTTGGCGGCAAGGTGTATCTCGAAACCTGGGTAAAAGTCAAAGGCGGCTGGGCAGACGATGAGCGTGCGCTCAAGTCTTTAGGCTACTAGGCGCAAATCGCGGGAGTTACGGTCATGGCTGAGAATCAAGCACATGCGCATGGGGCAGATTTAAGTATCGTAGTACCCAGTGATGATTTTGCAAAGAATGCCCCTTATGCTAACCATGGCAATGCTTACACTGTGCTTGCCCATGGTCCGCAAAACAAAGGTGAGCTTTTTTTGTATAGCCGTGCAGACTGTGCAGATGGTGGCTGTTCTAAAGTGTCACCGCATGATCTGGCTAGCATGATTAAAGACGACCCGCATTATCAGGCGGGGCAGGAAGTTACCTTATTTGCCTGCAATGCAGGCAAGTGGGGTGATGCTTCATATGCGCAAGCACTCTCAAACGCGCTGGAAGCAAAAGTCACCGCGCCTAATGCGAATATAGTAGGCTTGTCGGCGGTTGGTACAGAACAACACGCTGGGCTTACCTATTTTGGCGGCTGGATTATTGCTGAAGAGATCAAGCAGGTGGATCCTGAGGTGACGCAAGCCTTTGGTGTGGAGGATTTGCTTAAAGGTCGCACGGTGTATTCATCCCCCTACAACAAGGTGGTGGTAACGCCAGATGGCGAAAAAACCTATCTGCAACTAGAAGGTGAAGGAAAATTTGAAGCTTTTAGCCCACAAAACGAAAAGCAAAGAAGCTTTTGGTCGGGCCTTACGAGTGAGTTGAACAAAAATGAGGGGGATGCTGTTGTGCAGATGGCGCAATTTGTGGCCACTTTGCCCGCACACCAGCAAGCTATTTATCAGCAGAGAATTGCAGAGCATTTAAATCAGTATCCGTTAAATTCAGGGTTGAGCGATCAATCCTCTCAGGGAACAGAGTTGGGGTGAGCTAAATTGCGTGTTTGTTTTTTAGCTATCTTACTTATGCATGCTCAGGGCTGGTAAATCGTGGCCATTGCCAATCATCGACAAGACAATCAGCCCGTCTATGTGCTGCATACTTACCCCTTCAAAGAAACCAGTCTTGTGGTGGAGTTGTTTGCACGTAACCTTGGGCGTGTAGCGACCACGGCCAAAGGCGCAAGACGGCCACGCTCTGCCATGCGCGGCATGCTACAGGCTTTTCAGCCTATGTTGGCCACATGGTCAGGCAAGCAGGAACTTAAAACCTTGCATAGTTTGGAATGGGCAGGGGGTTTGCTGTTGCTTCAAGGCGAAGCGCTGATGTGCGGTTTTTATCTTAACGAGCTTTTGTTACGGCTGCTGCCGCGCGAAGATGCACATGAGGCACTGTTTGAATATTATGCTGACACGCTTAGAGATTTAACGAGCGGTGCGGATCTGGCAGTGACCTTGCGGCGTTTTGAGCTCAAGTTCCTGCAGGAGCTGGGCTATGCAATTCCACTGACGACTGATGTGAATGCACAGACTGTGATTGCAGATCAGGCTTATCGCTACGAGGCGGAGCATGGGGCCTATAAAATCAATGGTAAGGTCGGGGGCTATGATAACGGTGTGCAGTTGTTAGGCAAGACCTTGATTGATATGGAAAATGATAACTATCATGATATGCAGACACAGCAGCAGAGCAAGCAGCTAATGCGTTATTTGCTGGCTTATTACTTAGGCGACAGGCCTTTGCATACCAGACAGTTGTTGATAGATTTACAGGGACTATAGATTTTTTTTGTTAGTGCTAATCCACGTTTACCAGTGGCTAAATTATTTGAGAGTAAAGCATGATTAAATTAGGCGTCAATATCGACCATGTGGCAACCATCCGTCAGGCACGTGGGACCAAATATCCAAGCGTGGTGCAGGCGGCGTTGCGTGCGGAGCAATCCGGGGCAGATAGTATTACCCTGCATTTACGCGAAGATCGCCGCCATATGCAGGATGCCGATATCTTTGCCTTGCGTCCCTTGCTACAAACCAAGATGAATCTGGAATGTGCTATTACTGAGGAAATGCTGGATATTGCAATCAAAGTAGCCCCGCAAGATGTCTGTCTGGTGCCTGAGCGGCGCGAAGAGCGAACCACCGAGGGTGGTTTGGATGTGGTCGGACAGTTTGATAAAGTGCAGCATGCTGTTAGAAAATTGAGTGATGCGGGGATTCGTGTATCACTGTTCATAGCGCCTGAGTTGGCGCAGATTGATGCCGCAGTTAAAACGGGTGCGCCAGTGATTGAATTGCATACGGGCACCTTTGCCGACGCCGAAACAGATGCAATGCAAACAGAGGAACTCGTGCGTATTGAGCAGGCGCTGCATCATGCCAAGGATGCCAGATTGATTGTCAATGCGGGCCATGGCTTGCACTACCATAATACGCACCTTGTGGCTAAACTGCACGGGTTTGAAGAGCTTAATATCGGCCACGCGATTGTTGCACACGCGCTGTTTGTGGGCTGGGATAATGCTGTACGCGAGATGAAAAACTTAATTAAGAATTACGCTCCAAGGTAAGCTTGCCAACATGATTTTTGGAATAGGAACAGATATTGTGGAGGTGGCGCGTATTGATGCCTCTATTGCTGAATTCGGTGATGCCTTTGCCAAACGTGTGCTGGCAGAGAGTGAGCTTGCAAGTTATCAAAAATCACAAATCAAGGCGCGGTTTTTAGCTAAACGCTTTGCTGCTAAAGAGGCTTTTTCCAAGGCGCTGGGCACAGGCTTGCGCGCGCCTGCCACATTTCAGAATATTGCAGTTTCACATGATGCCTTAGGCAAACCCTTGCTGGTGTTGGCTCCAGAATTGCAAGCTTTTTTGGAGGCCAAAAGTATTCAGCAAATGCATCTAAGCATCAGTGATGAAAAAAACCTCGCAGCGGCGTTTGTTGTGCTGGAAATCTAATGAAAATGGATTTTGAACGCAGGTTTGGCGGGGTGCGCAGGCTCTATGGTGATGTCGGGCTGGCCAAGCTCACTGCGCTGCATATAGTGGTGGTTGGCATCGGTGGGGTAGGCTCCTGGGCGGCAGAGGTGTTGGCGCGTAATGCAGTGGGTAATATTACATTGATTGATTTGGATAATATTGCGGAGTCCAATTTCAATCGTCAGCTACCTGCAGTTGATGGTAATATCGGCAAGCCTAAAGTCACTGCAATGTGTGAGCGCATTCTGGCCATTAATCCAGGCTGTCAGGTGCGCCAGATTGAAGATTTCATTACGCCAGAGAATATTGAACAGTTATTAAATTTTAGTTTTGATAGCCTCATTGATTGCGTGGATGATGCAAAGGCGAAGGTTGCGCTGATTAATTTTTGCAAACGGGCGGATGTGCCTATTGTTGTATCTGGTGGCGCAGGAGGAAGGTTAGACCCTACACGCATTCAAGTGGCGGATTTGGCACAGGTGCACGGTGATAAGCTGCTTGCCAAGGTGCGTAACGTGCTGCGTAAAGAGTACGCCTTTCCTCAAGGCAGTAATCTGCCAAAAAAATCACCCAAATTTGGCATCCGTTGTGTTTGTTCTGATGAGCCAGTCACAAAGCCCGTGGCGGCGTCGTGTGATATAGAGCGCAGTGTTTCGGGTTTAAATTGTGCTGGCTACGGCTCAGCAGTGAGTGTGACTGCAACATTTGGTATGCTGGCCGCACAAGTTGCATTAAATCAACTGCTTAAATAGTCCTCGATGGGCCTGATGTGCAGCTGCAGGTGTGCTGCCTAGCTTGATGAGCTTGTTATATGATACGCTGGCTTGTGATGTACCATGTCAACGGCGTGTCATAAAAATGTCATGATTAACCGTTATTATTTTAAGGTTGATTCACTGAAATTATTATGCGACCTACTCATTCATCTATCAAATTACTTAACCGTGATATCAGTATTTTGGCGTTTAACGAGCGCGTTTTGAGCCTTGCCCAAAATCCAGATTATCCGCTCTTGGAAAGACTGCGCTTTCTCTGTATTGTTTCATCAAATCTGGATGAGTTTTTTGAAGTGCGTGCCGCGCCACACGTTGATGCGATGCGCACAGATGAGCAGCAGACTGATGTGAACGTGGAAAGCTACCGAGCGATTTCTAATGCCGCACATGCACTGGTAAACAAACAATACGATATTTTTAATGCTGAGCTGATGCCTGCCTTGACTGAACAGGGTGTACACTTGGTTTCGCATGGGGATCGTAATGCAGAGCAGAGGCGTTGGGTTGCACGCTATTTTGAATCTGATGTGCGTCCTTTGCTGGTGCCGATTGCTTTGGATCCTTCACACCCATTTCCACAAGTGGCTAATAAGTCATTGAACTTTATTGTTTCTCTTGGTGGGGTGGATGCTTTTGGACGCAATAACAATATTGCCATACTAAGGGTGCCACGTGCGTTGCCGAGATTGATTAAACTCCCTAAGCATTTGAGCAATAGGCAGCAGAAGTTTGTGTCTTTATCCAGTGTAATTCGCGCGCATTTGGATAGTTTATTTGCTGGACGTGAAGTGCTGAACTTTTCTCAATTCAGAGTCACGCGTCATTCAGATCTTGCCGTGGATGAAGATGATGTAAAAAACCTCCGCACCGCGTTGCGGCAGGGGCTGGTACAGCGAAACTTTGGTGATGCGGTGCGCTTGGAAGTTTCGCATGGTTGTGATGAAAAATTGGCAAATTTTTTGTTAAAACAGTTTGATTTACCTAACGAATCGCTATATCGCGTGAATGGTCTGGTTAATTTGGGGCGCTTGATGCGATTAGCAGACATGGCAGAAGGCAGTCATCTCAAATTTGTACCCTATGAGCCTAAAGTAAGCCAGCAGCTCATGCCGAATCAATCTTTTTTTACGCAGCTGAAGCAAAAAGATGTGCTTATTCATCAGCCGTATGAAAGTTTTGAATCGGTCATTGAGTTTTTACGTGAAGCTGTGCATGACCCAGATGTGCTGTCGATTCAGCAAACTATTTACCGTACAGGCTCTGACCCACGTATGCTTAAATTGCTGCAGGAAGCAGTGCGTCGTGGTAAAGAGGTGCTGGCTGTAGTGGAGCTTAAAGCGCGCTTTGATGAAGAAGCCAATATTAACTGGGCCGAGGATTTGGAATCCGTAGGTGCGCAAGTGGTTTATGGCATTGTCGGCCTCAAAACACATGCCAAAATGTTATTGGTGATGCGGCGTGAAGGTGCTGGACTCAAGTACTATGGTCACGTATCGACGGGAAATTACAATCCAAGAACAGCCCGTTTATATACCGATATCAGCATGTTAACCGCGGATGACAAAATTACGCAGGACATGGAGTATTTGTTTAGGCATATTGCCAGCCAGGTAAAATTGCCACGTATGCAAAAACTACTGGTTGCGCCATTTAATCTGCATAAACAGATGCTAGCCAGAATCGGCGCAGCCGAGACTGCAGCCAAAGCAGGAAAGCCCGCACAAGTCATGCTTAAGATGAATGCGCTGACTGATGAGGCTTTAGTGCATGCGCTTATTAAAGCAGGGCGGGCAGGGGTGGAGATAGACCTGATTTTACGCGGGGCTTGTATTTTGCCTGTTGATACTGAAGGGCTGGATGGGCGAATTCGTGTGCGTTCTATCATCGGGCAGCTGCTGGAGCATTCTCGTGTGTTTTACTTTAAAGTAGGGGACGTAGAGAATATGTGGTTATCCAGCGCTGACTGGATGAATCGTAACATGATGCGACGTGTTGAGATCGCCTGGCCAATCACAGATGCAGACCATCGTGCACGTATTTTGCATGAGTGTTTTGAAATGTATTTGCAGGATACTCATGATGCATGGCTACTCACAAACGATGGCCATTATGTATTGAGTGCGACAGTTAAATCCAAACCACACGAAATTCATCATAGCGCTCAGCGTATGCTTATGAAAAAATATGCTGAGTAAGCTGCGGATTGACAAGGTGAACATGAGATGACGCATCTGATTTTTTGGCGACATGCGGAAGCTGAGATGGAAAGTGCCAGCGGTAGAGATGCTGACAGAGCATTAACCAAGCGTGGACGTAAAGATGCGGCCAACATGGCCAAGTGGCTCGCGCAATACTTGCCTGAAGATGCGGAGTTATGGGTTAGTCCTGCGCTGCGCTGTCAGGAAACAGCATCTGAACTGCAAAAAAGAGCGGGCTTGGTGATGTCCACATCCGAGGTGTTGAGTATTCATAGCAGTGCTCAGCAAATGCTCGAACTGCTTCGCCAATTATCCTCTGAAAAGACCATTGTGATGGTTGGGCATCAGCCTAACTTAGGGTTGTGCATCGCAGACTTGCTTGAAATGAGCCCTCACGCCTGTGCCGTAAAAAAAGGTTCGGTGTGGTGGCTGCGCCAGCGTAAGTTAACAATAGCAAGCGGCAGCGCACTGCAAATGATGTTGTATGCAGTGCAGCAGCCCGCGCTCACTTAATTAATCATTTATTTCTTTTTAGGTCTGCCAGTCTTAATGGTAGGCACTTTGCTAAGTGTAGTCTTTAATGTCGTATCAGTCATTGCAGCCAATAGCATCAAGCCTGCACGAATCAACTCACTTTTTTTAGCAGGTTGTCCTAGTTTTTCCAGCCGACTTTTTAATACACCAAACTGAGCGTACTCCGTTTTTGGCATGGTAAAGCTATCGCGTTCCATTTTTAGTTTAGGCGTTTTTTCCTTAACTGCTTTGGTGGTGCTTTTGTTTTTTTCTACTGGTTTTTCTGCAGGCTTTGCTACTGCGGCTGCCGCAGGTGTGTTTACAGGTTTGTTTGCAGGGCTTGCTTTGACTGCCGTTGATTTGCCAGTGACTGCTTTTTTGACCGCTGTCTGTGTGGCTGTGGGTTTGATTGCCGCAGGCTTTTCAGCTGGGGCTTTTAATGCGTTAGCTTGTACGGGGTTGATTTTAGACATGATGATATCCTATATTAAACGGTATAAATAGTTTATACCGTTTAATGATGGAGGCAAGTTAAATTTTTATGACATTTTAAAATGAGAAGTGTGCTTGAGGGTTTGGTATAAGCCACGTGCAATTTAGTGTGTGGTATGTTATATTATATATAACCAGATAGTTATATAGTTAAATTACATAATTTATGATAGGTGATAGGTATGGCCTCTAAAAACAACGTTACTGAAACCGTAGGTAAAAGCAATGTAGCGGCGGAGCCTGCTATCATTAATCTCTATGCTGCTGCGGATAAGATTTATCCGCGCAGCACCTTTGGCTTTTTTACCAAATGGCGCTGGGCCATGATTTGGCTGACCCAGATTGTCTTCTACGGCATGCCCTGGATTGAATGGGGACAACGTCAGGCGCTGTTGTTTGATCTGGAAGCACGGCGTTTTTATATCTTTAATCTGGTGCTCTACCCGCAAGACCTGATTTACCTCACTGCCATCCTCATTATCTCAGCCCTCTCGCTATTTTTATTTACCGCTGTTGCTGGACGCTTATGGTGTGGCTACACCTGCCCGCAAACCGTATACACAGAAATATTTTTATGGATAGAAGCAAAAATAGAAGGCGACCGTGCCGCCCGTATGAAGCTGGACGGTGCGGGCATGTCAGGCAAAAAGCTGTTTAAAAAAGGCACTAAGCATCTGGCCTGGATTCTGTTTGCGCTATGGACTGGGTTTACCTTTGTCGGTTACTTCTCACCTATCCGTGAGCTAGGTAGCGCCGTGGTCAATCTGGGGCTGGGTCCGTGGGAAACCTTCTGGATCTGTTTTTACGGTTTTGCCACCTATGGCAATGCAGGGTTTATGCGTGAGCAGGTATGTAAATACATGTGTCCTTATGCCCGTTTTCAGAGCGCTATGTTCGATGATGACACCTTAATTGTCACCTATGATGAAAAACGCGGCGAACCACGTGGCAAGGTATCACAAAAAACGGCCCTCGACCCCAGTAAGCATGGGGCTTGCATTGACTGCAGCCTGTGTGTTCAGGTGTGCCCCACGGGCATAGATATTCGCAAGGGTTTGCAGTATGAGTGTATTGGCTGTGGCGCTTGTGCCGATGTATGCGATACCGTGATGGACAAGGTGGGTTATGAGCGTGGTTTGGTGAAATACTCAACTCAGAATGCGCTCAACAACGGCTGGACCCATCAGCAAATGCTCAAACGCATTGCACGGCCACGCGTCATTATTTACACGGCAGTTCTCACAGCCCTTGTGATTGCTACCCTCACCAGCCTGTGGCTACGTCCTTCATTTAAGGTGAATGTAGTGCGTGACCGTGGGGTTATGGCAAGGCTGGCAGAAGGCGGCATGTTGGAAAACGTATATCGCTTGCAAATTATGAATGCGACAGAAACAGCGCAGCATTACACATTGAGTGTTGAGGGCTTACCCAAAGTAGCGCTGAAATCTGATGTCACTGATAGCCAGCAAACGGTGCAGATTAACCCGGCTGAGGTGCGCTCTATCGCAGTGCGTGTGCAGATTCCTGATGGCACAGAAAAGTCAGGCTCACATCACATTGTGTTTAAAATACATGCCAAGGAAACGGGTGAATCTATAGAAGAAAAAGCCGTGTTCCTGGTGCCTAGATAGACATTAATAAGTAAGATTAACCACGACATACTCAATGAATAGTGTCGTGGTTTTTGATTTTATGGGTAGTCCTTGTACTTTACCGTTGTTCTATTGCTTGACAGTCTACTCAACAGAAAAAATGCCGACCATGCGCGATGATGTTCAGGCAGCTACTAAATTGCCCAACGGTTAATATTGTTCTAATCCAGCTTTTCAATCCCCATTGCTTTGAGTACATACTTTTCATAGACGGGTTCAGAAGTGCCTTTTTTCATTTTGTAAATGAAATATTTCTCAAAGGCGATTTTAGCCAGATGAACCCACTTGCCTTTTTTGACCCAGCTTGCATTACGCGGCGGGATTTGCGGTAGCGCCACAAAGGCCGCCCCTGTATCGCCCATGTCGGCTAGGCAGATTGCATTCCAGGTAGCGACTGCATCTGCTTTCTGCCCAGTCATATCTGCTGTAATATTGTGTGCGATGGCAGTGACCATGGATTCGATCATATAACCTGTTTTAGGTGCGCCTGTTGGCACAGGCGTGACTTCTACTGGCGGGATGGCTACACATACGCCAGCCGCAAAAATGTTGCGATATTTCTTGCTACGCTGATGCTCATCAATCAGCACAAACCCCCTAGGGTTGCATAAACCTTCAACTGAGGCCACAGGATCAATGCCTTTGAACGCAGGCAGCATCATGGAAAACTTAAACGGCAACTCGTGCTCTTTAACTACATTGCCTTGCATATCGTGTTCGGTGACAAACATTTTATCCTTTCCAACCTTGGTGACTTTGGCGTTGGTGATCCATTTCACGTCAATGTTGCGGAATTCTGATTCCAGCATGCCCTTAGAGTCACCTACACCACCCAATCCTAAATGCCCAATATAAGGCTCACTGGTCACATAAGTCATCGGCACTTTGTTGCGGATTTTCTTTTTGCGCAAATCACGATTGACAATAAAGGTAAATTCGTAAGCAGGACCAAAACAGCTGGCACCTGGCATTGCGCCGATAATCACAGGTCCAGGGTCTTTTAGAAACTCCTGATAAGCCGCCAAGGTTTTTTCAGCATGGTCGGTTGAGCAGATTGAGTGTGTATGCCCGCCATTGGGCCCTGAGCCTGGGACTTCATCAAATGCGAGCTTGGGTCCAGTGGTAATGACTAAATAATCATAATCAAGGGCTTCGCCGCTGGCTAATTGCAATGTGTTGTTATCGGCATCGATTTGAGTGACAGGTTCAGCGATGAACTGAATATCTTTCTTCTCAAGATAAGGCCGAATCGGGAAGGTGATTTTTTCACGCGTAGTCCAGCCTACCCCCAGCCATGGGTTAGATGGCATGAACTGAAAGTAATCTACAGCGCTGACAACAGTAATTTTGTGCTGCTTGCCCAACTTCGCTTTAAGTTCATAAGCCGTTGGCATGCCGCCAACCCCTGCGCCCATTATTACAATATGTGTCATTGTCTCTTCCCTTTAAAGTTAAGCAAACGCGACTATGCTTATTGAGTGATATTCAGCTGATGACTAATCGAGATTGCGCCACGGATTTCTCCTGCGCTGTAGCCTACCGCCTGATCGTTCGGATATTCGTTTCTCAGCAAAGCCTTCACACTGGCAGAAATGTCGGATGGTTTGCCATGGCATTGCAGGCACTGTGCTTGCGTAGGAATAGCTTTCATATAACGGAACCAGCGCCCATCACTACTGACTGCTGATGCTTCCAGCGTGTCCAAGGGCTTGCCTTCGCGCTTAGCCTGATTAAAACCCTCTAGCGATTGTTTTTCCCAGTCATCTGGCGTGCCTTGCAATGGATTGCGCGCCTTGAGCGATACGCGCTTCACAACTCGGCCATTCTTTGAGTACTCTGCAGCCATGGCTGGGGCGATTTGCTTGCACACGCCAATGGCGCTCTCTGTACCTGCTGTTTCCAGCTGAGCTTTTAGTATGCCGCCAAGTTTCGTTTTAAACGCTATTGCTGTATTGCGACTATCATCTAAATATTTGGTTTGTGCAGCTTGATAATCTGTTTCGGCAGCGTAGCCTGAAACAGGCAATATAAGTAAAACCATGATGCCTTTTACAAATGATTTATTCATTATTTAGCCCCTGTTAATTTAATTTCACTGTTTTTAAGCCGTCTTGATCCCAAGCCAGAATCCCGCCTGCAAGATTGTAAACTTGCGTAAAGCCAGCGTCGGCCAAGATGCCAGCGGCCTTAGCCGAGCGCTTGCCACTGCGGCATTGCAGAATCACGGGCTGGTCTTTATATTGCACCAACTCGTCAAGCCTAGTTTCTACCTGTGCAAGTGGGATATGCATCGCGCCAGCAATATGCTGCACCTTCCATTCATCATCTTCACGCACATCTAAGATAATCGCCTTTTTCTCTGCGAACATTGTGGCAGCCTCTTTAGGCGTTACAGATGCTGTTTGAGCATTGCATCCAGCGAGTAACAAGATGGCTAGCACACTGAGGCTTACTTTTAATTGGTTTAACATGGCTTATCCTTTTTCAAAAAACTATGGTTTAAACACCTGATTGATTTCTTCTAAACGTGCTTCGTTAAGCTCGCCCGCCGCTGCAGAAAGGTTAAGCAGTGCATGTAATAGCTGATATTTACTGCGTGATAATGCGAGCCTGGTATTGTGAAGTTCCTGTTCTGAGTTCAGTACATCCAGCGTTGTGCGGTCACCTACGTCACGCCCCACGCGGGTGGAATCCAGCTTGGTCAAGGCTGAATGTTCTGCCTGCTCCAGCGCCTTAATCTGGCTTTGGCCGACGTTTACTGCCACCCAGGCCGACCTTGCTTCCTGCGCTGCGCGCTGACGTGCGAAATCAGTCTGACTGCGGGTTTTTTCTTCTAATGCCAACGCTTCCTGATATTTGGCATCGCGCATGCCGCTACTGTAGAGAGGAATCGTCAATTGAACCCCCAGACCTAGCTGTCGATTGGTCACATCAGCATCACTGCCTGCTAAGCCCATTAAACGCTCACCACCAGCCTGCGCGACTAAACTCACAGTAGGCGCGTACTTAGACTTGAATTTCTCACTCTCAACCTGCGCGATTTGCTGTTGCAATTGCTGCACATGCACTTGCGGATGATTGGTTTGCGCACGTGTTAGCCAGCTTTGCAAATCACCGTTTACATAACGCTTAAAATCAGTATTGCTGGATAAACGTTGCAATGCTGCATCCTGATTGCCAGAAATATCTGCCATTACTGCACGCGTGAGCTGTACATTGCTTTCTGCTTCAAGCACTTGTGACGCCAGCATGTCGTAACGTGCCTGGGTTTCATGCGTATCAATAATGGCGACATCACCTTCCTTGAAGCGTGCCTGCGAACTTTCCAGCGCCTTGGCAACTGCCAGTTGCTGCGCCTTTAACGCAGTAAGCGCATCTGTAGCCAGCAGTGAATCAAAATAAGCCTGGGCTACGCGCAGCATTAAATGTTGCGCTTCTGCACTTAGCTGCACCTCCGCCAACTCAGCCTGTTTATTCAATTGCATGGCAGAGCCGGTGCGTGTTGCATCATAAAGGGCATATTCCGCACGCAGATTCAGATTAAGATTCAGCCCACCATCCGTTTGAGTGCGAAAGTCAGTGGTGCCCTTGGTACCAGCGCCACCACCCGCAAATTGCGCGTTTGAGAACTGAGCGCCAGTGATTTTCTGATCATTACTGACCCCGCCAGCACCCGCGTTGAGCATCACTTGCGGACCTTTAAGTGCGCTTGCCTGTGATGTTTTGGTGCGACCAGCATCCGCCTCTGCGCGTGCCGCTGCAAAGGCAGGATCTTGCGTACGCGCAGCCTGCCAAGCCTCTAAAAGGTCAAAAGCCTGTGCCTGACCTGAAACAAAAACCAACAACGGTAAGTAGTAGCGTAAACGCATTTTAGCAGCCCGCACGTACGCCCAATTTACGTAAGATATTTTCCATGAGGCACCAGTTGGTCAAGCCACTTTGCAGCAGGTTAATGCCAACAAAAGCTGTGAAATACAACCAGTAGCGGCTCACAAAAAACGGGCTTTCAGTCATGCCCAGCGCTAATGAAAGCAGGATAAAAAAACCAGCGATTACACGAACAAGTTTCCAGGAAGTCATAGATGTTTCTCCAAAAAATTAAGTCAATTTACGGTGATAGGCCACAAAATAAAGTAAGGGAATCACCACCAATGTCAGCACAGTTGAAACAAAAATGCCAAAGATGAGTGAGATCGCCAGCCCGTTAAAGATAGGGTCATCCAGTATAAAAAAAGCGCCTAGCATAGCTGATAAAGCCGTCAGCATAATGGGCTGCGCACGCGTAATGGCTGAGTTCATCACTGCCTCTTTGAATGGCTTGCCTGATGCGACCTCCAGATTAATAAAATCCACCAGAAGAATGGAGTTACGCACGATGATCCCCGCCAGCGCAATCATGCCGATCATTGAGGTGGCGGTAAATTGTGCACCCAGCAATGCGTGGCCTGGCATTACGCCGATAATGGTTAACGGAATCGGTGCCATGATAATGAGCGGAGTTAAATAAGAACCAAACTGTGCAACCACCAGCAGGTAAATCAATATCAGGCCCACTGCGTAAGCGGCGCCCATGTCACGGAAAGTTTCGTAAGTCACCTGCCACTCACCATCCCATTTAATCGCATAGCCACGATGGCTATCTTCTGGCTGCTGAATAAAGTACTCGCTTAATTGATCGCCAGGCACGGCTATTTTAGACACGTCACCGCGCATGCCAAACATGCCGTATAAGGGGCTGTCCAGTTTGCCTGTCATGTCGCCCATGACATAATTAACAGGCAGCAAATCTTTATGGTAAATCGGCTGTTCCCGTAGCGCGTCCTCTTGTGTGACCAGTTCACGTATCGGCACCAGCTTGCCCGATGAGGTGGCCACCGATAGCTTGAGCAAGTCTTCAACATCCCCTTGCGAGTAAACGGGCAAACGTAAACGTGTGCCTGTTGGATATTTGCTTGCGTCATGTAAATAGCTCACATCCTCTCCCGCCAAACCTGCATGCAAGGTACTCACGATTGCAGCCTGTGTTACGCCAAGTAAGGCCGATTTTTTCTTGTCGACAACCAAAACCGTCTTTTTCGCATCCGCAATACTGCTGTCATCGGTATCGACGATGTCGGCCGTTTGCTCAAACACTTGTCTTACCTGTCTGGCGATGCGCATCCTGTCTGCATCCTCTGGGCCATAAATCTCAGCCACTATCGGTGAAATCACGGGCGGTCCTGGCGGTACTTCCACCACCTTGACGTTAGCGCCCATCTCGCGCGCAATCTTTTGCAGTTCTGGCCTGATGCGGCTGGCAATGGCGTGGCTCTGTTCGCTGCGGTGATTTTTTTCCACCAGATTCACCTGAATGTCGCCCATTTCACCGCCACTGCGCAAATAATACTGGCGCACAAGGCCATTAAAATTAATGGGAGCAGAAGTCCCGACATAGGCCTGATAGTTAATCACTTCTGGCACGGTAGCAAGGTGGGCTGTCATGGCGTGCATCACGCTGGCGGTTTTTTCCAGTGGCGTACCAGCGGGCATATCCACGACTACCTGAAATTCAGATTTATTATCAAATGGCAGCATTTTCATCACCACTAATTGCGCGACTGGCAGGGCAAGCGAAATAACAATGAGCCCGAGTATCGCCATGCTGAGTTTCCGCCTATTGCTTTTGCCTTTGGTATCATGCAGAAATGGCGTGA
The DNA here is from genome assembly GCA_028688575.1 of Methylotenera sp. Lineage (GTDB taxonomy): Bacteria > Pseudomonadota > Gammaproteobacteria > Burkholderiales > Methylophilaceae > Methylotenera. The sequence goes on along the minus strand of JAQTXW010000006.1, from coordinate 9,513 downwards.
AAATACGTGTAAACAATGGCGAAATTCGTTTTGCCAAGGCATCTTCGTGTTGCGCATGGCGCAGCCAGATGCGTGACAGCCATGGCGTAATGGTAAAAGCGATGGCGAGCGAAATGAGCATACCCATGCTGGCGTTAATTGGAATCGGGCTCATGTATGGCCCCATCAAACCGCTCACAAATGCCATGGGCAGCAGGGCTGCAATCACCGTCAGCGTAGCAAGTATCGTGGGGCCACCTACTTCATCTACCGCCACAGGGATAATCTCTGTGAGGCTTGCTTGGGGCTTAAGTTTCATGTGGCGATGGATGTTTTCAACAACCACAATGGCATCATCCACCAGAATGCCGATAGAAAAAATCAGCGCAAATAATGAAACGCGATTCAGGGTAAATCCCCATGCCCATGATGCGAATAAAGTGGCGGTAAGTGTCAAAATAACAGCCGTGCCAACGATTGCAGCTTCACGGCGGCCTAGTGCGACGAGCACCAGCAGCACCACTGCTGAAGTGGCAAAAATTAATTTCTGGATAAGTTTCTGTGCTTTCTCGTTAGCGGTCTCGCCATAGTTGCGCGTGACCTTCACTTCCATATCCGCAGGTATCAGCACATTTTTGAGGCTTTCGATCTGCTTGATCACAGCATCAGAAACTGTCACCGCATTTTGCCCAGGTTTTTTGGTCACGCTTAATGTCACCGCGGGATACTCGGCTGTGTTGCCAGCCTCGCCATACCAGACAAAACGCTCCGCAGGCAATGGCCCATTCGTTACCTCGGCCACCTCGGCCAGATAAACGGGGTGACCTGCATGCAAGCCTACCACCAGCTCAGCTACGTCATTGGCGTCTACCAGATAATTGCCCACCTCGATAGCAATTGCCTGATTGGCATTGACGACCTCACCTAAAGGAGCGCCCAGATTTGCAGACTGCAGCGCACGGCGCATATCTGCAACCGTGACATTGGCGGCTGCCATGCGCACAGGGTCGAGTGCGATATTCACCGCACGCCTGGGCCCACCATGGGTGATGACTTCACGCGTGCCTTTCACATGCTTGATTTCAGCTTCCAGCGCATGTGCTACGCGCTCAAGTTCATAGGCACCTTGCTGGTTATTTTTTGTGTATAAGGTTGCCGTTAAAATTGGCACATCATCGATGCCTTTTGGTTTAACAATCGGCTCACCCACGCCCAGATTTTTCGGCAACCAGTCCTGATTAGACTGAATGGTGTTGTACAGCCTGACCAGTGCCTCGGTGCGTGGAACCCCTACTTCAAACTGCACCGTAATCACTGCCATGCCAGGACGCGAAACTGAAGTGACATGTTCAATATCCGCAATTTGTGAAAGCACCTGCTCAGCTGGAACTGCTACCATCTGTTCAACATTTTTTGCCGATGCGCCAGGAAACGGAATCAGCACATTCGCCATGGTCACATTAATCTGCGGTTCTTCCTCACGCGGGGTGACCAGTATGGCAAACAGTCCAAGTAGCAACGCCACCAGCCCAATCAATGGCGTAATTTGTGCCGACTGGAAATATTTTGCAATACGGCCTGAAATACCTAATTTTTCTGTGTGATTGGTCATCAATCTATGAATCTATTTTATGAATTTATTTAAAGTTCGCGGCTGAAATTGGATCGACGGCCACTTCTTCACCTGCTTGCAGTCCAGCAAACACCTCGTAAAAATCTCCTTGTTTGCGACCTAATCTAATTTGCCGCAATTGTGGCTTGCCTTTGCTATCCACCACATAAACGGCTGTTAACTCGCTGCGTTTAATCACAGCTTTTGCAGGCACAATAATCTGCACGGAGGTGTTGGCATTATTCACTGGCAACATGGCGCGCGCGAACATGCCAGGGCGAATGCTGGTTAAATTGGAGGGTAAGGTAATACGTACTTTTGTCATATTGCTTACTGCGTCAGCAGTGGGCAATATCGTTACTTTCGTAGCTGTCAGACTGCGCTCAACTTCTGTTGCAGCAGGAATCAATACTTGAATGCCTGCGCCAGGCTTAATTTGCGCCAGCTGGCTTTGAGGAACATTCACGACTACACGCAATGCTTTAGGGTCGTAAATGGAAAACAATGGTTTGCCTGGTGTTGCCATGTTACCAAGTTCAGCCATGACTTCGGCAATTAAGCCTGCATAAGGCGCGTTGATGGTATGTTGGCCAGTTTGCACATTCGCAACACCTGTTTGTGCCAGTTGTGCCTTGGCTTGCGCCTCAGCGATTTTGTAATCAGATTCAGCCCGCTCTAACGCAGCCTGGCTGATATATTGTTTTTCATGTAAGCGACGTTTGCGCTCATATTCCTGACGTGCTGCGCTTAGTTGTGCATTTGCCGCCACAACTTGCGCCTGATGGGAGATGACTTGTTGCTGCGCAATGCGTGTGTCAATACGTGCAAGCAATTGACCAGCCTTGATTGTGTCCCCGGCTTTTACTGGCAAAGCTACGATGTTGCCTGTCACTTGCGGTGCAATAGTGCTGAATTGCACCGCTTCTACTGAACCCTCTACTGTCATGGTGGGAGCTTGTTGTGACTCTTTGATAACGTAAGTGAGCAATTCATCTGCCATGGCAACGCGCATGGCGCTTATCCATGCTAAGAACATGAGGGCAATGGCTGTCGGTAAATATGTGTTTGTGTATCGTTGCATGGGTCTAACTCATTCATTCAAACTAAATGACACTATATTACTATGTAGTTATATAGTCAAATCATTATTTTAATGTATAATTGGATTGTTGATTAAAAGTTGGGTGGTTGTATGAGCAAGCTAAACGATAATACACTTGCATATGTTGCTGATTACTTCAAGGCGCTAGCTGAGCCTACGCGTTTGAAGGTATTAAACGCATTGCAGGATGGCGAGAAAAATGTGGGTCAATTAACTGAAATTTCAGGCTGCTCGCAGGCGAACGTGTCTAAGCACCTCTCCATGCTGGCGCAATATGGCCTGGTCAAAAGAGAGTCTCGCGGAACGAGTGTTTTCTACAGTATCGCTGACCCTTCCGTTTATAAGTTATGTGAGTTGGTATGTGATCAGGTAGTGAATCGCCTCATTCAAGAGGCCGAGGTTAAGAAGTTGTTTATGGTAGTTTAGTAAGTCTTATGCTTTAACTCGGATTTTCCATAAGCGCCTGTTGTCAATGCATATTAAAGGCAGTCAGTTGCCAGCTAAATAGATACAGAGTTACCTAGGAGTTTTGGGTTAAGGCTGGTCAGAAGTTTTGTATATATTTGGAGAAACGTCATGGCGTTAGCAGTTAAGCAGATTTCAGCAGATTTTAGTGTGGCCAGCCAAATCACTACAGGTGATCTGGCTGAGATAGCGCATTTGGGTTTTAAAACGGTGATTAATAATCGGCCTGATCATGAAGGCGGTGATGAGCAACCTGAAAGCGCATTGCTAGAAGCCGCAGCGAAAGCCGCAGGTTTAAATTACGCATATATTCCTGTGATTCCCAATCATATACAGCCTGAGGAAGTAGACGCATTTAAAGCATGCTTTGCGGCGGCAGAAAAGCCAGTGTTGGGCTTTTGTCGTACGGGTAACCGCGCATCAAACCTCTATCAACTGGCTTTGTAACATGTTTGTTTGAGATCCTGACTGGATTTTGCGCTCAAATAATGGATAGTCTAGGTCTAATTGGCAGCGTCTAGGGTAAATTGCCAAGTGGTTTTTTGCCAGATTGTGATTTCTTCACCCAGTAAGTAAAAGGATTGCGGATATTTCTCTGCCCAGTATTTAGGGAGTATGAGTGTGATGGCTTGGCCAGCAATCTCAAGTTTAATGCCGCGTAGGTTGGGTGCTTGTCTGGCGTGGCATAAAATAACGGCTAAACGTAGACATATCAACTGAATGACAAAAGTCTGGTTGCTGAAATCCGCCTCTAATTTTTTTAATTTCCCTCGATGCCCCAAAATAAGCAGGCTCAGGCAGTGCAGTTCACTCTGGGCAAACCCCATGGGCTCTGTGTGCTCAAGAATGTAGGCACCATGCAGGTGTGCATCTACCGGGGAGATGATACTGCCAATCTCGTGGAGCAATGCAGACCATTTTAATTTTCTGGCATGTTTAAATTGTTCGCCAGTTTCAAAGGTGATGGTTTCGCTGATTTTGTTGAATAGCTTGCATGCTACATCAGCAACGGTGTTTGCGTGCTGTTCGTCAGTATCAAACCTGCGTGCCAGACGTTGTATGGAGGCGTCGCGCAAGTCCAGCATTTTATTTTCACGCGCGACCATGTCATACAGCAGTCCGTGTCTTAACGCACCTTTTGCTACATGGAGTGTATCAATCTTTAAAAACTCAAACACCGCGATAAGGATAGATAAGCCGCCACCAATCACGGGTTTTCTATCTTCTTTTAATCCGTTTAAACGCAGATTGTCTACATGCCTTGCGCGCAGCAGTTCATCGCGTAACCAATGTAAACCTTGTTTAGTGATCTTGTCAGCTGGATACTGGTGTTGCGCTAATACTTCAGCAACAGCACCTACTGTACCAGACGCGCCATATGCCACATCCCAGTGTGCATCGTCAAAATTTTTGCCTAGGGTTTCAAAAATGGATTCAGCAGAAATTTCGGCGCGCGTAAAAGCTTTTTCGGTAAATTCACCCGTTGCAAAGTGCTTGAGTGACCAGGCAACCGAGCCTACATGCAGTGATGCTGTGTGGGTAGACTCAAACCCTTGGCCTAGAATAAACTCAGTGGAGCGCCCGCCAATGTCAATAACAACACGCCTTTCACTCGATTGGGGTAAAAAGCGGTTAACGCCCTGATAGATTAAACGTGCTTCTTCTACGCCTGAAATCACCTCAACCTCAAAGCCCAAGGCTTTTTTAGCCAATTTGAGAAACTGCTCCCGATTGTTGGCTTCACGTAAGGTTTGTGTCGCAACAGCGCGAACGTGAGAGGCATCAAAGCCCTGTAATCGTTCACCGAATCTTGATAAGCAGCGAATGCCTCGATCAATTGCTTCAGCGGTCAGGTTGCGGTCTTCATCAAGATCACCGCCTTGGCGCACTGCTTCTTTGATGTACTCTATACGTTCGATATGGCCGCGATCCAAGCGGCCAATTTCCAGACGAAAGCTATTAGAGCCCAGGTCAATTGCGGCTAGCAATGATTTGTCGGAGAGGGATGCTGGGGTTTGGTTGTTCATAAGTGGCAGATGCGGTATATTGAAAACAATATTATTATTTAATAATGTCATTATAGTTTGAAACTTTGATGACATGGCATAAAGTGCAGGATAAATTGTGCCAATATTTTTTCATAAAAGTGTCACACACCTTATTTGCCAAGCCACTTATACTCTGTTGTTAAAGCAATCATCATCAGGAGTTAATGTGAAAATTAAAACAGCAGGTGCGGCATACCTAGATCAGGTGAAAAATTTAACGCAGGAAGCCTCTGAACGCTTACAGAGTCGCATGCGTGGAAAATTGGCGCGTAGATTGGAAGATAAGTCACTAGATACCGATGAAGCGCTGGCCATTCAGCTGGAGCTGGATGACTTGCAGTTGGAAGAGTGGCGCGAAAAAATGCGAGAGATTAATGCGCGTGAAGAAAAGAAAAAATTAAAACAAACTAAGCTTGCAAAGTCTGAATAGTAATAGAATCAATTGACCGTCGGGATTACAGTACGTTGTAACGCTTGGCTTTTTATTTTATACAGAGGGCATTGAGTGAAAACAATTTTAATCGCCAATCCTAAAGGAGGCAGTGGCAAAACGACGCTGGCGACAAATCTTGCCAGTTATTTTGCGAGCTGTGGGCATCATACGGTGTTGTCAGATATGGATAGGCAGCAGTCTTCTTTGCAGTGGTTGTCTCGCCGTCCCGCTGAGTTGCCTAGAATTTATACGCATCAGACTAAGAAAATAGAGTTGGCCACGCCGCCTGATTGGCTGATTCACGACTCGCCCGCAGGGCTTAGAGGTGATAAGCTGAGCGATGCTGTAAAATCTGCCGATTGTGTGATTGTGCCAATCCAGCCATCCGCCTTTGATATTGGGGCAAGTCGTGATTTTTTAGCATTATTAACCGAAGAAAAGGCAATTCGCAAAAACAAAACTTTTGTGGCTTTAGTCGGGATGCGCGTCAATAGCCGCACCAATTCAGCGGTTCAATTGGCCAGCTTTCTTGAGCAAGCAGGGTTTCCTGTGCTGACCTATGTGCGCAATGCACAAGTTTATGTGACATCTGCTGAACGCGGTGTGGGTATTTTTGAGATGCGTCCTTCATTGGTTGAGCAGGATTTGCAGCAATGGGAACCCCTGTTGCAATGGGTGCTGGAAACGGCTTAACGCGCTAACGCGTATTCATCTATATCTCAGCTACCAAGATTCAGCTACCAAGGACTTGAAATTGATCAAGCCATCCCCAAATAGCTCCTGTTGATTTGTAATTCACGATAGGAGCTTTATTTTATGTCCACAGAGACTGCACAAAAAGAAACGCACGTAAAAGAATCCATGGCTTTTCAGGCTGAAGTAAAACAGCTGTTACAGTTGATGATTCACTCTTTATACAGTAATAAAGAAATCGTATTGCGTGAACTTATTTCCAATGCTTCAGATGCCGCAGATAAATTACGTTTCGAGGCGCTGGCCAATGGCGCGCTTTATGAAAACGATAGCGAGTTGAAAATCCGTGTCGCTTTTGATAAAGATGCGCGTACGGTTTCGATTGCTGACAACGGCATCGGCATGAGTCGTAATGAAGTGATCGACAATATTGGCACCATTGCAAAATCAGGGACTAAAGAGTTTTTTAATGCGCTTACAGGTGATCAGGCTAAAGATGCCAATTTAATCGGTCAATTCGGTGTGGGGTTTTATTCGGCATTTATCATTGCAGATAAAGTCACATTAACGACACGCCGTGCAGGCTCTAACGAAGCTGTGAGATGGGAATCAGCAGGCGAGGGTGACTTTACGATTGAGGTTGTGGATAAGCCTAGCCGCGGCACTGAAATTGTGTTGCACCTGCGCGAGGGTGAAGACGAGTTTTTAAGTGACTGGAAACTGAAGTCGATTATCCGTAAATATTCAGACCATATCACCTTGCCTATTGTGATGAAAAAATCCGAATGGAAAGACGGCGCAGAGGTTGCCACTGATGAAGATGAAACCGTAAATAAGGCGTCAGCACTATGGGCGCGTAGTAAAAATGACATCACGGAAGAAGAATATCAAGAGTTTTATAAACACGTGTCGCATGATTTTGAGAATCCGCTTGCGTACACGCATAGCCGTGTAGAAGGTAAGCAGGAATACATATCGCTGCTTTACATTCCAAGCAAGGCGCCGTTTGACTTGTATGACCGCGAACGCCGTCATGGCATCAAGCTCTACGTGAAGCGCGTATTTATCATGGAAGATGCAGAAAAGCTCATGCCGCAATATCTGCGCTTTGTGCGTGGCGTGATTGACACCTCTGATTTGCCATTAAATGTGTCGCGCGAGATTCTGCAATCAAGCCGTGATGTTGAGGCCATCAAAGCTGGGTCTGTTAAAAAAGTATTAGGCCTGCTGGAAGACATGGCTGATAACAAACCAGCAGATTATACCAAGTTCTACAAGGAGTTTGGCCGAGTATTGAAAGAGGGCCCAGGGGAGGATTTTGCCAACAAAGACAAAATCGCCAGCCTGTTGAGATTTGCCTCGACCAAAGCCGATACCGAGGAGCAAAATGTATCTTTGAAAGATTACATTGCACGCATGCAGCCTGAGCAGGATGTGATTTACTACATTACGGCAGATAGTTTTGCAGCTGCAAAACACAGCCCACATTTAGAGATTTTCCGTAAAAAAGGCATTGAAGTATTGCTGATGTCAGACCGTGTCGATGAATGGCTGTTGGGTAGCCTTACAGAGTTTGACGGTAAAAAACTGCAATCAATCGCAAAAGGTGATTTAGATTTAGGTAAACTTGAATCCGAGACTGAAAAAGAAGTCCAGAAGAAAATTGAAGAAGAAGCCAAAACGCTGGTAGAGAAAATTAAAAATACCTTAGGCGATCAAGTCAAAGATGTACGAGTAACACATCGGTTGACCGACTCACCTGCATGTTTGGTGAGTGATGCGCATGATTTGTCAGGTAATTTAGCGCGCATCTTGAAAGCGGCAGGACAAAATGCACCAGAGACTAAACCGATTTTAGAGATTAACCCTAGCCACAAGTTGGTCAAGCGTTTGGAGGGGGAAACTGCTGAAGATGTATTTGGTGATCTGGCACATGTTCTGTTTGATCAAGCATTGTTGGCAGAGGGCGGCACGCTGGATGACCCTGCAAGCTTTGTGAAGCGCATGAATAGTTTGATTGGTTAAACTATTTTGATTGAGAAAACCGCCAAGCATTCGCAAGGCGGTTTTTTTATGTGCGAGTTAGGTAGTGTGCACTTAGCGTGGCGGCAGGTGTTTGCTGATTACGTCAGGCAGCATTTTTGGGGATTGAATACGTAATTGTTTATTCACGTTCATGGTCCAAATGCCACTTCAATATCCTTCGTACTCACACCCAATGCCACTGCCAGAAATTTCACCATATGATCGGTGGATTTACCTGCCACAGGGGCTGCAGTTACGCTAATTTTAAGTTGATTGCCTTTGGGTTTGCCTATTGCATCCAACTTGGCGCTGGGTGTGCCGAGTATATTGAGTACGAGTGTGCCGCCATCTCAAGCACAGAAGGATTTAAAACTTAACTTTTTGCTGTGTGCTTTGCCTTCAACATCTGAGTTGGTGCGTATTTGTTCATGATGGCTAGTTGCTTTACTTTGTTTAGATTTTTAACGCATGATATCAATCTTATGTATAGTGTTGTATAGATGCCTTCTTGCGGGGTTTATTCTTTGTAGTGCGTATCCCAACGTTTGAATGTGAACTGGGGTGCCATGATTGTTGCGGGCCAGTCACAGCACCTTCATTGGAAGCGTCTCGATTCCCTGTTAAAAGTCAGCATGATCGTGACTGTGCATTGGCAGAACTGAGCTGTCCGTATTTGGCGCATCATGGTTGCGAAGTTTACACAGATCGTCCCTTGATTTGTCGGTTATTTGGCACTACGCCGCATATGCCTTGTCCTCATGGCGGAAGGCCAGTGGAGATGGTGGCGCCAGAAATCGAACATCAAATACATCAATTCCTAGCGAAAACTCGTCAAGTACTAATTGGATTGAGCTTTATCGTGAAAATTTCACTCATTAATTATTACTTGGCATGCGTGCAATTTGCGCAGGGCTACCATGCTGCTGCACATAATCCCGAATCATCTGACGTACAACTTGCGAGGGTGTTAAATCATGCAAGGCACAGATTTCTTCAAATATTTGTTTTTTTGTCGGGTCTATTAGTAGTGTGAGGCGTGCTGTTCTGTTTTCCATAAGCATTATTCCATTTTGTGTTAATCACATGTTAATATGATTAACATATAATCGCAAAGTGAAAGTTTGATTATGATTGCAATTCTTGAAGCGAAACGTGC
>JAQTXW010000005.1 GCA_028688575.1 Methylotenera sp. | reverse complement strand
TTTTTTCTGCATTAAAATTCGCAACAATGGCTGTTTGGTGATAAGGTTTTTTATCTACGGCAATACCAAGTTGGCCACGTACCCATGAATTGGCGCCGTCAGCCGCCAACAACAAATCGCTCGTAATAGTCAGCCCTGAATCTAATTGCAATTTAGACTGCGTCAATGAAGCATTGACTGAAACGCACTGCTCATAAAAAACATTCACACCACTTGCTTTTACTCGCTCAAGCAACGCCTGTTTGAGCGCGCGCTCTTCTAACACAAAACCCAATGCTGCCACATTCACATCATCTGCCTGTAGAACTAAAGGTGCGGAAGTTTCATCGCCCCATACGTGCATAGCCGCTATTGTTGTGATGCGTGCTGCTGGCAGCATTTGCCACACGCCCAAGTCTTTTAACCACGCCACATTATTTGGACTAATGGCATAAATACGCTGATCCCAGTCTTCAGGTTGAGGCATAACCGCCTGCGGCAACTGACTATCTACCAGCACCACTGCATAACCCACCCGCGTAAAAGCTAGGGCGGCCGCCAGACCAACCAGGCCAGCGCCCACAATCGTGACATCGGTTTTATGTATACGCTTTTCTGTCATTTACCAAAGCTCATTTTATTCACCAAGTAGCGCTTTGCTGGTTTTAGCAGATCAAAAATACCCAGGCTGGCACTTCTAAGTAAAGGCATTCCAACAATATCATTAGAAAAAATATTGACCAGAAAATCAGTGAACATCAAGCCATGTTGAGTATCAGTTTTACGGCTAGCCTGATATGCGGCGAGCATCTCCCAACTGCCTAAGTCGTATGTACGCTGACTAACTTGCCTAGCAAGCATTTCAGCATCACGCAGGCCAACATTAAAGCCCTGTCCTGCCACAGGGTGCATCGTTTGTGCCGCATTACCTATGACCACAAAGTGCGGGGTATCATCGTCTTGCAGCTTTGACAGCCTGAGCGGAAATGTCATGCGTTTTTTCACACCCAGGAAACGCCCCACTCTATCACCAAACTGCGTGTGGAACTGCGCTAAAAACTCAGCATCACTTAAATCAAGTAGCGGTGCTATGTAGTCAGTTTTACCCGTCCATACCAATGAAAAGTCCCGCTCTCCATTCGGCAACAAAGCCATTGGCCCGTGACTGGTAAATCGCTCATAGGCGATGTTGCGATGTGGCAACTCTGCTTTTACTTGAGTAATCAGCGCATCATGGCCATATTCTTTGGTGTCGCGCTTTAATCCTGCCGCCTGTTCAAGGCTACGCCCGCCATCAGCCAGCACTAACAATGCAGCATCGCGTTGATAAGACACCCCGTTTTGTACATACGCCACAGTGGCATAGTCTGTGCCATGTGTAATCGACTCTGCTTGCGCTTCATCAATGAATGTAATATGCACCTCTGCATCAACCTGGGAAATTAGTGCGCTACAGAGTGCACCATAAGAAAGCACATAGCCAAGGGACTCCTGAGCATAGTCGGCTGCTTCCAGCACACTGCGACCCAAGCTGCCTTTTTGCGAAACATGAATCGTATTAATCGCTGTTGCATAAGGACTAAGCCGCGACCAAACCCCTAGCTTTTCTAAAATCACACGTGTGCCGTAAGACAATGCTAATGCTCTGCTATCTTGATTTGCCGCACCTTTTTTTCTGGCTTCCAGCAATGTACTGGGGATGCCGTCCTTTGCTATTAGCAAAGACAACACCAGCCCAACTGGACCTGCGCCAACAATGACGATATTGTCAGTTTTCTGCATTATTGCGCCATCACACTTTCAATTTCAGCAACAGTTTTGGGGGCGTCACTGGTGATAATTTCGCATCCCGTGGCGGTCACCAGCACATCGTCTTCTATACGTATGCCGATATTCCAAAAAATCTCAGGCACGTTATCTGCGGGGCGGATATAGCACCCGGGCTCTACCGTCAGCATCATATCCGCTTCCAGCATGCGCCAATTTCCAGCTTTATCTTTGTACTCACCCGCATCGTGCACATCCAAGCCTAACCAATGCCCAGTGCGATGCATGTAAAACTGACGGTAATCTCCGCTTTCAATGACACTATCAAGACTACCTTTTAACCAGCCAAAATCAATAAATCCCTGCGTTAAAACCGCTAATGCAGCCTCGTGCGGCGCATTCCAGTGATTTTGCGTATTTACCTTGGCAAAGGCTGCGGCCTGCGCCGCCAGCACTAGTTCGTAAACATCTTTTTGTGCGGCGCTAAATTTTCCGTTAATCGGGAAGGTGCGGGTGATATCGGAAGCGTAGCCATCAAGCTCGCAGCCAGCATCGATCAGCAACATGTCACCGTCTGTGAGCACACCGTTGTTAGCGTTGTAGTGCAAGGTGCAGGCATTCGCCCCCCCTGCCACAATACTGGTATAAGCTGGCGCCTGTGCGCCAAACCGATAAAATTCATGCAGAAATTCAGCTTCGATTTCATATTCCATTTTCCCCGCCCGCGCTTTTTGCATGGCGCGCAAGTGTGCGCTGGCGGCAATTTTTGCTGAGCGGCGCATCATCTCAATCTCGGTGACTGATTTATAAAGCCGCATTTCATCTAAGCACTTACGCACATCAAAAATTGCGTCTGGGGATGTAACGCCTGTTCTTGCATTACTTTTAACTGTATTCAGCCATGCCATCACCCGCGCATCCCATGCCGAATCTGCGCCCAAGCTATAAAACAGTTTAGGTTGGTTCGCCAGCAATTTTGGCAGCAAGACATCTAATTGATGAATACTGTAGGCCTCATCAAATCCAAATTCAGATTTAGCCACATCTGCCCCATAGCGAAAACCATCCCAGATCTCGCGTTCGACATCTTTATCGCGGCAAAACAGGATACTTTTATTTTCTTCTCCCGCAATTACAACCAACAGAGCTTCAGGCTCTTTAAAGCCAGTCAGATAGTAAAAATAACTGTCAAATCGATAAGGGTAATGGCTGTCTCGATTGCGGATAAGTTCTGGCGCGGTGGGGATAATGGCAATACCAGCCCCCATGTTGTTAATGAGCTGCTGGCGACGCTGCTGGAATTCATAAAAATTGGTCATAAGCATTTATTCGATTGATTGAGTCGTTTGACTGTGACAGGCAAACTGCTGATTAAGTGCCGCCAATCTTTCTGGTGTACCAATATCATGCCACTCACCCATATGGCGCACCCCCGTCACTCGTTCTTCATGCATAGCCGTAACAAGCAATGGTGCCAGCTTGGCCGCCTGACCCTGCTTAACAGCTTGGAATAAATCTGGATGATAAAGTCCGACACCGGAAAACGTAAGTTTGGCAGCGCCATCTTTGGCTAATTTGCCTTCGTTTAGCGAAAAATCCCCCATGGGATGCTGTGGTGGATTATCCACCATCACAAGATGAGCCAAGGCGCGTGACGGTAATGCCAGTTGTGAAAAATCGATATCCGTATAAACATCACCGTTCACAACCAAGAACGGTTCCTGGCCTAACAATGGCAGCGCATTAGCAATGCCACCTGCCGTTTCCAGTGCGATTTTTTCTGGGCTATATTGAATATGCAGACTCCACTGACTGCCATTTCCCAATGCATGCTCGATTTGCTCACCCAAATGCGCATGATTCACCACAATCTCGCTAAAACCTGCTTTTGCTAAGCGCTCCAAATGCCACACAATGATTGGCTTGCCACCCACCTTTAACAATGGCTTGGGGGTGTGGTCTGTGAGCGGGCGCATACGTTCGCCACGGCCTGCGGCTAAAATCATCGCCCTCATAGTTTAAGCAGGCTTTTGTAATTGGCATCAGGATGCTGGTCATGACCGCTTAAATTATCAAGCAATCGTAACAGCGGTCTTAACTCCACGTAGCGCTCACACACATTGCGCAAATACTGCAACACAAGTGGCATATCTTTCAAATAACCTGCTTTACCATCACGATAGTAAAGTCTTGCAAAAATACCCAGCACTTTAACGTGGCGTTGCGCGCCCATGTATTCAAAATCACGGTAAAACTCGCTAAAATCATCAGGCACTGGCAATTTTTCTTTACGCGCCACCTGCCAATAGCGCACCAGCCAATCAATCACTTTTTCTTCATCCCACCCGATATAGGCATCTTTAAGCAGAGAAACCAAGTCGTAGGTAATCGGACCATAGACCGCATCCTGAAAGTCAAGCACACCTGGGTTGTGATCACAAACCATCAAATTGCGGGAGTGGTAATCGCGGTGCACATACACCCGTCCCTGCGCCAAAACATTCTGATTCAGCACCTCAAATGTTTTTTGCAGCGCCGCCTGCTGATTTTCATCCAAATTAACTCCTAGGTGTTTGGACACATACCAGTCGGGGAACAACTGCATCTCACGCGTGAGCAATGCGGCATCGTAATCTGGCAGCACATCGGGCTGACTTGCCAATTGCAGTTTTATCAACGCCATGTTGGCATCATGGTAAAGGCTGGGCGCTGAGGTTTCGTTTAGTTGACTCAAATAAGTCACATCACCCAAATCGCTTAACAACAGAAAGCCTTGCGTCAAATCCTGCGCCAGAACCTGAGGTACATGCACCCCCGCATCACCAAATAACTTTGCTATTCGCACAAATGGCGTGCAATCTTCATGCTGAGGTGGGGCATCCATTGCAATCAGGCTTTTGTCTGCCAGATGCACCCTGAAATAACGCCTAAAACTGGCATCTGCCGAAGCAACGCTCAGCGTAAATTCGGCATGCCGCAGTGTGGCTGATAACCATGCGTGCAGTTGATGATACCTTGAATCCATTTGAGTGCTATTTACCACAACATTTCCAATCACGAACAACAACCTTAATAATGATACTTACGACCTTTGCTCTGATGAGCCACAGACAAAACCAGTTCTAAAGATGGGGGTGACGAAAAGCCAGCGCCTACCTAATATCATTAGTGCGCCTTAATACCTATTCACAAACACAATCATTGGCAACAGCGGCCTCTTTCAGTTTTAATTTTAAACAACACACCATCTAAACCAGATGCAAACACTGAATATCCTTAGATTTAACCCGGATTTTCCATAAGGACTTGCAGTGGCAACGCCGCACAGTTTGATGGATTTTTTTGCGCAAAATAGGCGAGTTAACATGCAAGTGGATGCAAAGTCGCCCAATTGAAAATCTGGGTTAAAGCGGCTGAACCTCATTTATTGATTGCCAAAAACTACTATTTGTGAGATTTTATCACTGATAAAATAAATTCGTTTAGCTATAATTGCAGACTTTAATATTCTTACTTCGCTATTTAGCCTTCTGAGTTTAGCCTTGTGAGCCGCTCCCCTTTAAAACTTTATGATCACTTCATGCTAAAGAAACTTTTGCCAGCTCACTTAGCCATCATTTTAATGACTCATGGCCTAGCTACATCTGCAGAAGTCAGCAATCCAAGCCCTCTGGTGGTTGATGACCACACCGCCAACACCCCATCAGATGGGCTAACCGTACCTGATGACGGCATCACCATTGATGGCGACAAACTGGAGCTCTATCTGGATCGTAAAATGCGTGCACTTGGCAATGCTTCAATTCATCGTGGCAAACAAGATGCTTATGGTGATGTCATTGAATACAACATACAAAATGATGAGCTCAGCATCCAAGGTAATGCGCGTATTGAAGTTGGCAACACCAAACTCACAGGCCCCGAACTGCGTATGCGCTTGTCTGAAAACATAGGGGAGATGCGCGACGCCTCTATCAGACTCGATAAGACTGGCGCCAGAAGCGCGCAGCAAATCAATGCCACCAGTTCTGAGACTTTTTCCAGAAGATTAGGTAACCTGCAAAGCCAGCAGATTGGCAGTGAAAACCTGACAACTTCATTTCCTGCGTCAGCCTCTGGTAACCTAGAAACCCAAGATGAAGATGCATTAGCTAGCAACAAAAAACAACAAAGCTCCGCGCGTGGCGATGCCAAAGCTATTTTTTTCGAAGGTCAAGACAAAAAACGCCTGGTCAATGCACGCTACACCACCTGCGAGGCTGGCGTGGATGACTGGTATATCAAAGCCTCTGAAATTGAGCTTAACGACTACACGGAGTCAGGCTCGGCCAAGCATGCCTCGATTGAATTCAAAGGCGTGCCCTTGCTTTATGCGCCCTGGGTGAGCTTTTCGTTCAACAATCAACGTAAAAGCGGCTTTCTAGCGCCCACCATCGGCAGTACTAGCCGCAGCGGCTTTGAGGTGCTGGTACCGTTTTACTGGAATATTTCACCCAACATGGATGCCACACTTGCCGCACGCGAACTAAGCAAGCGCGGCTTGCAATTACAGGGTGAGTTTCGCTATCTGGAAGAAAATTTTTCGGGCATTGATAATCTGGAATATTTACCCAGCGACAGCCTGAGCAACGAAACGCGTTATTACGCTAACTTAAAACACCAGCACAACCTCGGGCGTGGCTGGTCTGCGGGTTACAGTCTGGAAAAAGTGTCTGACGACCAATATTTTTCAGAACTTTCAACGCGTATTGTGACCACCAGCCGCATTAACCTGCCTCAACAATTTAATGTAGATTACGCGGATGACACTTGGCGCTTCAATGCATTGGCGCAAAAGTTCCAAACTTTGGACAACTTGTCGTTTCCCTACGAACGCTTACCGCAACTGACGCTATCAGGAAATCAATATTACGGCGATATCAATACCAACCTCTATACACAGTTTGTCGCTTTCGACACCAACAGTAATGCGCCTATTGTGCCAACAGGCACGCGTTTTACCGCTTATCCCAGCATTACCGTTCCTTTTACGCAACCATTTGGTTATATTAAACCAAAGTTTGGTCTGCACCACTCCAGCTACAATCTGAGCAATGTCGCCAGCAACTTAGAATCACAACAACGTACACTGCCTATTTTCAGCCTGGATAGTGGCATGTATTTTGACCGTGATTTTAAAATTGCCGACAGAAGCTACCTGCAAACATTAGAACCTCGCTTGTTCTATGTTTACATTCCTGATCGCGACCAATCAGGCATTCCAATTTTTGACACCAGTGAATCAGACTTGAATTTCAGCTCGCTATTCAGTGAAAATCAATTCACAGGCAACGACCGCATTAACAACGCCAACCAAGTCAGTTTTGCGCTCACCTCACGTTTTATTGAAAGCAGCAGTGGCGCAGAAAGACTCTCTGCCTCAATTGGCCAACGCTATTACTTTGCTGACCAGGAAGTCACGCTGCCTGGTGTAGCTAAACGTGAAAACAACAGCTCAGACATCATTGCAGGCATCACAGGCCGCTTAAAAAACAGTTGGGTAGTCGATGCTTTCTGGCAATACAACACAGATAGCTCCAGTTCGGTACGCAGTTCCATCACCGCACGCTACAATCCTGAGCCAGGCAAGGCACTTAATCTGGGTTACAGCTACAGAAACGATTTAATCGACCAAACTGACCTCTCTGCGCAATGGCCACTTGGACAAGGCTGGTATGGCGTTGCCCGCGCCAACTACTCGTTCCGAGAAAGCCGCATGGTAGAATCACTCGCTGGCTTAGAGTATGATGCGGGATGCTGGCAGGCGCGATCAGTGATTCAACGTGTAAGTACGGCAACTGCGGACGCCAACTACGCCCTGTTTTTTCAGCTGGAGTTAGGTGGCCTGGCCTCAATAGGCGCTAATCCACTTTCGGTGATTAAACGCAATATTCCAGGCTATGTTAGCTCGGGCTTGATCCCTAATACTTATCAACCCTCTTATTACGAGTAATTATGTTACGTACATTGATTCAAACTTTAATTTTTTTAAGCATTGCTTGCATAGGCCTCCATGTACATGCGGCGGATGTGATTAAAATGGACCGCATCGTCGCAGTAGTAGATCAAGAGGTGATTACTGAACAAGAGCTCGAAAGCAGAATTTCCACGCTGACAGCTCAGCTCAAAAAACAAGGCACCGAACTGCCAGATGAAAATATACTGCGCAGACAAGTGCTGGAACGCCTGATTTCAGATGCCTTGCAACTGCAACATGCTGCACAGACAGGCCTTAAAGTAGATGACAACCAACTCGACAAAACCATAGAGCGCATTGCTGAACAAAACAAAATGACCATCAGTGAGTTTAGCGAGGCACTGAATCAAGACGGCATCAGCATACGCAAATTCAGGGCTGATATTCGCAATGAAATCACCATTGCCCGCCTACGCGAACGCGAGGTTGAAAGCCGCATCAACGTCACCGAATCAGAAATTGACAATTTTCTAACCACGCAATCGTCATCCAATGAAAATCAAGACGAGTATGAAATCAGTCACATTCTGATACGCGTGCCAGAAGACGCTGCTACAGAAGATATACAAAAAGCCAAAAACAAAGTGGATGAAATTTTAGCCGCACTCGGTGCTGGCACCAGTTTTGCTAAAGCATCCGCCAGCTACTCAGATGCGCCTAACGCTCTGGAAGGTGGCAGCCTTGGCTGGCGCACCTCTGCACAACTTCCCACTTTGTTTCTGGATGGGGTTAAATCCCTGCAAAAAGGTGAGGTGTCTGCGCCTCTCAGAAGCCCAAATGGCTTTCATATTCTGAAACTTAACGACAAGCGTGGTGGCAACTCGCCATTGGTCATAGAACAGACCCATGCCCGCCACATTCTGATTAAACTATCGGAAATTCTGTCAGAACAAGAAGCCAAACAAAAAATGGACGGCATTAAGGAGCGTTTGGATAATGGCGAAAAATTTGAAGTGCTGGCGCGCCAATTTTCTGAAGATGGCACGGCATCCAGTGGTGGCGATTTAGGCTGGGTCAATCCAGGTGACACTGTGCCACAGTTTGAAAAAGCCATGAACGAATTGCAAGACAAGCAAATCAGCGAACCCGTGCGTAGTCCATTTGGCTGGCATATCATCCAGGTGCTTGAACGTAGAAAGCAAGACATGACAAAAGAAGCAGCGCGCCTCAAAGCTCGTCAGGAAATCCGTGCGAGAAAAGCGGATGAAGCTTATCAGGACTGGGTTAGAGAGTTACGTGACCGCGCGTTTGTAGAGTTAAGACTCGAAGATAAGTTCTATTGATCGCCATCACGTGAGCAAGCAGCTACCTCACATCGCAATTACTGCTGGAGAACCTGCGGGTATAGGACCTGACCTGTGCGTCATGCTGGCTCACACGCCCCTCAATGCGCACCTGACGATGATCGCGGATGCTGATCTGCTAAAAGCCAGAGCACAATCGTTAAATTTGGCCATACAAATCAAGCCTTATGACAGAAACACTCACATAGCACATGCAGGCGATGGCACATTAACCGTGCTGCATCAAGCAACAGGCAAGCCAGTTATCCCAGGTAAACTTAACACACAAAATAGCCAATACGTATTAAACACCCTCAAAACAGCTGCCTCAGGCTGCTTATCAGCTGAGTTTGATGCCATGGTCACTGCTCCTGTACACAAAGGCATTATTAATGAGGCAGGCATTGCTTTTAGCGGACATACAGAGTTTTTGGCAGATCTCACTGGTACCGCGCAAGTGGTGATGATGCTAGTGGGCGGCGGCATGCGCGTAGCCCTCGCCACCACGCACCTGCCGCTGAAAGAGGTGTCAGAAGCCATTACTCGCAACAGTCTGGAAACCACCATCCGCATTTTGCACCATGATCTGGTCCATAAATTCGGCATTAAAAATCCACGCATTCTAGTGGCAGGGCTTAATCCGCACGCGGGCGAAGATGGTTATCTGGGACACGAGGAAATTGATGTGATCAACCCCGCATTAGTACAACTACGTCTTGAGGGCATGAACTTGATTGGTGCGCTGCCTGCTGATACTTTATTTGCCAAACATCACTTGAGCAAAGCCAACGCCGTGCTCGCGATGTACCATGACCAAGGCTTACCCGTACTGAAGCACGCGAGCTTTGGTGAAGGTGTGAATGTCACTCTGGGGCTGCCTATTATTCGCACTTCGGTTGATCACGGCACTGCACTGGATTTGGCGGGTACGGGCAATATTGAAACAGGCAGCCTGATGGCCGCCATTCAATTAGCCATCACACTTACACATACAAAAAGTAAACAATGAAACACATCGCAAAAAAACGCTTTGGACAAAACTTTCTCACCGATCAGGGTGTAATATCCAGTCTGGTTGAAGCGATTTCACCAAAATCTGATGACATCATGGTGGAGATAGGTCCAGGATTAGGGGCATTGACCAAGCCCCTGCTACAAAAACTAAATAGACTGCATGTGGTTGAAGTAGATCGTGACATCATCGCATGGATGCAAAAGGAATACGCAAAACCGCTCAATGGCAAGCAAGTCGGCATTGAGATTCACAATTCAGATGCATTGAAGTTTGATTTTTCCAGTCTTGGCGAGCGCATCCGAGTGGTCGGGAATCTGCCATACAATATTTCAACCCCGATACTGTTTCACCTGCTTGACAATGTCGCCGCCATTACCGACATGCATTTCATGCTGCAAAAAGAAGTGGTGGAACGTATGGTGGCAGCACCCTCGACCGCAGCTTATGGCAGACTTAGTGTCATGCTGCAATATCGCCTGCAAATGGAATATTTATTCACCGTACCCCCCGAAGCGTTTGCCCCCGCACCGAAAGTCGAATCAGCCTTTGTGCGCTGCATCCCCTATGGAAAGCTACCATGCATCGCCAAGGATGAGGCGCTATTTGCACAAGTCGTCACCGCAGCATTCGGGCAACGTCGCAAAACTCTGCGCAACACACTCAAAGGACTACTCGATGACGAAGGCTTTACTACACTTACCATAGACGCTCAACTACGCGCTGAAAATCTCGGTGTGACAGACTTTGTCGCGATTGCTAATTATTTGAGTGCTTAATCATTCCAAGTACGCCACGATTTCAAATATAATTTCACAAAACTTAAATCAACTCTTGTTAGGACAATCACATGCGAATCATCTTACTCGGCGCGCCTGGCGCAGGCAAAGGAACACAAGCCACTTACTTACGCGAAAAATTCAACATTCCACAAATTTCCACAGGTGACATGTTACGCGCTGCGGTAAAAGCAGGCACGCCACTTGGCTTGGAAGCCAAGAAATTCATGGATGCTGGCGGCCTGGTGCCCGATGAAGTCATTATTGGTCTAGTGAGTGAGCGCATTAAAGAGAGCGACTGTGCGAATGGATTTTTGTTTGATGGCTTTCCTCGCACCATCCCGCAAGCTGACGCCATGAAGCATGCAGGCGTAGGTATTGACTATGTGGTTGAAATCGACGTGCCTGATGAAGCAATCGTAGAGCGTATGAGTGGTCGCCGCAGCCACCCAGCCAGCGGCCGCACTTACCACGTAAAATTTAACCCGCCAAAAGTTACAGGTAAAGACGATGAAACTGGTGATGATTTAGTACAGCGCGAAGACGACAAAGAAGAAACCGTCAAAAAACGCCTGGAGGTGTACCATAGCCAAACCAAGCCATTGGTAAAATACTATGTAGACTGGGCAAACAGCGGTCAGGCTGGAGCACCTAAACATGTGTTCGTGAACGGTCTAGGCGACATGAATGTGGTTCGCGATAATATTTTCGCAGCACTTGCTTAACTTTACTACTAGCACCGCAATTATCGACTAACGCAGCAATGAAATTGGAGCGTGCCATGAGCCGTACCCTGTATGTTATTCCTGTTGTAATCGCAGTTCTCAGTGGATGTGCTACCACCAAAATGGGCAATGTCATTCCTCAAGAGAATGGCTTGTACCAAGTCATCTCTGTTGGAAAAAGCGCAGATGCAGCACTTGCCTCCGCGCTTTTTTCAGCAGAAGCCACCTGCAAGCAAAGACATTTGCGGCACATTGTTCTTGATCATAAAACAGAATACAAAGGTCTGGTTTCTGAAAGTGCTGGTCAGGTGATAGACAAGGCACTGGAAATCATCCTGCAAGAAACTGGTGGGAAATCACCAACGATTTCTGAAGAGAACGATTACCGCACAACCTTGCAGTTCAAGTGCGAATAGCTCGGTTATAAAAAGCCACATCAAGATGTGGCTTTTTACGAATCCAGATAACGCTGAATTTACACTTGGCAATGCACTACTTGCTGGCGTCCTTCATTTTGCAGTGGTCTTTCATTTTATCCTTACCTGCTTTACGCTCAGATTCATCAATTTTTCCGTCCTTATTGGCATCTAATTTTTCGAACATCTTTTCAGCGCGAGCCTTATGTGCTTCTGTAAACTCCTCGCGACTGATGGCACCGTCCTTGTTAGCGTCAGCGTCCATCAACCCGTGCTGAGCATGATTGCCGTGACGACAATGATGCTTATCGTCTGCGCCATGATGGTCGGCATATGCAATTTGCGCAGCGCCAAAAGCAAGTGCAAGCGTCATTAAAATATGTGAGGTTTTCATCAGAACTCCTAAAGAATAAAAGAATTTATTACACTGTAACACAACGATTAAGCACTCATAAAAGTTGACAGCCGCCTTGAGCAAAAGTTTACTTTGGCGATTAAATCAAAGCTACAAATCCAGCCAGCAAATGTAATCGCTTCAGGTATAATTTCGTTATTCATTCAATCTACAAGAATCGTTAAATTATGCAACAGCAGTACCCTTTCAAAGACGTAGAACAATCGGCCCAAAGCTACTGGGAAACCAATCAAACCTTTACGGCCACAGAACAGTCTGACAAACCAAAATACTATTGTTTATCGATGTTTCCTTACCCAAGTGGACGCTTGCACATGGGGCACGTGCGCAACTATACAATTGGCGATGTATTAAGCCGTTTTCACAAAATGAAAGGCTTCAATGTCTTGCAGCCGATGGGTTGGGATGCATTTGGCCTGCCTGCAGAGAACGCCGCAATCAAAAACAACACCGCACCTGCAGCATGGACCTACAGTAACATTGAACACATGAAAACTCAGCTTAAGCAGCTGGGGTTAGGCGTGGATTGGAACCGCGAGATTGCCACTTGCAAACCCGAATACTACAAATGGGAGCAGTGGTTATTTACCGAACTGTTCAAAAAGGGCCTGATCTACAAAAAAACATCCACCGTGAACTGGGACCCTGTCGATGGCACTGTACTGGCCAATGAACAAGTAATTGACGGACGAGGCTGGCGCAGCGGTGCACTGATTGAAAAACGGGATATCCCGCAATATTTCATGAAGATTACTGCCTATGCCGAAGAGTTATTGAATGATTTGGACAAGCTCGAAGGTTGGCCTGAGCAGGTCAAAACCATGCAGCGCAACTGGATAGGCAAAAGCTATGGTTGCGAAGTGGAGTTTCCTATTCAGGGTCTGGGGGCTGGGGGCTTGGGGTTAGGGGAAAACCTTACATTAAAGGTTTATACAACTAGACCAGACACATTGATGGGTGCAACTTATGTTGCAGTTGCAGCCGAGCACGCACTGGCGACCCTTGCCGCGCAAAACAATCCTGCATTGGCTGACTTTATTGCCGAATGCAAACGCGGCAGCGTAGCAGAAGCTGATATCGCCACAGCCGAGAAAAAAGGCATGGCGACAGGCTTGTTTGTGACACATCCGTTGAATGGCGAACAACTGCCAGTTTGGGTGGCTAACTATGTGCTTGCGAGCTATGGCGAAGGCGCAGTGATGGCTGTACCCGCACATGATGAACGCGATTTTGAGTTTGCATCCAAATATCAACTGCCTATCAAAGCCGTAATCAAGCATGCTGAAATTGACACGCTACCCGTGACCGAGCACGGAGTCTTATTTGATTCAGGCGAGTTCAATGGCCTAGATTTTGATGGCGCAAGTGCTGCGATTGCCAAAGCGCTTTCTGAAAAAAACCTGGGAAAACGCCGCACCCAATATCGCCTGCGCGACTGGGGTGTTTCACGTCAACGTTACTGGGGTTGCCCCATTCCAATTATTCACTGCGCAAGCTGTGGTGAAGTACCTGTCCCTGCGGAACAACTGCCAGTAGTATTGCCAGAAGACGTGGTGATGGACGGCGTTGGCTCCCCGATTAAAAAAGACCCGCATTTTTACGAAACCACCTGCCCGACCTGCGGCGGCAAGGCAACGCGCGAAACAGACACGCTGGATACATTCTTTGAATCATCATGGTATTTTGCGCGTTATGCCAGCTTTGACTGCGGCACTGCAATGTCAGACGAGCGCGCAAATTACTGGCTACCAGTTGACCAGTATGTAGGCGGTATTGAGCACGCTATTTTGCATTTGCTCTATGCACGTTTTTTTAACAAACTGATGCGTGATGTCGGACTGCTCAAAAATGACGAGCCTTTTACCAACTTGCTCACGCAAGGCATGGTGTTGAAAGATGGCACTAAAATGAGCAAGTCCAAGGGCAATACAGTTGACCCGCAGGAACTTATCGACACCTATGGCGCAGATACTGCAAGGTTATTCATGATGTTTGCCGCACCTCCTGAGCAAAGCCTGGAATGGGCGGATAGTGGCGTTCAGGGTGCACATCGCTTTTTACGCAGGCTTTGGCAGGCGGTTTATGACCATGTAGCATCAGGCACAACGGATGCGTACAAATCAGGTGAATTAAATGCCGAACTTAAAGCACTGCGTCGCCAATTGCACTTGACCATTGAAAAAGTAGCCGATGACTATGGACGTCGTCACAGCTTCAACACAGCAATTTCATCCGTTATGGAGTTGATGAATGCACTCGCTAAGATTGAAGGTGTTGATGAAACGACACGCCAGATTCGTCAGGAAGTATTGCAGAATGTTGCGTTATTGCTTTCTCCCATTGTGCCACATATTTGTCAGGCACTATGGGCAGCACTATGCCCTGGCAGCCACATTCTGGAGGCTGGCTGGCCAGCAGCAGATCAATCTGCCATGGTACAAGACAGCATTGAGTATATGCTGCAAGTGAACGGGAAATTACGTGGCAGCATGAATGTTGCCACGTCTGAAAATAAAGACGCACTGGAAAAATTAGCACTCGCGCAGCCTTGTGTGCAGAAATTTATTGAAGATCATATGTCAGTGCGTAAAATCATTGTTGTACCGAACAAGCTCATTAACATAGTGGTGGGGTAAATCATGAATAAAGCCTATCAATGGCCCGTCTATTGGGTGATGCTGCTCAGCCTGGCTATCACTGCTTGCGGTTTTCAATTACGCGGCATGGCTGATTTATCCTTCAAGCACTTGCATATCCAAGGCAAGACATTGAGCATCTCGAAAGACTTGGCACGCACGTTTGCAAGTAACCAAATTAAAATCGTAGACAAGATCAATGAGGCTGAGTTGCTCCTCGAGTTATTAGATGAATCCAACCAGAAACGGATCCAATCCCTAAGTGGCGGCGGCTTAGTCAGGGAGTTTGAGCTCAATTATCAGGTGCAATACAGAACACGACAGCCAGCTGATGCTCTATGGAGCAAAGTACAAACTGTGCAGGTACGTAGGGATTTTTCATATGATGACAAAGACCTGCTTGGCAAAGCGGATGAAGAAACAAGATTAAATACCGACATGCGTAACGATGCTATCCGCGAAATTATGCGCAGACTAGGTGCGATTAAGCCTGCGCTCAGATAATTTGCACATGCGCTTACCCCACTCCCAGCTTGCATCTCACCTCAAAGGTAATCTGCAACCCCTTTATTTGCTGATAGGCGATGAACCTCTAGCCCAGCGTGAATGTCTGGATGCGATTCGCCTCACTGCACGTGCGCAAGGTTTTGATGAACGCACCAGCCTCGTGATAGAGCGCAACTTTAACTGGCAGCAGATACAAAGCTACGGGCAGTCAATCTCTTTGTTTTCCAGCCGCCGGTTACTTGAGCTTAACATTCCCAGCGGTAAGCCAGGGCTTGAGGGCAGTAAAGCACTGCAAGCCCTGGCCAGCAATACCATCCCTGACACCACTGTTGTCATTATCTTGCCCACATTGGAACGCGAAGCAAAAAATAGCGCGTGGTATTCTGCGCTGGATACGCACGCCTATACCATCAACCTGAATGAAGTTGAGGCTGGGCAGTTGCCACAATGGATTGCAAACCGATTAAAACTTCAAGGCCAGCATACCAGCCAGCCTACGCTTGAGTTTTTAGCGCATCAGGTTGAAGGCAACTTACTCGCCGCAAATCAAGAAATCCAAAAATTAGGGCTTTTGTATCCGCAAGGCGAGATCAGCGAGACTGAAGTTAAAGAAGCCGTACTGAATGTCTCACGCTTTGATGCATTTCAACTCGGTGAAGCGGTGCTTGCGGGCGATGCGGAACGTACTGTACGTGTCCTGCAGGGCCTGCAAGACGAGGGCGAGAGCGCTGTAGCCGTCATGAATCCGCTGATGTGGGTATTACGCCCGTTAGTGCGCATCAAGCAGGCAGAAATGCGGGGTGAAAATATCAGCAAAGCTATGACCGATGCCCGCATCTACGGTGACAGACAAAGTTTAGTCAAGCGCGCATTGGGGCGCTTGAGCCTGCGCCAACTTGAAGCAGCCCTGCAAAAACTGGCTGATATAGATAAAACCGCTAAAGGTGTCATGCAAGGGGATGCGTGGCTGGAAATTTCTCGCCTATGTTTTGGGCTGGCCAAAGTGAGCGGGCGATGATTTTGCTTGCTAATAAAATTATTTCGCCTACGCTACCTTAGGCACTTTGTCATAAAACATGATTATAAAACGTTGCACTTCGATACTGAATCCGCGATGCTGAATTACCGTACCACCCAGTTTGGCGCGCATTATTCATGCGCATATAATTTGCGCATCTTTCAAAATTTAAGAAAGGAAAAATGATGCAAGTTAATTATGAAACCCAAGCCCCAAAGCGGCAGCAAATTTAAGCGTGAATAGTGATCTGCTCAATAAAGCGCGTGCGCTCAATATCTATTTATCTGCCACTTTAGAAGAAAGTCTTATTGCAATTATTAAGGTAAGGCAGCAGCAAGCGTGGCTTGCGCAAAACCAGCAGGCGATAGAAGCTTATAACTTGCAAGTCGATGAGCAAGGTGTATTTGCTGATACCTTGCGCGTGTTTTAAGAAATCTTTGCGAAAGTACTTCTTGAGGCGAATTGCCGCGTTGCGCGGTACTCGCAACCTCGCTGTACACCTCGTACTATCTCGGCTTCTGCGGACCAAACGCCTTTGGCGTGTGAATAATGTGCTTCAGCACATATATTCCACGGACATGCCCAGTACGGGTACACTCCATCCACAATAAGCACTTTCGTAAAGGCTTCTTTACATGGCACAATTTACCGTTTATCAAAATAAAAACAAGACGACACAAGTGGCTTATCCATGTTTGCTCAACATTCAAAATGATTTACTGGCCTCAATGCAAACCTGTGTTGTGGTGCCGCTTACACCAGTAAAAACCATGGCGCACCAATCCATCAGTAAACTCACACCTGTTTCACTTGTGCAAGGTCAAGATTACTGCATGATGACGCCGCAATTAGCAGGGACTCACAAACGTGAGTTAGGTGCAGAAATTGAGATTGTAACTGCTTACCAGGATGATATTATTGCCACCATCGATTTTTTACTGAGCGGTGAGTGATGCTGGAAATGCCGTGATGATTTGTTTTAATTCTACTCACAAAAAAAGTATAATCACATCATGAACATACAACATTACATGGAAAACATCGGCATCGGGGCGAGAGATGCTTCGCGCTATATGGCCAGTGCCGACACGCGCACCAAAAACCTTGCCCTGCACAATATCGCACATGCCATATTACGTGAAAAGGATGCACTGCTTGCAGCCAACCACCTAGACCTCCAAGCGGCCAGAACCAATGGGTTAAGCGGCGCCATGCTGGACAGACTCACCTTGACCGAGAAATCTATTCACGCCATGGCCGAAGGTCTCAGGCAAATTGCAGAGTTAAATGACCCAATAGGCGAAATGACGGATTTCAAGTATCGCCCTAGCGGCATTCAAATCGGAAAAATGCGCGTGCCATTAGGCGTGATTGGCATCATTTACGAGGCTAGACCCAATGTCACCATTGATGCGGCAGGATTGTGCATCAAGTCCGGCAATTCCGCTATTCTGCGTGGCGGTAGTGAGGCGATTCACTGCAATCAGGCGCTTGCTAAACTGGTGCATGAAGGCCTGATCGCTGCGGATCTACCTAACACTGCCGTACAAATGATCGAAACTACAGATCGCGCTGCTGTAGGTGAATTGATTACCATGAAAAAATACGTGGATGTGATTGTGCCACGCGGTGGAAAAAGCCTGATTGAACGTATTTCAAATGATGCGCGCATTCCTGTTATCAAACATCTGGATGGCAATTGCCATGTCTATATCGATGATGATGCAGACCTGGATAAAGCCCTACGCATTTTGGAAAATAGCAAAACTCAACGCCTGGGCACCTGCAATACGGCTGAATCTTTGGTGGTGGCGCGTGCTGTTGCCAGTAAAATGCTGCCAAAACTTGCCGAGATGCTCACCAGACACGGCATTGAAATCCGTGGCTGCCCTGAAACCTGTGCATTGGTTAAGCAGGCCATTCCCGCCTCTTATGAGGATTACTATACAGAATATCTTGACGCGATTATCTCCTGCAAAATCGTCGACGGTTTAGATGAGGCCATTGCACATATCAACCACCACTCCTCGCAGCACACAGAAGCAATTGTCACTGAAAACTACTCCAGAGCCCGCAGATTCTTGCGTGAGGTAGATTCTAGCAGTGTAATGGTTAATGCCTCAACACGCTTTGCAGATGGATTTGAGTATGGTCTGGGTGCTGAAATTGGCATTTCTACCGATAAATTACACGCACGTGGCCCAGTAGGTTTAGAGGGACTCACCTCGCTTAAATATATCGTATTTGGCGATGGCCATGTACGTGCCTAGTATCTTAAAGGCAGTTATTTGAAAGCCATTGGCATTCTTGGCGGTACCTTTGACCCCATTCATTCAGGCCACTTGCGCATGGCGCAGGCGCTTGCTGATCAGCTAGATTTTGACGAGGTGCGTTTTATTCCTGCCGCAACGCCTCCTCACAAAAACAAACCTGGCACCAGCGCACAGCATCGTGCAACCATGGTGCAGCTTGCCATTGCTAACAACCCGATGTTCACTTTTGACGACTGCGAGCTAAAAAGAAGTGGCGCATCTTACACCATAGATACGCTAGAGACGCTGCGAAAAAACTTGGGCGTGCAAACAAGCCTGTCTTTGCTGATGGGCAGTGATGCCTTTAAACAATTTGACACTTGGTACCGCTGGCAAGATATTTTAGAATATTGCCATATCGTCCTAGTACAAAGACCAATCAAGATGAGCCATACAAGCAATGAGTCAAACCCACTCTCAAAAACGCTTGAAAGCTTTCTGCATCAGCACTACACAGAAAATAAACATGATTTGCATGACGCGCCTGCTGGGTTAATCACTATGCAGCAGTTCCAGGCTTTGGATATTTCATCAACAGCCATCCGTGAAGCGATGCAACATGGTGAATCTATACGCTACCTGCTGCCAGACAGCGTGATGGACTATATTCACCTGCATCATCTTTACCAATAAAATGGTTAGTCATGACTGAGACAATCACAAAAATAAGACATCTCGCAGACTTCGAAGTTAACTAAACCATCATCTATTACAAAGGTCTTATTCGTTTAACCTCACCTATACGAGCACACCAATATGCCACACCACCGAACTCTCAATACACTATGGCTTTGCAGCCTCATCAGCTTCACACTTTTTATCAGCGCATGCGGCATCAATCCCGTGACTAAAAAAAGAGAGCTGCAACTTGTATCAGAAGCGCAAGAGATTTCAATCGGGCAAAAAAACTACTCCCCTACCCGCCAATCTCAGGGTGGCGACTATATTTTAGATCCTGAACTAACCGCTTACGTCAAAAGTGTGGGCGACAAACTAGCGGCAGTATCAGACCGTAAACTCCCCTATGAATATACGATACTCAATGACTCGGTTCCAAATGCCTGGGCAATGCCTGGCGGCAAAATTGCATTTAATCGCGGTTTGCTCTACGAACTTAACAGTGAGGCTGAATTAGCCGCCGTCATGGGGCATGAAATGGTACATGCTGCTGCACGCCATGGCGCGCAGGGGATGGAACGCGGGATCATGTTGCAAGGCGCAATGATTGCCGTCGGCATTGGTGCTCAAAATACGGATTATGCCAATTTAATCGTCGGTGGGGCGCAAGTCGGAGCACAACTGGTGAACAGTAAATACGGTCGTGATGCAGAAAGTGAATCTGACCTCTACGGCATGCAATACATGAAAAAAGCAGGCTATGACCCAGCAGCGGCGGTGACATTACAAGAAACTTTCGTCAAACTCAGTGCGGACCGTAAAAGCAACTTCATTGATGGCCTGTTTGCCAGCCATCCACCTTCTCAGGCGCGTGTAGACGCAAATAAGGCAACCTTGTTACAAATTGGTGCGGGTGGGGAATGGGGCAAAGAAATCTACGCGAAAAAAACCGCCAAATTAAAAGCCACACAAGGGGTTTATAAAGCTTATGATGAAGCCGTTAAGGCGCTGAATGAAAAAGATGTCGATAAAGCCAAAAAACTTGTCAATCAGGCAATTGCAGTTGAGCCACGGGAGGCGCGTTTTCAGGAACTACTTGGCGACATTGCATTAACGCAAAAAAAACCGCAGGAAGCACTCGGTTTTTATGAAAAAGCTATCAAACTACAGCCTGACTACTTCAAACCTCACATTCAAAGTGGCATTGCGCTTTTTAACCTGGGTAAAAAAACTGAGGCAGAACCTTTTTTAAAGCGCGCCAATGAGTTGCTTCCCACGGCTCCTGGTCATGCCTTGCTGGGCGAAATTGCAGAGGCTCGTGGTGATATCAATAATGCCCTGCAACACTATCAAGTCGCTGCAAGCTCCAATTCTGATATAGGTAAAGATGCTATTGCGCGCGTTGTACGTATCGACCTGCCACGCAACCCTGCCAAATATATCAAGGCTGGAGCGCAGGCTGATAGTGCGGGTAATTTATTTGCGGTCGTGCAGAATGACACATCGGTGCCTATAGGTCGCGTGCAGGTACGTGTCGTGAAATATGATGCCAAAACTGGCCGTATTATTGGTCAAAGTCAGCCTTTGCTGATTAAAGGTGGCGTTGCGTCAGGCAAGAGAAGTCAGGTCGCAGTGGGGGAGCGTATTAGATCGCCACAAGAGGTACAACTTTATAAAGTTGTCGTTGAAGCGGCTGAAATCGCCCAATAACTCAAGGAAACATAGAATAAATGGGCGAGAGGGATGAAGTAGCACCGTAAGTCTATACTGGCTCATACGTCAGAGGCGCAAGAAGTGCAGAGTTACGTAGCAACCAAGAAAGCCAGCACAGTGTGTCTGCGTAGACTAACTCGCGAAGTGATGTTGTGCATTTGCTTTAAGCCAGGCATTAGCAAATAGCGCTAAGTTCGTTACGCGCTTCGTTAAACTAGCATAACATGTCCAGATTTGAAATCTTAAACCTGACCGCCTTCTGCCAAGGCACCACACTCAGACATGGTGCAGTAATGCGCTGTTGCAAGCTCGCTAGGTTTTCCGCAAACATTGACATGTCAGGATCCGTTTGATTGGCTACCCATCCTGCCAGAATTAAACCTCGCACTTTTATTGCTTCAACCGTGAGCAGCGCATGATTAATGCAGCCCAAGCGCATCCCCACCACTAAAATAATTGGGATATTCAGCTTCACAGCCACATCTGCAAGCGTTTCGTTGACATTGATAGGCACGAGAAACCCGCCTGCACCTTCTACAATTACCACATCCGCCAAATTGGCAAGTTTTTGGTAGGCTTGCAATATGATATCGCCCTCCATGATGACGCTAACTTGTTCAGCGGCAAGATGCGGTGCGATTGCAGGTGCAAAACGATAAGAGTTGATTAAATCCAATGGTGCTTGCACATTACTAACGGCAGAAAGTGCTAATACATCTTCATTCATCAATGTGCCATGCGCATCTTGCTCGCAGCCTGACGCAATGGGTTTCATCCCAATGGTTCGATACCCTGCATCCACAAAGTGCTGAATCAATGCGCTCGCAACGTAGGTTTTACCCACATTGGTATCGGTACCCACGATGAAATATGATTGTGTCATCTGACAGTCTAGGTCTACTGAGCTCTGGTTTTGAAATGGATGGGGGACACACCTTCTTCAAACTTAGCTTTATCTTTTTCGGGCCATGCATGGGCATAGATGACCTCAAACGTGGCGGGTAATTTGTTTGCCTGACGAAATGTTTCATAACTGGCCGTTAATTTTTCAAAAAAACCTCGACCTAACAAGCCACGTGCACGGCCATCCGTGGCGTTGTGCGCCCCAATACTTTTTAAATCAACCATCACACTTCTAACATCATCATAAGTCAGGGTGAATCTTTCAACATCCAGTACGGGCGCACTAAAACCAGCTCTTACCAGCGCATCGCCAATGTCATGCATGTCGATAAAGCGACTCACACTGGTCACGCGCTTTCCACTGGCTGCACTGGTGGCGGCCCTTAATTCATGCAGCGTATCAGGGCCAAAGGTGGTGAACATGAGTAAGCCTTCTGGCTGCAACACGCGTTGAAACTCTTGCAATGCAGCATCCAAATCGTTACACCATTGTATGGCAAGGTTAGACCACACCAAGCCAATACTGGCACTAGTCAAAGGTAGCGCTTCAATATCAGCACATAACAGGCTCTGTTCTTTTCCAATCAACAATGATTTGAGTTTATTGACGATACCTGATTGACATGTTTGACGCGCCTTCTGCAACATAGGGTAAGCAAAATCCAGTGAAATTACTTGCGATTGCTGGTATTTTCTTTGTAAGGCATGGCTAGCTGCACCTGTGCCACAGCCTGCATCCAGTATCACTTGTGGGGTTAATTTCACCAAATCCAGGCGACTAAGCATTTCATCGCGTACCAGCTTTTGTAATATAGCTGCAGCATCGTAGCTTTCTGCCGCGCGACCAAAAGACGCGCGTGCACGCGCTTTATCGATATGATAAACATCATGCGTCTGCATAAACGTTAATTGCCTGCTGGTGAACTGCTTATTGCGTTCACTGGCTCTAAAAACTGTACAATCGCATCAATAAATTGCTCTTGATGCGACAAAAAAGGCGCATGCGAGGCGCCTGACATCACGCGTAAATAACCGACTGGCAAAGTCTTCATCATCCAATGTGCTGCCTGTACAGGGGCTAATGTATCCCGATCGCCATGCACCAGCAGTGTCGGTTTTCTTAAATGTTCAATTTCAGCACGCAAATCGGTTTCCAGTAAAATATTGAGCGCTCGATACAGCGTGTTGGCACTTGGCGTTGGGCGCTCTGCAAATTTACTGCGTAATAATTTCACCGTGCTTCTGGCATCACTGGCACCCATGCACTGCAATGTAAGAAACTGATGCATGGTCTTAAAATAATCTTCATTGACATTATCTGCAAAATCACCAAACACCTCAGGCGCCATGCCGATATCCCATGTGGACTTGTACTCAGCACTTGCCTGATCAAAGCTTTTGTTTACAAAACAAGGGGTAGCTCCCACCAGTACGAGTCTGCGCACCAAATCTGGGTAATCTAACGCAACCCTCATGGCCACTTGTGCGCCTAACGACCAACCCACGATATCTGCATGCGCAGGCAAGCGTTCAGCGACTTTTTCAGCCAGCGTATGCAAATGATAGGGTTCGATTGGGCGGCTAAAGCCCATACCGGGCAAATCTACGATATGCAGGGTAAAAAACTTGCTCAGTTTTTTAACCAGTGGCTGCCACACGGCACCACTCATGCCCCAACCATGAATCAACACAAGGTTTTGGCCTGTGCCTATCGTTTCTATATGGATATTATTCGCTGTCACGTCCATTAGCACCTCCTATAACACACTTTCGGCCTGCCGAATTGCCGTGATCAGTCTTTTAACATCCTCTAAATGATGCGCAGCTGAAAGTGAAATGCGCAGTCTCGCCGTACCAACAGGCACAGTAGGCGGACGAATTGCTGGCACTAGAATACCGCAGGTTTGTAAATACTCAGTGAGTGCCAATACCTCTTTATTAGTGCCAACTACCAGTGGCTGAATTGAAGTGTCTGAAGCCAGTAACTGCCATTTTGTAAGTTTGAGATTGTCTTTCAGATACGCAATCAGGTGAAAAAGATTTTTACGCAAATCATCGCCCTGCTCAATCAGCCTGACTGACTCAGACAAAGTTGCCGAAAGTGCAGGCGGTGCTGGCGTTGAATAGACATAGCTTTTGGCTTTTTGTATCAGATAATCAATCACCACCTGCTCACCTGCAACAAACGCACCCGCCACCCCAGCCGCTTTACCCAAAGTAGCCATCATGATGATACGCGGCGACTTCAAATTAAAATGATTCAAAGCACCTTGCCCATGCTCACCTAGCACACCAAAGCCATGCGCATCGTCAATGTAGAGGTAAGCATCATATTTTTCGCAAAGCGCCAGATACTCAGGAATAGGAGCAATATCACCATCCATGCTAAACACGGCATCTGCCGCAATCAGTTTATGCCTGGCTTTACTACTCTGCAGCAACTTCTCTAATGCCTGAACATCGTTATGCGGAAAACGATGAAACGCTGCCAATGAGTAATAACCGCCATCATTTAAGCAGGCGTGATTTAACTTGTCAGCAAAAATCGCGTCCCCACGACCAGCCAGCGCGCCTAAAACACCAATATTAGCCATATACCCTGTAGAAAACAGCAATGCTGCGGGTAGCTTTACAAATGCAGCTAACTGTTTTTCTAAATCATCATGATAACGGTGATGCCCTGTAATCAAGCCAGAAGCGCCACTACCAACACCTGACGCGCCTGCAGCTTGTTGCATGGTGGCGACTAGATGCGGATGATTCGCTAAGCCTAAATAATCATTGCTGCAGAATGACAGAAAAGGCTGCTGATTGGCGACAATGCGCTCTGCTTGCGGTGAATCCAGCAAACGACGCTGGCGTAATAAACCATCGACCTTACGCTGTTCAAGTTCTTTTTGTAAAGCTGCTAACATGCCATCTACTTGAAATTTTATCGCGTTAAATTTTGTTGATGCCAAGCTTGGCAAACAATTTTTTATCAGTGTCAGTTTCCGGGTTGCCAGTCGTTAACAGTTTCTCACCATAAAAAATACTGTTCGCTCCGGCTAAAAAGCACAAGGCCTGAATTCCTTCACCCATGCTTTGACGACCAGCAGATAAGCGCACATAACTCGTAGGCATGGTAATGCGTGCAGCCGCAATCGTGCGCACGAATTCCAGCGGATCAAGCGCCTCCGTGCCATGCAAAGGCGTACCCTCCACCTGCGTGAGTAAGTTAATCGGCACACTCTCAGGTGGGTGCTCCATATTCGCCAACTGCGCCAGCAAGCCAGCACGCTGATTACGCGACTCACCCATACCAATAATGCCGCCACTGCATACATGGATATCCTGGCTGCGCACACGCGCCAGTGTTTCCAAACGATCTTGATAGGTGCGCGTGGTAATCACCTCCCCGTAAAACTCTGGTGCCGTATCCAAGTTGTGGTTGTAATAATCCAGACCAGCTTCTTTTAACTGCTCAGCCTGCCCTTCTTTTAACATACCAAGCGTTGCACAGGTTTCCAGACCCATCGCTTTTACTTCTGCAATCATCTTGAGCACAGGCTCAAAATCACGCTGCTTGGGTCCGCGCCATGCCGCCCCCATGCAAAAACGGCTTGCACCGTTGTCTTTCGCTTCCTGCGCAGCTTTTACCACCTCATCTAACGCCAGCAATGGCTCACTCTCCACTTCAGTATGATAACGCGCAGCCTGCGGGCAGTAGCCGCAATCTTCTGAACAGCCACCTGTTTTAATCGAAAGTAAAGTGCTCACCTGCACCGCATTCGGGTCAAAGTGTTCACGGTGCACAGTTTGTGCGCGATACATTAAGTCACTAAAAGGCAACTCATACAGCGCCACAATCTCATCCACCGTCCAGCGATTAACTGTTTTCTCCTCATGCGCGTGAGCGTGACAAGACTGATTCAAATTTGTTTTTAACTGATCGGTATTAATCACTGCCTCAGCAGGTGAATTGGTAATATTTTGGGACACACAGGGCGTTGTTGCAGACTCAAGCATTAACCGTTCCTAGCTCAATTGAATTAAAATAGATGTGCGATTATACCCTGTCAACCAAAACAGCCGCAAATTTTGAACAGTAGATTAATTTTTAAGCAAATTTGCACATTATGCGCTAACCATGAAGGTGGAGAGTTAAGCCTTTGCCCAGCATGCCTTGCCGATCTGCCTTGGCACAGTGCGCCACAATGCCCGCAATGTGCTATTCCTACTGACGGTTCAATTTGTGGCAGTTGTTTAAGCGCGACACCTTATTTTGATGCCAGTTATGCGTTATTTGCCTACGACTACCCGTTAGACAGGCTATTACAGCATTACAAATATCAAGAAACCCTGCACCTTGCCCACACCTTCGCCACCTTGCTGAGCAATCAAGTAGCACCTAAACAGCATATTGACCTGATTATCCCTATGCCCATGCATAGAACACGCATAAAAGAACGTGGATTCAATCAGGCGCTGGAAATCGCCAGACTAGTTGCCAAACAAAACAACATCAAACTAGATTACACCTCGGCGATACGCACAAAATACACACCGCCTCAAGCGAGTCTAGCGTTTAAAGACCGCATCAAAAATATGCGCGGTGCATTCAACTGCCATGGCAACCTGCAGGGTTTCTCCATCGCCATAGTAGATGACGTGATGACCACAGGCGCCAGCTTGAATGAATTAGCAAAAACATTAAAACAAGCAGGAGCAAGCCATGTAGAATGCTGGGTTATTGCTAGAACGCTACCGAAATCTTAACCCTATGTTCCATATCGTCCTGTTTGAGCCTGAAATTCCCCCGAATACGGGCAATATCATCCGCTTGTGCGCAAACACTGGCGCGCAATTACACTTGGTAAAACCTTTAGGATTTAGTTTAGAAGATAAGCAACTAAAACGTGCAGGGCTGGATTACCACGAATATGCCAATTTACGCGTACACGAAAACTGGGCTGCCTGCAAAGAAGCGCTCGCGGGAAAACGTCTATTTGCCATCACCACCAAAGGCAGTACGAATTATGCAGAGATTGGCTACCAGCATGAGGATGTGTTTGTATTTGGCCCAGAAACCAGAGGCCTGCCTGAACATATCCGCCATGAATTCAATGCAGAGCATCGCGTACGCCTGCCAATGCTACCAGACAGCAGAAGTTTAAATTTATCAAACTCGGCAGCTGTCTTGATATATGAAGCATGGCGACAAATAGAATTTACAGGTGGCCTGTAACTAATAAACTAAGGTCCGCTAATATGCGCACCACATCACTTTAAGTCCTATAAAGTAGTGGGTATTTTTGCAAATAGGCGAGCCTAGTAAAAGTCAGGTAAAGATCAGGTAAAAATTGACGAAAAACCAGACTTTTCGCGGCACTAAGTCAGCGTTTTGAGTCTAGTTTTGACGCCGCACCCACATAGTGCGCGCATGTCTGCAAAGGCGCTTGGTCATTTTGCGGGCCTCAGATTACTCGCTAAATAAGTGCTGTCTTACTCACGACATCCGCAATCCGCTGCGCCAACTCCTGCACCAATTTCTGATCTTCGCCTTCTACCATGACGCGTATTTTAGGCTCTGTGCCTGAAGCTCTGAGCAAAACGCGCCCTGCATTTTTTAAGGTATCCTCTGCTGAACTCACTGCATCCTGAATCAACTGATGATTCAAGTCCAGTTTTCGCTGTGTCGTGACATTAATTAAAACTTGTGGGTAAAGCGACAGCGATGTGCCTAACTCAGTCAAGGTTTTTTGACTTTGAATAACGGCATGCAATACTTGCAATGCGGCAATAATGCCGTCACCACTGGTGTGTTTATCCAAAGTTAGAATATGTCCAGAGTTTTCTCCGCCCAGTTGCCAGCCATGCAAATTCAACAATTCCAGCACATAGCGGTCACCGACTTTTGCGCGCGCAAATGGAATGTCGATTTGCGCTAGTCCATGCTCAAGCGCCAAGTTGGTCATCAATGTGCCAACAACTCCACCTTGCAATAGCCCGCTTTGCTTGCGTGCAGTAGCAATGATATACAATAACTGGTCACCATCTAACAGCTTACCTTCAGCATCCACCATCATGACGCGGTCACCATCGCCATCAAACGCAATGCCCATATCTGCCTGATGTTCAACAACAGCCTGCTGCAGTGCTTGCGGGTGTGTAGAACCTACCTGCTCATTAATATTCAAGCCATCAGGCCTGTTACCAATCACCACGATCTCCGCACCTAGCTCATGAAACACGGGGGGCGCCACATGATAGGTCGCACCATGCGCACAATCCAGCACAATTTTCAAGCCGCGCAAATCCAAGTGATTGGGAAATGTACTTTTACAGAATTCCACATAGCGTCCTGCTGCATCATCAATGCGGCGCGCCTTACCTAACTTTGCAGATTCCACCACCTGCATCGGCTCATCCAATGCCGCCTCTATGGCGTGCTCAACGTCATCTGGCAATTTAGTGCCAAGACTTGAGAAAAATTTAATGCCATTGTCGTAAAATGGATTATGCGATGCTGAAATCACAATACCTGCCTGCGCACGTAAAGCACGCGTCAAATAGGCTACCGCAGGGGTGGGCATGGGGCCTGTGAGCAACACATCAACACCCGCTGCCGACAGCCCAGCCTCGAGTGCGGCCTCTAGCATGTAGCCAGAAATGCGTGTATCTTTACCAATCAGTACCGTAGGATGCGCGCCCTTTGCCAAATGACTGTCAATACTGGTCAGTACCCGTCCTGCAGCATAACCTAGCCGCATCACAAACTCAGGCGTGATGAGCACATCCCCTACCCGACCACGAATGCCATCAGTACCAAAGTATTTTTTACCCATATGCTTATCCTAAATTTACTTCTGTTATTTCATCCAACAATAATACTTATACCGCAAAAAAATTTATATATACGGCCACCAGTGCAATCGCAATCATCACAATGACTGCCGTTTCTCGCGAAATCACTACAGTTGTTCTGTTCAACTGTAGTTTTTCTTTCAATGCAGGGTGTGCGTTAACATAAGCCTTCACCCTATCTGCAGACCCCTTAAGTCCCAGACCTGTTTTTTCACGCGTAATTTTAATCGCATGGATTAAATTTCCACTTTCAATTGCAACAATCGCTTCTTCACTGAGATCAGATGCTTGATTCACTATACACCCCATTCTTTGTTGTTCGTATTCACACGCTCTTTTGCAACAGCCTTTAACCCAGATTTAACTGAGAACATTACGTGCTAACGCCACACCGTATAATCGATTCTTTGTAGATTTTATGGAAAATATTCGCTCTACAGCCAGAAGTTCTACACAAAAAATAGGTAAGTAGCCAATCCAGAGTTAAGCATTAATCACTGCTGACACAATTTTAAGTGCGTCTACTGTCGCCCTCACATCATGCACCCTCACAACTCTCGCACCTTTCATGGTAGAAATTACCGAGGCGGCAAGCCCTGCATGGAGCCGCTGCTGCTCATCGCCACCTGCGATTTTCCCTAATACAGATTTGCGAGAAAGACCAACTAAAAGCGGTTGCCCCAAGGCATTGAATGTCTCAAACTGCTGAATTAACGCAATATTGTGCGCTGTTGTTTTACCAAATCCAAAACCAGGGTCTAGCAAGATACGCTCATGCCCAACACCCATCGCCGTGACCGCATTTAATCGCTCAAGTAAAAACTGTCCAACCTCTTCAACCACATTCACATAGTTTGGATTTAACTGCATGGTTTGCGGGGTACCTTGCATA
The DNA here is from genome assembly GCA_028688575.1 of Methylotenera sp. GTDB lineage: Bacteria > Pseudomonadota > Gammaproteobacteria > Burkholderiales > Methylophilaceae > Methylotenera. The sequence goes on along the minus strand of JAQTXW010000005.1, from coordinate 28,863 downwards.
TGCATTAAACATACACCAACACGACTATTTGCCACCACTTCAAGCGCGCCTTCTTCTTGCAAAGCACGCACATCATTTACGATATCGGCGCCCGCTGTAATTGCGGCACGCATCACCTCTGGCTTATAAGTGTCGATAGATAAAGGTACACGTGTCACTTTAGCCAGCGCTTCAATCACTGGCAAGACGCGGTCCAACTCCTCCTGCAAACTCACAGGTTTGGCTCCTGGGCGTGTAGACTCCCCGCCAATATCCAGAATATCCGCACCCTCGTCAACCAGTGCAAGTGCATGCGAAACCGCACGTTCGATTGTGATGTATTTTCCACCATCAGAAAATGAATCGGGAGTGACGTTAACAATCCCCATTACACGAGGCGTTGTCAAATCCAACGTGAATTTACCACATATCAATTGCTTGCTTTGAGTCATACGACATTATACTGAATATAAAACGCAAAAAGGGCTAGAAAACCTAGCCCTTTTGCTTTAATTACCGATTAAAAACTTTTTAAGTTCTGTAGTATTTTATGTTTTAGCACTTGGCTGCGGCGCAGGTGCAACCGATGCATCAGGTGTACCCGTGTCTGTTGTCGGTGGCGCCTTAGTCTGCCTTGGTTTCGGCGCGCGCACTGGCAAGCCCGCCATAATGTCATTAATCTGATCAGCATCAATGGTTTCGTACTCCATCAATGCAGCCGTCATGGCCTCCACCTTGTCGCGGTTGTCTTCTAGCAATTTGCGTGCAATGGCATACTGCTCATCCAGAATACGACGGATTTCTGCATCTACCTTTTGCTGAGTGGCTTCAGAAATCGTTTTAGCACTCATGCTACCGAAAAACGAATCCTGTTCATCCCCTGCATACACCATGGTCCCCAATGCATCACTCATGCCATACTTAGTCACCATGGCGCGGGCAAGCTTGGTCGCACGTTCAAAGTCGTTGGATGCGCCCGTCGACATTTGATGCATAAAGATTTCTTCAGCAATACGGCCACCAAACAAAATGGAAATCTCTTCCAGCATTTTGTCTTTGTAATTGCTAATACGGTCAAATTCTGGCAGCTGCCATGTGAGCCCCAAGGCCCAGCCACGCGGCATGATGGTCACCTTGTGCACTGGGTCAGCTTTGGGCAGCAACTTAGCCACCACCGCATGGCCTGACTCATGATAGGCAGTGTTACGACGCTCCTCTTCACGCATCACCATCGACTTACGCTCTGGCCCCATGAAGATTTTATCTTTGGCATCTTCAAAGTCTTGCATATCAACCGTACGCTTGTTACGGCGTGCAGCAAATAACGCAGCTTCATTCACCAGATTTGCCAAATCGGCACCGCTAAAACCAGGTGTACCACGTGCCAGAATATCTGCCTGCACATCTGGATCAATCGGTACTTTACGCATATGCACCAGTAATATCTGCTCACGGCCCTTGATATCAGGCAGGCCCACCATCACCTGACGGTCAAAACGGCCAGGACGCAACAAGGCTTTATCCAATACATCCGCTCTGTTCGTTGCGGCTATTACAATGACACCTGAATTTGCCTCAAAGCCATCCATCTCAACCAGCATCTGGTTTAAGGTCTGCTCGCGCTCATCGTTGCCGCCGCCTGTCCCTGCACCACGGCTACGACCCACAGCATCAATCTCATCAATAAAAATAATACATGGTGAGTTCTTTTTTGCCGTTTCGAACATATCACGCACGCGTGACGCCCCTACACCAACAAACATCTCTACAAAATCAGAACCAGAAATAGTAAAGAAAGGCACTTTAGCTTCACCAGCAATGGCACGCGCTAACAAGGTTTTACCTGTACCCGGAGGGCCTACCATCAAAACCCCGCGCGGGATACGCCCACCTAATTTCTGGAACTTACCTGGGTCGCGCAAGAACTCTACTAACTCGAACACTTCCTCTTTGGCCTCATCACACCCAGCCACATCAGCAAACGTGGTTTGATTATTACCCTCATCCAACTGACGCGCCTTGCTCTTGCCAAATGAAAATGGGCCGCCACCCTTGCCGCCACCCTGCATTTGACGCATAAAAAATATCCACACGCCTATAAGTAATATCATGGGAAACCATGACACAAAAATACTCATCAGGAATGACTGTTCTTCTTCAGGCTTTGACTCGACAGTGACATTGTATTTCAGCAAATCAGAAATTAACCAAGGATCTGACGGTGCATAAGTATTAAATTTTTGACCTTCATGCGTCGTGCCACGTAAAACACGCCCATCTATCTGCACCTTGGCTATGCGTCCATCTTTCACATCCTGTATGAATTGTGAGTAAACAACTTGATTATCGGCCGCATTCTTTACGCCAGCCAGATTAAACACCGCCATCAGCACCATCGCGATAGCTAGCCAAATTGCTACATTTTTAAACACGTTATTCAAAATTACGTCCTTTAATCAACACCTGAATTTTTACCCAAAATATCACTGTCGCACAACAACAATCATTTTTAGGAATAGTGTATACCGAAATCAAAAAATACTCAGTAAACTTTAACCCTTGCGTCCAATCCCCAGCAGGTAAACTTCACTGCTTCTGTCGCGAGAGGCTTTGGGCTTACGCGTCACGACCTTATCAAACAATTGACGCATGCTTTGTAAAATTTCTTCAAAGCCCGCACCTATGAATACCTTGACCAAGAAATTACCACTTGGTTTCAACCAGTCTTTACTAAAATCCAAAGCCAATTCTGTTAAATAAGCGGCACCCGCCTGATCAACATCCTTAACACCACTAATGTTGGGTGCCATATCAGCAATTACAAGGTCAACCTGCGTTTTATTTAAGGCTCCTTCTAATTGCCTCAATACTGCTTCTTCACGAAAATCACCCTGAATAAAAGTCACCTGTGCAATGGGCTGCATTTCCAGTATGTCCAACGCAATCACTTTGCCTTGACCTTTCAGGCGCTGTACAGCCACCTGCGACCAGCTACCAGGCGCTGAGCCCAAATCAACCACCGTCATACCAGGCCTGATTAACTTGTCTTTATCATCGATCTCTATGAGTTTATAAGCAGCTCGAGCACGATAACCTTCTTTTTGAGCCAGCTTGACATAAGGGTCGTTCAGATGCTCTTGCATCCACGCTTTACTGGTGCGACTTGGTTTCATTGTTATCTTTAATCACTTCTTTTATCGCCTAGGCTATAAGCTAAATCGCATCGTCAATATGCCATCATCCTATCATCATGGCTTCGTGTTAAAATGCGCCATTAATTATTTTTGATTAGCCGACAATGAAACTTAGCACCAAACAAATCGCGCATTTACGTGGTCTCGCCCACAATCTCAACCCTGTTGTCATGATAGGCAACAATGGCCTTAGTGAAAATGTCATCAAAGAGATTGAGCTCAACCTCAACGCCCATGAACTAATTAAAGTGCAAGTGGCAGGTGATGACCGTAATGCCCGTAAAGCTATTTTTGATGACATCTGCAAACAAACTGGTGCTCTGGCGATTCACCACATTGGCAAGCAACTGGTTTTTTATCGCGCCAGCAGCACCATCAAAGAGAGTGCTAAAGTCGTTATTCCCAAATAACCCAGCCTAGCGATAAACCAGCCAAGTATGCTGTGCTGGTTAAGATACTTGCCCACCCAAACTAGCGCGCTTTCAACACCATCACCACAGCAAGCAAGCACTCCAGTATATAGGCGACACTTGCAACGCCATGCCAATTTTTAAATCTATCCGCAAAAACACTTTGCATGACATCTGCTGGCATGGCCTGTGTTTTAAAGTTTTCCAGCAAGGGCTGAATGCCAAAATGGCCAGCCAGCACCAGCAGCAACATAAAAAACACTGCCCAAAAGAACGATTGCTTGAGTGCGGACGTACCATACTGCAATAGACGGTGAATCAGCAAATAAAAGGCACTCGGCAACCCGATATAAGTCACTACATTAAATAACTTACCCGCAATACTGCCTGCTAACTGCTTGTCCTGCAAAGTGTCAAATAACACATAAGCACTGATGCCAGTCGCCCACAAAGCACCCGCCCATAACGCAATGATAATCAGTGATAATCGATATGCCATATTGATACCAACTTTAGATATACAAAACCTCTAGTACTTCGTATTCTTTTGTGCCGCCAGGTGCTGATATTTCAGCAATATCACCCTCATTTTTACCGATTAAGCCCCGCGCAATTGGTGAGCTCACAGAAATCTTGCCGCCTTTAATATCGGCTTCATCTTCACCCACAATTTGGTAAGTTTTCACGTCACTTGAATCCAAATCTTCAATTCTTACAGTTGCCCCAAATACAACGCGACCTTCCGCATTTAAGGTTTGTGGATCAATGATTTGCAAATTTGACAGCTTTGCTTCTAACTCCGCAATGCGCCCCTCAATAAAGCTTTGACGCTCTTTTGCTGATTCATATTCAGCATTTTCAGACAAATCACCCTGCGCGCGCGCCTCTGCTATTGCCTGAATAATATTGGGCCTGTCCACGCCACGCAGACGCTGCAACTCTTCTTTAAGCAACTCTGCACCACGCACGGTGACTGGGATTTGGTTTACTGCCATATAACACTTCCTTATACTAAAAAACAAAACCACACCCTTATTAGAGCGTGGTTTTAAATAACACTAAAATCTCGAATTGGGCTTAGTTTATTTTAAGCCAGTTGTTTATGCAAGCTTTGTAATGACTCAACTTGAATCTCTTGCATATGTGCCATGCCGACACATGCCGCTTTGGCACCCGCAATTGTGGTGTAATAAGTCACTTTGTTTTGCAAAGCTGAGCGACGGATTTCATAAGAATCTGCCACAGCACGCTTATCTTCTGTCACATTCACAATAAAGCTGATATCACCATTTTTGATCATATCCACAATATGCGGACGACCTTCAGCCACTTTGTTAACAGCTTGCACTTTTAAGCCATTTGCCGTTAATGCAGCCGCAGTCCCCTTGGTTGCGACCAGTTCAAAGCCTAATTTATCAAGCTGCTGAGCAATTTCAACTACTTTAACGTAATCTTCCTTACGCACACTGATAAATGCACGACCACCCTCTGGCAGCTTGGTGGATGCCCCCAACTGAGACTTCAGAAACGCTTCGGCAAAGGTACCGCCAACCCCCATTACCTCACCTGTAGACTTCATCTCTGGCCCCAAAATGGTATCTACACCAGGGAATTTGATGAACGGGAACACGGCTTCTTTTACAGAATAGAATGGCGGTATGATTTCACGCGTTACGTTTTGTGAGGCCAGTGTTTGCCCAGCCATACAGCGCGCGGCTACTTTTGCCAATTGCAAACCACAGGCTTTAGATACAAACGGCACAGTGCGGGATGCACGCGGATTCACTTCCAGCACGTACACCGTTTCACCCTGAATTGCGAACTGCACGTTCATCAGACCGACCACACCCAGTGCCTTGGCCATTTGCTTGGTTTGCACACGCAATTCATCCTGCAATTTGGCAGACAAACTATAAGGCGGTAGCGAACATGCGGAGTCGCCAGAGTGCACCCCCGCCTGCTCAACGTGCTCCATAATGCCGCCAATAATGACTTCTTTTCCATCAGATAAGGCATCCACGTCGACTTCGAGCGCATCATTGAGGAACCTGTCCAGCAACACAGGTGATTCATTTGAAACTTTAACCGCTTCACGCATATAGCGCTCAAGCTGACTTTGTTCCTGCACGATTTCCATCGCACGTCCACCCAGCACATAGCTCGGACGCACCACTAACGGATAACCAATCTCGCCAGCCAGTCGCAAAGCCTCTTCCTCGGTACGGGCTGTGCGGTTAGGCGGCTGCTTTAAGCCTAAGTCCTGCAACATTTTTTGAAAGCGCTCACGGTCCTCTGCCTGATCAATCGCATCTGGCGTGGTGCCAATAATAGGTACACCTGCTTTTTCCAGATCACGCGCCAGTTTTAATGGCGTTTGACCGCCGTATTGCACAATCACACCCACTGGTTTTTCCAGCGCCACGATTTCCAATACGTCTTCTAATGTGACTGGCTCAAAATACAAGCGATCTGACGTGTCATAATCGGTAGAAACAGTTTCTGGGTTGCAATTCACCATGATGGTTTCATAGCCATCTTCACGCATAGCAAAGGCTGCATGTACACAGCAATAGTCAAACTCTATCCCCTGCCCAATGCGGTTAGGCCCGCCACCCAGCACCATGATTTTCTTCTTATTAGTTGGCTGCGCCTCGCATTCTTCCTCATAAGTTGAATACATATAAGCAGTATTCGTTGCAAACTCGGCCGCGCAGGTATCCACACGTTTGTAAACTGGGCGCACATTCAAGGCCTGACGATAAGCACGTACTGCATGCTGATCGGTATCCAGCAGTTTAGCCAAGCGCCTGTCTGAAAAGCCGCACCGTTTTAATTGCAGCATTGCGGCTTTGTCTAAATCCGCAATGTGCTTACCCTTTAAGGCCTGTTCACGATCAATAATGTCTTTTAACTGCACCAAGAACCAAGGGTCAATTTTGGAGATATTAAACACTTCATCCACGCTCAATCCCATACGGAATGCATCACCCACATACCAGATACGCTCAGGCCCTGGTACGCCAATTTCTTTAGTAATGGTGTCTAAATCCGTGGTTTTTTCGTCCAAACCATCCACTCCCACCTCCAAGCCACGCATGGCTTTTTGGAACGACTCCTGGAAAGTACGGCCGATTGCCATCACTTCACCCACAGACTTCATTTGTGTGGTTAAGCGCGAATCTGCCTGCGGGAACTTCTCAAAAGCAAAACGCGGCACCTTAGTGACAACATAATCAATACTTGGCTCAAATGAGGCTGGGGTTGCACCACCCGTAATCTCATTACGCAACTCATCCAGCGTAAAACCCACAGCCAATTTAGCCGCGACTTTTGCAATCGGGAACCCTGTCGCCTTTGAAGCCAGCGCAGATGAACGTGACACGCGCGGGTTCATTTCAATCACAATCATACGGCCATCATCTGGGTTAATGGCAAACTGAACATTAGAGCCACCAGTATCTACGCCAATCTCACGCAGCACAGCCAATGAGGCGTTGCGCATGATCTGATACTCTTTATCAGTCAGAGTCTGAGCAGGTGCTACGGTAATGGAGTCACCTGTATGCACGCCCATTGGATCCAGGTTCTCAATCGAACAAATAATAATACAGTTGTCGGCAGAGTCTCGCACCACCTCCATCTCGTACTCTTTCCAACCTAGCAGAGACTCTTCAATCAGCAACTCATTGGTAGGAGAAGCATCTAAACCACGCTCGCAGATGGTCACAAACTCTTCGCGATTGTAGGCAATGCCACCACCACTGCCACCCATAGTAAATGAGGGGCGGATAATCACAGGATAACCAATAGCCGCCTGCACCTGCAATGCCTCTTCCATGCTGTGCGCTACGGCTGAACGTGCTGAGCCCAAACCGATTTTGGTCATGGCATCCTTGAATTTCTGACGGTCTTCTGCTTTATCAATCGCCTCTTTAGAAGCGCCAATCAGTTCAACCTTATATTTAGCTAAAACGCCATGTTTATCCAAATCCAGCGCACAGTTCAGCGCAGTTTGTCCACCCATGGTCGGCAGCAATGCATCAGGACGCTCTTTCTCGATAATTTTTTCAACCACCTGCCAGGTAACAGGTTCAATGTAAGTGGCATCAGCCATTTCAGGGTCAGTCATAATAGTTGCTGGGTTAGAGTTCACCAATATCACGCGGTAACCCTCCTCTCGCAACGCTTTACAGGCTTGAGCTCCTGAATAGTCAAACTCGCAGGCCTGACCAATGACGATAGGGCCAGCGCCGATGATTAGAATACTTTTAATGTCTGTACGTTTTGCCATAGTTATTTAGCCGCAGATGCATGCAGATGAACGCAGATGAGACGCTCAACCCCATATCATTTTTTGCTTAATTCCTTTAAATTTATTTGCTTAATTACCTTAACACCGAGAACATAACCACTATTTACACGAATAATTATCTGCTTTTATCCGCATGCATCTGCGGCTAGGATTTTTTGGCCGACATCATTTCAATGAAGCGATCGAACAAATAACTCATCTCTGTTGGGCCTGGGCTAGCCTCAGGATGACCCTGAAAACTGAACGCAGGTTTATCGGTTCGAGCAATGCCTTGCAAACTGCCATCAAACAATGAAACGTGCGTCACCTTCACATTTGCGGGCAATGTTTCTGAGTCCACGGCAAAGCCGTGGTTCTGGCTCGTGATATACACGCGCTTAGTTTCAACATCTTGCACTGGGTGATTGGCACCGTGGTGACCAAATTTCATTTTCAGCGTTTTAGCACCCGAGGCCAAAGCCAATAGCTGATGACCTAAACAAATACCAAATGTCGGCACACCGTGATCCACAATTTTTTTAATTGCAGCAATCGCATAATCACATGGCTCCGGGTCGCCTGGTCCGTTTGACAAAAACACCCCGTCAGGATTATGCGCCAAGGCCTCTTCAGCAGTTGATTGTGCAGGTAGCACTGTCACCTTGCAGCCACGAGAAACCAGCATACGCAAAATGTTACGTTTCACACCGTAATCAAATGCGACCACATGAAACTGCTCACCCGAAGTCTTAGCAAACCCCTGACCCAACGCCCACTCACCCTCAGCAAACTGATAAGGCTTGTCACAGGTCACCACTTTGGCCAGGTCCATGCCATTCAAGCCAGGAAAACCTGCCATTGCGCCATTTGCCAACGCGATTGCCTTTGCTTCATCAGCCTCACCAGCAACAATCACACCCGTCTGAGCACCTTTTTCGCGCAGGATACGTGTCAATTTACGTGTATCAATATCAGCAATCGCCACCACATTATTGCCGATTAAATAATCAGATAAAGACTGCGTGCTCCTGAAGTTGCTGTGCACTAAAGGTAAATTACGGATAACCAAGCCGCTTGCGTAAACCTTACCAGACTCGACATCTTCATCATTAACGCCGTAATTTCCGATGTGCGGATAAGTTAAGGTGACAATTTGTTTGGTGTATGACGGATCAGTGAGAATTTCCTGGTAACCCGTCATGGAGGTATTGAACACAACTTCAGCTACAGCGTGACCAGAAGCCCCGATTGAGGCGCCACGAAACACGGTTCCATCTGCAAGTACGAGTATGGCGGGCAGGTTTTGTGACACAGTAACTCCTTGTATTACATGATTAAAATTTATCTAGTCTTTGTCCATCATGAACAGATGGCAGATATGCAAAACGGGAGGAGCTTTTGTATACTCTTCCCGTTTCAGAATTAACGAATTATAGCGAAAAAAAAGTGATTAATCAATGTGAAAGTTGCATTTGCACCATCTGTCTATCATGCACTTTTGCTAGCAACAGCTGCGCTGAAATTGCCCCCAACAAAGCTAAAAACATATCCCACTGTGTATCCCAAACATCGCCCTGCGTTGCAAGAAAAGCCACCGCATCACTCCCTGAGGCCAGCGCGACCCACCACTCAAGAAACTCATAACACGCACTTGCTGCCAAACAAATACTGCCAACAATAAAAAATAGCCACTTTCCTTGCCTTAACGGTGATTTACGCAACAAAATTTCGCGCGCTACAATGGCAGGAATAAACCCCTGCGCCACGTGACCCAGTCGATCATAATAATTACGATCCAATCCATAATAGTCGCGCAACCAGCTAAACAAGGGCATTTCAGCATAGGTATAATGCCCACCCACTAGCAAGATGATAGCGTGCAGCAGTATCAGCCCATAAACAAGACGAGTTAGCGGGAATTTTTTATAAGTGGTCACAAGCAACGGCAACACAATCAGCACGGGAAACACTTCAAGAAACCATGTGAAATAATCATGAGGACGAATGGCTGACCAGACAAAGACAACAGCCAACACACCTAGCAACACAAAAAAGAATTGCCTGTTTGGACTAGCAGGCAATTGGTCAGATAAAATCACGCTCAACAAATCCTAGCGCAAAGATAGCACGTCTTGCATATCGAATAATCCCTGCTTTTTATCTGTCAAAAATTTCGCGGCACGTAGCGCACCCACGGCAAATGTCGCGCGGCTACTGGCTTTGTGCGTAATTTCCACACGCTCACCTATACCCGCAAACACCACAGTGTGGTCGCCCACTACGTCACCGCCGCGCAGCGTTGCAAAACCAATCTTGCCAGCCTCACGCTCACCTGTCACACCTTCACGGGCATAAATAGCACAATCAGCAAGATTCTGACCCAAACCCTTGGCTGCAGCTTCACCTAAGCGCAATGCCGTACCTGAAGGTGCATCCACTTTATGTCGATGGTGCATTTCCACCACTTCAATATCGTAACCCTCACTCAGCACCTTGGCGGCCTGCTCCACAAGATTAATCAGCAGCGTCACGCCCACGCTCATGTTCGGCGCAAACACAATAGGGATAGACTTGGAGGCTGCTTCTATTGCATGCTTTTCTTCAGCAGAAAATCCAGTTGTACCAATCACCAAAGCCACATTTGCTTTTTGACAAGCCTCCAGATATGCCAGCGTCGCCTCTGGGCGGGTAAAGTCCACCAGAACATCTGCACCCTTGAGCGCAGCAGCGATATCATCAGTGAGATTAACCTCTGTCAGCTTACCGAATTGCTCGCCAGCATCATGCCCCAACTGCTCACTTCCAGATCGATCCAAAGCACCGTGCAATACAAGGTCGGCATCGGCAAACACCCCTTCTAACAACGCGTGGCCCATTCGACCAGTGCAGCCAGCGATGACTACTTTTAGTTGACTTACCATATAAACAATGACTTTCTATATTTCAAACTGAACATAAACCATGGTTTAACCCAGATTTCCCATTAGAACTTGCAATCACAACACCGCACAGTTGATGGGCTTTTTGTGCAGATTCTATGGGAAAACCAACATGCAAGTAGAGGCAAAATCACCTAGTGGAAAATCTGGGTTTTACGACATACTGTGCTAAAAACCAATTTTCTCTAACATCCTGTCAAAAAAACTGGGTTCTGCTTTTGTTGCCTCTTCCTTCAATTCAGCCGCAGCTTGTGCAGTCGGTGTTTCCGTAACGGCCTCTTCGATTGGGAGCGAGGCTAATTTTCGATCAAACTGCATACCAGATTCACTTTGGTAATAGCGTGATTTTGGCGCAGGCGCAACAGGCTCGGATACAGGGCTGGCTGATGGTGAAGCAGGAATTGTTGCTACATTCTCAGCCATCACAGACGAACTTTCAGTGTGCTCTGGTTGAATTTCACTCACCTTCTCCGAGATATTGACCTCAGGCTTTTCTGCAACAGCAGCAGCAACTGGCGCAATGGCTACGACATCTTCTGTAGCAGGTAAAACCAAGGGCACAGCCAATATTGATTTAGTTTCTTCGACAACAGGTTCTACCATACTTTGTGGCGGGATGTTTTTATCCACTTGCTCTAGCACCTCTTTTGCAGGCAGTTTTTCAGCCAACACTTTTTCAGATGCACTTTCTTCAGCTACTGTTCCCAGCTTATCCCCTTTTGCCTGAACTGGTTTCGACTCATCATCTTGCCAGAACTTCAGTTTATCCATCCAGCCTTTTTCTGCCGGTTTTTTTGCTGGTGCCACTAGACGGGTACCGGTATTGGCTTTATTTTCTGCGTCATCACCACCCCCAGCACCCGCTGGAATCACATCTCCGCGCACTGACTTTAGCAACTCGTTTTCAAAGTCCAATATCACGCGGCGCTGTTCAGTTAACTTTCCCGCCTCGCGCATCTGGTATACGTAATCCCAGCGATTGCCATGAAAACCATCCTGCACCAAGGGTGTTCCCATAATGAAACGTACTTGCGATTTGGTCATCCCTGGCCGTAGCTGCAGCAACATTTTGGACGTCACCACATTACCCTGCTGCACGTCCAGTTTATATGGCTTAACTGTTGGCAAAGCCGTACCGCATGCTGAACAGAGCAAAGTGAGTAAAATAACAAGATGCCGTAAACTTAAAAAATAACGCATATCATGACTTTAATGAGAATTGGCGTTAATATACCACGTAGTGCTTCAACCCAAAACATCCCTTCAGTTAATTGTGGACTTCTTAACTTTATGCAAGATCAAAACGACTTGAAAAATGCTGGCCTCAAGGCGACCTTACCTAGACTTAAGGTGCTAAACCTTTTTGAGAACAGTAAAGACCGTCATTTATCTGCCGAAGATATTTACAAAATCATGATTAATGCGGGTGAGGATGTGGGCTTGGCCACCGTTTATCGTGTACTCACGCAATTTGAACAAGCTGGCTTATTGGTTCGCCACCATTTTGAAAGTGGCAAAGCCGTGTTTGAGCTTAATAGCGGCGGCCACCACGACCACGTAGTGTGCATTAAGTGTGGTCGTGTTGCAGAGTTCTACGACCCTGAAATCGAAAAAAGACAAGAAGCCGCAGCAGAAAAGTTGGGCTTTACTATGCAAGATCACGCACTAACTATTTACGGTGTATGTACAAAACAGCCCTGCACAAATAAGGATTAACCCAGATTTTCAGTTAGCACTTGCAGTGGCAACGCCGCACAGTTGGATGGATTTTTTACGCAAAATGGGCAAGTTGACATGCAAGTAGATACAAAATCGCCTAATGGGAAATCTGGGTTTAATCAAGGAAATACCGATTGAGTGAGCAAGCAGAATGAAGCGCGAGGTTTTGAGTGCTCAGACACTGAGAAAAACAACGCAGCGTTACGGTGCAGGCTAACTTTTCTAATCACGTATCTTTCACATAGGAATAACCAGCTTTCGCGCTTCCAGCTAGGGCTTTAGCCCTTTAGGGGAGCGGTGATGCCAAGTTATGGTACAGTTGGTATATTCTGCGGCGATGCTTAGCTTTGGTATAGCTTAGTTGGAACTAGAACAAAGTTTCAGTGCGGACTTACCTTTAGCTTAGTTGGCGCTAAAAAACCGTGTTCAGCATTTCCCGTGCATGCTGACGTGTTGTTTCGGTAATTTCAATGCCACCCAGCATACGGGCAATTTCTTCTACACGGCTGGTTTCGGATAACGCTACAATCGTACTTAAAGTTTGATCATTTGTTTGGGTTTTTGACACCCGCAAGTGATGTTTGCCTTGTGCCGCTACTTGAGGCAAGTGCGTAATCACCAGCACCTGGCGCTGATTGCCCAACTGCCCTAACAGATTGCCAACCACTTCGGCGACACCGCCACCGATACCGACATCCACCTCATCAAAAATCATGGTGGGCACCACGCCCTGCTCAGCAGTCACCACACGAATTGCCAGGCTGATGCGCGACAGTTCGCCGCCTGATGCCACTTTGTTTAATGGACGGGGCGACACGCCCGCATGCCCTGCCACTAAAAACTCGATCTGTTCCAAGCCATTTGCACTCGGAGACTGAGGGCTTAGTGCTACAACAAACTGGCCGCCACTAAGCGATAAACGCTGCATCTCGACTGTGATTTTTTCCTGTAAGGCCTGTGCTGATTTTCTTCTGCCAGCGCTTAATGTTTGCGCTTGGGTAGTATATTGCACCAGCGCTTCTGCTTCTTGTCTGGCTAATGCGCCATCATCCACAACCGTTGCCAACTCATCCATGCGCGCTTGCCATGTTGCTAACAACGCTGGCAACGCTTCAACCCTAGTGCGATGTTTACGCGCCACAGCGTGAACAGCCTGAATTCTTGCATCGACTTCGTCTAGCCGTGCTGGGTCCAAGTCCACACGCTGCACATAGCGATTCAGAAAACGGCTCACTTCTTGTAGCTGGATAACGCCAGAATCCAGCGGCTCAATGGCCTCGCTTAAGCTTGCATCAAATTCCCGCATAGTTTGCAGCTTATGCTGCACTTGCGACAATAATGTCATAGCAGACAACTCTCCCTCACTCAGCAACTCCAGGCAAGCTTCTCCACTCGCAATTAAACTGGCGCCGTTTGATAATCTGGCGTGCTCTTGCTGTAGTGACTCCCACTCTTCCAGTGAAAAAGATAACTGGGTCAGTTCGCGGGTGTTATCCCTTAACTCTGCTAGCTCATCGGCAAATGCGGCTGCATTTTTTTCCACCTCTTGGCGCATGAGGTGCAAACGGTGCCATCTTCTATATTTAGCCGAAACCTCCGCTGCAATATCAGCCAGGCCAGCGTACTCATCAAGCACTTGGCGCTGTGCGGAAAGTTTTAGCAAGGAGTGATGTGCGTTCTGACTATAAATATCAACCAGATACTCACCAATTTCTTTCAGTTGTGCTACCGTTGCAGGCGAGCCATTAATGAAGGCACGCGAACGCCCATCTGCATAAATCACGCGACGCAATAAAAGCTCAGGTGCGTAATTTAATGCGCTGTCACTTGCCTCTTCCAATGTGAATTCATGCGCTGACAACCAGGCAAGCGCTTCATGATTCTGTTGAAGAGAAAAACTTGCGTTAATCTCTGCTTTTTCGCTGCCAGCCCGCGTCACACCACCTTCTCCACGTGCCCCAAGCGCCAGCGACAAAGCATCAATGAGAATAGATTTTCCCGCACCAGTCTCACCAGTGAGCACGGTAAAACCCGCTTTAAAGTCTAAATCCAGACGATCTACGATGACAAAATCACGAATTGATAAATTAAGTAGCATAAAATGAATGTGTTATTGATGCCTGACCAACAAAAGTCGCTGACACAGAATGCCGCTGATTAATGTAAAAAATACCACGGGTAATATCCAAAATTTGGCTAATTCCTGATAAACAACACCAGCAACAGGGTCAAAATATCGGCCTTGCTCATCAAAATACAGCCGCCACTCCCAATAAAGGCTATAAAACAAATAAGTAAACAGCCATACACAGATGACAGAAAACAGCAGCATTATCTGATAGACAACACGCCGTTTGCTCAAGACTAGCCCCAGTTAAGCTTGTTACGCAACATGTCAAAATAACAGTAGTCCGCAGGATGTAACAATGTGATTGTCCTTTGCGCACGCGCCACTGAAATCTTGTCACCCAACGCTAACGTCACCTGAAATTGCCCATCACAACTTAGCTGAGCGTCATCACAGTGCACAACGGTCACTTGAATGTGGCTATGGCTATTAACCGCAATTGGACGATTACTTAACGTGTGCGGACAAATTGGCACGAGAGAGATCGCCTCTACATTAGGATGAAGAATTGGACCACCCGCGGATAAAGCGTAGGCGGTAGTACCTGTTGGTGTACTGAGAATCAGGCCATCGCTACGCTGCTTATAAACAAATTTACCATCAATATCAACTTCCAGCTCAATTAAACGCAAACCACTTTTGACCACAACATCATTGAACGCATAGCGCTCATAAATAATCTCACTCTGCCTGATGACCGTTGTGGCAAGGAGCATGCGCGGCTCTGGTGAGTATGCGCCTGCGAGCATTCGGTCAAGCTCTTCCAGCATATGCTCGGCACGCAGATCTGTCAGAAACCCTAACCTGCCTCGGTTAATCCCCACCAGCGGCACATCCGCCTCAATCAAACTGCGCGCCACGCTCAGCATGGTGCCATCCCCACCCATCACGATGACCAAATCTGCAGCCTCGCCTATTTCATGCAACGTCAGTGTAGGGTAATGCGTCAGTTTGGCATGCTGTGCCGTGTTTGTCTCAATCCATACCTTGATGCCTTTTTCAGTCAGATGCCTTGCCAAAAGCGACAAATCCTCCTGCATCAACAGCAAGGCTGATTCGTTCATAAATTTGCCAATGAGGGCTATTCTTTTAAATTGAGTATTCACGGCTGAATTAAAGCATAGTCAGTAAATCTTAGCAAAACATTCACGCATAATAAATCACTGTTTGAATATGCAGTGGTTGATTACTCACCTGCGCGCCTGAAATCATTACAAACTCAAAATCTAACAAACTCGTATTTAAAATTCTGATAACATCTAAAAAATATGCAAAAAACGTAGGTTGACTCTTCATAATTTGCGCGATAACGTCCGCTTCAAAACACGAAGCAGAGTTCATCAACAGAAAAGCAAGAAAAACAACAATATTATCAACAAGTTAAATTAAAAACAAAAATCATGCGGTTAATTGCATGAATATTGCTTTACTCTCGCTCATTACTAAAAATTTCAAAAAATATCACTATGAATTCAAATTTGGTTAAAAAAACGCTTTCCACCTACTTCTTTGTTACTTATCTGATTGTCATTTTCCTAGTTTCAGACTCATTACCAATTTCGAGTATTTACGAAGATGGCTGGCTGCCTTTTGGATTCATGCTGATAGCGCTTGCATTGTATGGCTTATATTACCTACTTCCCGCCATTGGCATTACCGCATTGGTGCGATTAATCAGCCATCGCGTCAACCCGAACAAATCTCGCGCAGTTTACATCGCGGCAGTACTTGCTGGTGGCGTGACCACATTGCTGATGTATGCGAATGCCAAACTATTCTCACTCTATGGCATGTTCTTTAATGGCTTTATTCTGAATTTAGTCATCACCCCTGGTGGTATAGAATCATTAGGTGGCAGCAGGGCTTCAGATATTGGCTTTGCGCTCATCACATTCGGATTCTTAAGCTTGCAGGCGATAATCTTGTGGGTTTCACATCGCTTTTATCTAGTAAAAAATCGTGCAGGACTATCTTTTAGATTTTTACCTGTCACCGCATTCGTTGCAACAGTGCTTATCCACATGGGCTTTGCACTTGATAGCTACACTACCAACCAGTTAAATGTAGTCGCACAGTCTGTGCCATTTTATCAAACGGTTTCAGCCAGAGGTTTTTTTAAGTCACTCGGCTTTACAACCAAACGTGAGGCAAAACTCAAAGTAAAAGGCAAATTAAACTACCCTCTTAACCCGATACAGTTTAACCGTCCAGCCAAACCTTACAACATTATTTGGCTCACTTCAGAATCATGGCGTGCCGACTCCTTAAATCCTGAAGTCATGCCCCACTCATGGGAGTTTTCAAAAATAGCAGCCCGCTACACTCGCAATTACAGCACAGGTAACGGCACACGCATGGGTGTATTCGGTATGTTTACCGGCTTACCTGGCAACTATTGGTTCCCGTTTCTAGCAGAACGTCGTGGCGCTGCATTGATTGATGTACTGCAAAAACAAGATTATCAGATGAGTTTGCACACCAGTGCCAAATTCTCTTACCCCGAATTTGATAAAACCATTTTCGCCCATGTGCCCAATGAAGAACTGCATGAAACCAGAACCCCGCGTTCAGGCTGGGAGAATGACCGAGACAATGTCACCGATTTACTCTCATTCATTGATAAACGTGACCCCGCTAAACCATTTTTCACCTTTCTGTTTTTTGAGTCACCCCATGCGCGTTATTACTTTCCACCCGAGAGTGTGATTGCAACCCCCTACCGTGACGATTTGAATTACGCCACCTTAAGTAAAACAGCATTGCGAAATGATATTGTGCCGATTAAAAATCGCTACATTAACTCTGTGCATCATCTTGATATGCAATATGGACGGATTTTTGATTACCTAAAAATCCACCAATTGCTGGATAACACTATTGTGATTCTAATTGGCGACCATGGCGAAGAGTTTATGGAGCATGGCTTCTGGGGGCATAACTCCACGTTTGTTGACCCTCAGGTCCGCACGCCACTGGTCATTTATGCGCCAGGCATGCAGCCATTGGTAAGTGACCAATTAACCAGCCATATGGATGTGATCCCGACCATCATGCCGTTGCTAGGTGTAACTAACTCAAGTAGCGATTATGCTACTGGCTACAATTTATTCGCGGGTGAGAAGCGTACTCACACCTATATTTCTGACTGGGATAAAATTGCCTATGTTGATGACGATGTAAAAATCACCCAGCCAGTCAATGGCAAAAGCTTTATGCTGATGCAGGCAAGCCGTGGTGATGACACCCCTTTGAGCAAAGAAGAACATAGCGCTGTATTACAGAAAAAACAGGCAGCCATGATGCAACTGGTGCAGGATTTAAGTAAGTTCTTCAAGAAAAAAGAAACAAAAACAAGTACACAATAGCATTGCCTAAACCAGACAACTCCCTGATAATTTGAAGTGGGAATGTCATCTATGGATAAGCGCGCGCAAATTTTACTTAAAACTTTGGTTGAACATTACATCAGTGATGGTCAACCCATTGGCTCGCGCACGCTATTGCAGCATTCGGGCTTGGATGTCAGCGCAGCGACTATCCGTAACGTCATGAGTGACTTGGAGCAATCAGGCTTTGTTGCCAGCCCGCATACTTCTGCAGGACGCATCCCCACACAAAAAGGCTACCGTCTGTTTGTCGATTCATTGCTGACAGTACAGCCGCTTTCTGCACGTGCGCTAGCTCAACTTAAAAGTGGTTTATCCTCACCCAACCCCAGCGAACTCATTGCTAACGCTGCTGACATGCTCTCCCA
Source organism: Methylotenera sp. (assembly GCA_028688575.1). Lineage (GTDB taxonomy): Bacteria > Pseudomonadota > Gammaproteobacteria > Burkholderiales > Methylophilaceae > Methylotenera. The sequence continues at coordinate 10,449 of JAQTXW010000005.1, read as the reverse complement.
GCTTACACAGTTTGCAGGTGTAATCATGACACCCAAGCGCCAGAGAATTGCTTTTAAGCATTTGGAGTTTTTGACACTGTCGGATAAACGAATTTTAGTCATTATCGTGACCAGTGACGGCAACGTGCAAAATCGCATCCTCATGACAGACAAGCCTTTCTCACCAACTGAATTAACGCAGGCTAGCAATTATTTCAACACCCATTTCTCAGGGCAAACTTTTGATGAGGTGCAGAGCAAACTACGTGCAGAGCTCAAGAAAATGCAGTCTGAAATGAACCAACTCATGACAGCCGCATTGGAAACAGGTCATCAGACGGCAAACACGGATGGCGTTGTCATTGCGGGCGAGCGCAACTTATTGCAGGTTGACGACTTATCTGGCAATGTGCAAAGCCTGCGAAAACTGTTTGATATTTTTGAACATCGCACCAGTCTTTTGCAGCTATTAGACAGCAGCCAGCGTGCCGAAGGCGTTAAAATCTTCATCGGCGGGGAAAGCGGCTACCTGCCTCTAGATGAATGCAGCTTGATTACAGCACCCTATGAAGCCGATGGCCAGATTGTGGGGACATTAGGCGTGATTGGCCCCACCAGAATGGCGTACGAGCGTGTGATTCCTATTGTAGACATCACGGCAAAATTACTCTCAAACGCACTTTCTCAACATTAACTTGTCTCGAACATACTCCTAAACATTTATTTAGATTGCAAAATGGCTTATTACAACCCAGAACCACCATACCAGCACGGCGAGCAACTCAAAGTAGGTATTTTACTAGCCAACCTTGGCACGCCAGACGCCCCTACCGCAAAAGCCCTGCGCCCATACTTGCGTCAATTCTTAAGCGACACCCGTATCGTTGAAATTCCACGCATTATTTGGTGGTGTATTCTTAACTGCATTATTTTGGTGATTCGTCCAAAAAAATCAGCAGAAAAATATGCATCGGTCTGGACGCAAGAAGGCTCGCCATTGATGGTGCATGCAAAAAAACAAACCACCCTGTTACGTGGTTTTTTAGGGCAAAAAATCAAATCTCCTTTTGCTGTTGAATTAGGCATGAGCTATGGCAACCCCAGCATGCAGAGTGCTATCGACAAACTCAAGGCCCAGCACTGTGACCGCATTCTGGTGTTCCCCTTATATCCACAATATGCTGCCAGCAGCACCGCCAGTGCGCTGGATGCAGTATGGCGCACCTTGCTCAAGACACGCAATATGCCAGCGATTCGAACGATTAAGCACTATCATGACCACCCCGCCTATATTGCGGCATTGGCACAAAGTGTGCGTGACCACTGGCGCATCAATGGCGGAAAACCCGATAAGCTGGTGATGAGCTTTCATGGTGTACCTAAAGCCCATTTAATGAATGGCGACCCTTATCACTGCGAATGCCACAAAACAGGGCGGTTACTCGCAGAGGCGCTTGAACTCCATCAAGACGAATATTTAATTGCGTTCCAATCGCGTTTTGGCAAGCAGGAGTGGCTAAAACCCTACCTGGCAAATGCGCTTGAAACATTAGGCAAGGCTAAAACCAGGCGCATTGATGTCATTTGCCCTGGCTTTTCTAGCGACTGCCTGGAATCCTTGGAAGAAATTGCCATAGAGGGCAAGCATATTTTTCAGAGCAATGGCGGGGGTGAATATCACTACATTCCAGCACTTAACGAAAATGACGCATGGATACACGCCATGACCGATATCGCTTTAGAAAACCTGCAAGGTTGGGTTTCAACAGAGTGGGATAGCACAGAGGCCAAAAAAGAAGCTGAATTGACAAAATTAAGAGCGCAAAGCTTGGGGCGTCTTTAGTCAATAATCAATAAGCGTTATACTCTACACTTTGTAGATTTAAAACCGTACGTACCCGTGTTGGTTTGCGCTTAAATTAAGGTGATAGCATGATAGTAATTACAGGGGGTGCTGGCATGATAGGTTCTATCATCGCATGGCACCTGAATACAGCTTACCAGCGTGACGACATTACCATTGTTGACCGCATTACACATGAAGATCAATGGCAAAATCTTGTGAAACGCCAGTATGCACATTACCTGGATAAAGACCAGCTACTCCCCTGGCTTGAAGGCCGCACCGACATTGAAGCCATCATTCACATGGGGGCAATCAGCGCCACCACGGAGCGTGATTTTAATCAATTAGTCACAACCAACATTCAATATTCACAAAACCTATGGTCTTGGTGTGCGCACAACCGTGTACCCTTTTTCTATGCCAGCTCAGCAGCTACTTATGGTGACGGCAACCTGGGTTATGACGATGCCAGTATCAATCACCTGCGCCCGCTTAATGGCTACGGTTACTCTAAACACTTTTTTGACCAATGGGTATTGCGCCAGATAAGCAACAACTTGCCCAGCCCACCCAGTTGGGCGGGTTTTAAATTCTTTAATGTGTATGGCCCGAATGAATACCACAAAGAGCGCATGGCAAGCGTGGCTTTTCACACCTTTCACCAATTTAGCCAAACAGGCACGATGAAGCTCTTTAAAGGGACAAAAGCAGGCATTGAGGACGGCATGCAAATGCGTGATTTTGTTTATGTGAAAGATGCCGCAGCTGTAGTCAATTATTTTCTAAGCGCTGCAATTTCCAGCAAACCAGCGGCTAATGGTATTTATAACATCGGCACTGGAATTGCGCGCAGCTTTAAGGACTTGGCCATCAATGTGATGCAAAGCATGCAACGCGAACCTCACATCACGTTTATTGACATGCCAGAAGATTTGCAAGGCAGGTATCAGTACTTCACCGAAGCTAAAATGAGCAAGCTTGTAGCCGCAGGTTATACCAAACCATTCCATACCTTGGAAGATGGTGTGCGTGATTATGTGCAAAACTATTTGATAAAAGAGGACAAATACTGCTAATGAAGTATGTTGACTATCTCAAAGATGAACATGCTGCTCATTTGGCAATGTTCAGCGCACTTGAGCCGCTATTCCCGTTAATCAGTGACGTTGGCATTGCCATGCAAACTACCATTCAAAACGGCGGAAAAATCTTACTGATGGGTAACGGTGGCAGCGCTGCCGACAGCCAGCATATTGCTGCAGAAATTGTTGGCCGCTTTAAAAAAGAGCGCAAAGGCTTACCCGCCATTGCACTGACAACCGACACTTCTATTCTTACCTCAGTTGGCAATGACTATGGATATGACTACATATTTGCACGCCAGATTGAAGCGCTATGCCGACCTGAAGATCTGGTGATTGGGCTTACCACCAGTGGCAATAGCACCAATGTTGTGAGTGCCATTGAAGCCGCTAAAACAATTGGCGCAACCACAGTGGGGCTCACAGGCGGCACAGGTGGCAAACTGAACAACCTGTGTACTTACAACATTATTATCCCTTCAAATGTCACTGCGCGCATTCAGGAGGCGCACATTTTTGTTGGGCATTCGCTATGTGAGATTTTAGAATCTGATTAAAACGTAGTCATCTGGATGACGATATACGTTGAAATCAAGCTATAGACTAGCCATATAAAAGACCCTAAACACCTGTTTGGTTCGCAATCACAAGATGAATATCACATTGATAGAGGTATAATCTCACCCACCATGACTCAACAAAAACTTCTCGATACGGTTAAACACTTCGGCAACCTAAACAAGCATGCGCTAGTCATTGGCGATGTGATGCTAGACCGCTATTTAATGGGAGAAGTCAACCGCATCTCTCCTGAAGCGCCTGTTCCAGTCGTATTAATCAAGTCACAGCAGGATAGAGCTGGTGGCGCCGCCAATGTGGCCGCCAATCTATCCCTACTTGGTATTACGACCCATATCATTGGCTGTGTTGGTGTGGATAATGAAGCGAACATTTTGCTCAATTTAATGCGTGATACTAACATTAATATCCATCATATCATTCACTCAAACCAACGCCCGACAGTTGCAAAAACGCGCATTTTGGGCGGACATCAACAAATGATGCGACTAGACCAAGAAAGCAACATCACATTTAATACACATGAAAACACGCAACTAATACGCGCAATTACTGAAGAAATTGCACTTAAACCCGCTGTTGTTATTTTGTCAGACTATGCCAAGGGTTTACTAAGTACAGATATTTGCCAGCAAATTATTACAATGTGTAATGCACAAGGCATTACCACGCTGGTTGACCCTAAAGGGCATGATTACGGCAAATATAAAGGTGCCACAGCACTTACACCGAACAAAAAAGAAACCGCAGAGGCTTGTGCTGTTTCTATCCATGATGCCAGCTTAATTAATCAAGCAACAGCCCTCAAAAATACGTTAGACCTAGCGTTTTTAGTGGTCACCCGTGGTGAAGAAGGCATTTCACTCATCGATGAAGCCAGCCACTTATTACCAGCAGCGGCCAAACAGGTATTTGATGTTTCAGGCGCTGGCGACACCGTGATTGCCACCCTTGCGGCAGGCCTAATACACGAACTAAGTCCATTAGAGGCATTGCAACTTGCCAACATCGCAGCAGGTGTCGTCGTAGGTAAAGTAGGTACCGTGCCTATTAGCCGTGATGACTTAATTGAAGCTTTAGCCAATGAACAATCTTCTGAGCAAGCGCATAAAGTCTGCGACCTAGTGCACCTCATGCAAAAAGTAGACCGTTGGAAAAAAGCGAATCAAAAAATCGTGTTTACCAATGGCTGCTTTGATTTGCTTCACGCAGGCCACGTAACCTATTTAGAGGCAGCAAAGAAACGCGGCGACAAACTTATTCTGGGATTGAATACCGATCGCTCTGTCAGTGCGCTCAAAGGGCCGACACGGCCAGTTGTGAATGAAAACGACCGCGCACGCGTGCTTGCAGCGCTTGAGTCGGTTGATGCCGTGATTCTATTTGATGAAGATACACCGTTAAACTTAATCAACGCGATAAAGCCCAACATCATCGCCAAAGGCAGTGATTACACTGCAGACCAAGTGGTTGGCGGAAAAGAAGTTGAGTCGTGGGGCGGCGAAATAGCTTTAATTGATTTAGTTGCAGGACGTAGCACAACTGGAATTTTAAACAAAATTGCGAGTTAAATCCTTATGTAGGCGCGCAATTTATTGCGCAAATAACCTATCCAATCGCGCAATAAATTGTGCGCCTGCAACCAGCGTTTTCCACCATGTCTAATCAAGAAAAAATATTGATTTTAGGGCCATCATGGGTCGGTGACATGGTGTTAGCGCAAAGCTTATTTAAAACACTCAAAGTCAGCAAACCAAACTGCATCATTGATGTAGCAGCGCCTGCATGGACACTACCACTACTAGAGCGCATGCCAGAGGTCTCAGAAAAAATAGCACTCCCCTTTAAGCACGGTGAGCTCGCCTTTTGGAAGCGCCTCCAATTTGGCAAAAGTCTAAAAAATGAAGGTTACACCCAAGCCATCATTCTCACCAACTCGTTCAAATCTGCTCTGCTACCATGGGCAGCTGGCATTAAGCAGCGCACCAGTTACTTGGGAGAAATACGTTACGGACTGATTAACGATGTACGCACACTGGATAAAAGCCTGCTCAAAAAGACCGTAGAGCGTTTTGTAAATTTAGGTTTGCCTAGGCATACCGATTTACCTAAGATTGCCAACCCTGCGCTCATTGCTGATAAAAATAATGCGCTGGCGATACTTGAAAATCTGGGCATATCTGCACCCCAATCAAAAATACTTGGCCTGTGCCCTGGTGCCGAGTATGGAGAAGCCAAGCGCTGGCCTGCTGAACACTACGCAGAAGTAGCCAATGCTGCCTTAGATAAGGGTTGGCAGGTATTTATATTTGGTTCAGATAAAGATGTTTCCGTCACCTCGCACATCAATCAACTCACTCAAAACCGTAGCGTAGACTTTGGCGGTAAAACAAAACTTGCCGAAGCTATTGATTTAATGGCACTTTGTGACACGGTGATCAGTAACGACTCTGGTCTAATGCATGTTGCAGCAGCACTTGATAAAAATCTGATTGCCATTTTCGGTTCAAGTGACCCTTATCACACCCCGCCCATGCATCCGAATGCAGTCATTGCGTATTTAGCGCTGGATTGTAGTCCTTGCTTTAGCAGAACGTGTCGCTTTAACGATACGCAACAGCATTTAGCCTGTCTTAAAAACATCACGCCACAAGTGATTACCTTACATGTAATGACCAAGTAACTAAACCTTATTATGAAAAAGTATTTATTAAATCTGACTGAAAACAAAGCTATTTGGCTACTCACCCTCATTGCAGGCCTGATTGCATGGCGTGTCATGTATATACAGCACGGCTGGATTAATGATGATTCCACGCTTTATTTTGAGGTTGCAAAACGCTTCAGTGCAGGGGAGTGGCGCCTAGGATTTGAGTTATATTCCTGGTCTTTTTATCCTTTACTTATTTCCACCTTACATCTAATCAGTAATTTTAACCTGCATTTGTCAGCACAAATATTAGCGGTTGGCTTTTACTGCATTACCGTATTTTGCTTATCAAAGCTGATTCAATTGGCGGGTGGCGACAAACTCACCATACTTTGCGGGGGGCTGCTTTTTTTTAGCAGCACATACATTACAGGTGACGTGTTCGCCATGCTCTTACGCGATCAGGGTTTCTGGGCCTTTTTTCTGGCGAGTCTGGTATTTTTTATTCGCTATTCACGCGACTACCGTTTGCAGGACGCCCTACTCTGGCAAATCAGCAGCATCATCGCCACTTTATTCCGTATAGAAGGCCTTGCCTACGCGTTCTTCCTACCCTTTATTTTGCTTACTCAGTCCTCTTCTTTCAAGGCCAACTTGGTTCATCTCATTAAAACCAACCTACTACACTTGATTTTATTCACAGGACTGATCATTGCATTTTTTCTGACAAACCACTTGAATGCATCTCACCTAGGTCGCCTGAATGAAATAGCTTCGCTCTTTACTGTTGATGACTCAGGCGTTATCAACAGTAGTTTTACTCAAAAGTCCGCGATGTATGGTAATCAGATCTTAGGTAAGTTTCTGGATGACTACGCTACTCTTGGACTCTCGATCACTTTAATCAGTGTAATTGCGATCAAATGCTTTAAAGTCGCTGGCGGCTTAACCAGCCTATTAATCATAGCAGCCAGAAGCCGTTTATTGACATTACTCACCCCCGATGTGCAAAAGGTGCTACTGGCAGCGTGCGCCATCGCCATACTTAATGCGTCCGTGATTATTTTTCGTAGTTTTGTACTCTCAAGCAGGTATGTCATTGCTTTTGGATTTTTAATGATGATATTTGCGGCCTTTTATGCAGCATCAGTTATTCGCGCAACACAACACGAACCAACAAGAACAAAATGGCAGTTAATTTTGCTTATATTGACGGTTGTGCTGATGGGTGCAGGGCTTATCAAGAACCTTGCAAACAAACGGGAAGGTTACAATTACGAACAACAAGCGGTGGCATGGGCAAAACAGCATGCGCATGGTGGCGGCACGATTTATTATGACAATGCTCGCTTGAGATACTACGCTGACGCACCCTGGGCAGGCAGAGAGGGTGACACTCACATTCCCTTACTGCTAGAACATATTAAAATCGAATCAAAACCATACAAATGCCTGGTCCTGCGGGCAGAAGCCGATGAGCAAGAAAAATTGAAGCAAATATTATCCATTCCTGATTATCGAGAAGTCAAAAGATTTGCCAATAAGTCAGGCAATCAGGTTTTGGTGCTATGCCAGGATACAGCGAGTTAAGTTGAGATAATATGTTTGAAAAATTACGTACCATTTACAGACGCCTAAAATTAGGCGACAACCTCAAGCATCAATACAACTGTCATCCAAATTTCAATCTACAACATGGCAGCACATCCTGCGTTGTGCAATGGAATCATCAGCCCGTAGCAACCATTCCCTACGCACACCAATTACAAAACAGCTTTAAAAATAGCTGCTTTATCATTGCATCAGGCCCTTCCTTGGCAGCAGTGAATCTCAAAATGATGGATGGGTTCGATACAATTAGTCTTAACTGTGCTATTAAAAAGTTTAACGAGGCATCAATCAAGCCCACGCACTGTATTATTGTTGACCACCGTATTTTTGATACACAATGGGCGTGTGTTGAGGCGTCCATTCAATCAGGCGCCCATTGTTTTTTTTCCTACGATGGTCTATCCAGAATCTGCGAACGAGACCCTACCTTATTCAACAATGGCAATATTTATTTAATTGAATCAATCTCACGTAAGTTTAACGTGCCTCGCCCAAGCAAAGCCCAATGTATTGAGTTGTTTAAGAAAGATACCAAAATTTATATCGATGAAACTTTACCTCAACTATGCAGATCTGTAGGCTTTAGCTCAAATCTGGCTCAAGGACTATTTTCTGGAAAAACAGTCGCAACCTGGGCTACACAACTCGCTGTTGCACTAGGTTACCAACAAGTATTTATTGTTGGCATGGATCTTGGTGGTACAGGTAAAAAACATTTTTATGCAGATAATCACAATAAAACACCCGATTTCATGCGCGATTATGAGCCCCACATTCGCGTTTGTTTCGAGCAAGTAAAACGCGCTAGCCTGATAGAAGGATTTAAGGTTTATAATCTATCCAAAGATAGCACACTACCACATGAGATTATTTCTAAAATTACTATGGAAGAAGCGCTGCAGTTAGCATCTAAGGCAACACAATAAATAAAATAACCCTAATTACAGTCATTAATCATATGAAAATCATCATCCCATTACAAACCTGCTCAACCCGTATTCCCTTAAAAAATATTCGTCCTTTTTACAATAACGATTCGCTTTTTGACATCAAAGCAAAACAAATACTGGAGTTTGAAACGGCAGACAATGTTTATGTGTCCTCAGAAAATGAAGAAAAAGTAAGGCCACTATGTGAAAAATATGGCTTTCATTTTATGTTGAGAGATCAATCACTTACGGGAAACAAGATCTACCAGCCAGACCTTGTCAAAGCCCTCACCGAACCGCTTCCTGGTGATGATGACATTATGTGGATTCAAGTAACTTCACCACTGTTTAATCAATTCAAAGAAGCCTTGGAAGTATGGAATAAAGTCAGGGATGATTACGACTCATTAGTTGCAGTAAAACCTTTTAAAGGTCATCTGCTGGATGAGAAAGGCAACCCTGTCAATTATAGTTTTGGCTATTGGCACAAAGTTTCGCAAGACCTGCCTAAGCTTTACTCGGTGCTATGGAGTCTATTTATCCTCAAACGCGAGACCGTAAATCGCTTCAACTACCATATCGGTGTCAACCCTTATTTATTTGCTTCTGACAATATGGTAGTTGATATCGATTACCATGAGGACTTTGAACTTGCTCGGCATATTTACACTAAAATTCATGGCGAAATAAACTAAACTCATCTTACATTTTTACGCGTAGCTATTAAGCTGATTAACATTTGAACACACATGTATGTGATTTTTTTGGCAATAATCTTGCCAATCAGCCACTTCAGTCCAATCACTCAAAAATACAAAATCTAAACCCGCACGTGTTGCAGCCTCAAAGTCGTATTTACTGTCGCCAATAAATAGTGCTGGCAACTGTAAATTGCCATTCAATTTTTCACGGGATAGTACTGTATCTTTGTTATCTGGGCTACCAAATAATCCACCATCAAAATATTTGGCTAAATCGCGTTTGGCAAATAACGCACGAATCTCTTGCTGGTCGCCACCAGAAAGTATCATCCAGTTAGCTTGTGGCGTTGCACTTCGCAAATCCACTAAACCCTCTGCTACGGCACACTCCATTAAACCAACTTCTAATTCGCCTGCAAATTCGTCTAATAACGCTTGAACCGCTTGTTCAGTCACTGGCTCATTTATCACTTCACGCAAATACCATTCAAACTTGTGGTAACGTGAAATACCTCCTAACTTAACGTGATAATCTACCAGGGCTTGCGCCTGTGCATCTGTTGCGCCTAGGTTCTTAGCTGTGCGAAAGTAAGCTTCCGTTTTAACCACATTAGAATTTAGCACCACGCCATCGCAATCAAACACAATGGATTTATATTTTTTTAAAATTAACTGCAATTAGGTTCCTAAAGATTCCGTGAACAATGGCAATGCTAAGCACCATCAAATTCACCATGCCCAATAAATCATTACTAAAAGGTAAAGTGTGAGCTACAGACTTACGAGTATCTAACGCGTGCATAAAAACGCTTCAGCGCTCGGGTTAAATGCGTTAGATTGTACTTTCTTCGCCTGGCTACCTGACTAATATCACTAACATCTTCAGGACGCTGAAAAGCGACTGGCGGATTAACTAACAAAGTTTTAATTTCTTTTTGAAGTGACTTAGTATAAAAGTCGTCTATCGTCATACCAGCCTTAGGTGCTTCACCGATGATTTTGTCATAGATACTTGCGTTAACTATATAGGCATGTGCAAGGGTTACGCCTGTCACAGACAATAAATTTTTGG
>JAQTXW010000058.1 GCA_028688575.1 Methylotenera sp. | reverse complement strand
GGCGCTATCTTTATAAGTCCTCAAGTTCTAATCATTAGGGAGAAAACAATGGCAACTCGTAACGACCTATGTAACGCTATTCGTGCGTTATCTATGGATGCAGTGCAAAAAGCTAACTCTGGCCACCCAGGCGCGCCTATGGGTATGGCTGAAATCGCAGAAGTATTGTGGAACCACAATATGCGTCACAACCCAACTAATCCAAACTGGGCTGATCGTGACCGCTTTGTGCTCTCTAACGGCCACGGCTCAATGTTGATCTACTCATTGTTACACTTGACTGGTTACGATTTAAATATAGATGACATCAAGTCATTCCGTCAATTGCACTCACGTTGCGCGGGTCACCCAGAGTACGGTTATGCCCCAGGCGTCGAAACAACGACAGGTCCATTAGGCCAAGGTATCACTAACGCAGTTGGTTTTGCGATGGCGGAAAAGTTATTGGCTAACCAATTCAACAAACCAGGTCACGACATTGTTGACCACTACACATACTGCTTCTTAGGTGACGGCTGTATGATGGAAGGTGTATCACACGAAGCGGCTGCTTTGGCTGGGACATGGGGCTTGGGTAAATTGGTTGCTTTCTGGGACGACAACGGTATCTCTATCGATGGTCACATTGAAGGCTGGTACACAGATGACACTGCTAAACGTTTTGAATCATACGGCTGGCATGTTCAATCAGTTGATGGTCATGACTCTAATGCGATCGATGCAGCTATCAAAGCAGCTAAAGCAGTGACAGATAAACCATCATTGATCTGCTGTAAAACAATCATTGGTAAAGGTTCACCAAACAAATCAGGTAGCCATGACTGCCACGGTTCTGCATTAGGTGATGCTGAAGTTGCTGCAACACGTGAAGCCATCGGCTGGCCACACGCTCCATTCGTGATTCCAGAAGATGTTTATGCTGGTTGGGATCAAAAAACGAAAGGCGCTAAACTGGAAGCTGATTGGAATGCTAAATTTGATGCGTATGCAAAAGCATTCCCAGCAGAAGCAGCAGAATTCAAACGCCGTATGGCAGGTGAATTGCCAGCTAACTGGAAACAAGTTTCAGATGCAATGATTGCTGCAACTAACGAAAAAGCAGAAACAATTGCTACACGTAAGGCATCACAAAACGTGATTGCTGCATTAGCACCAGCACTGCCAGAGTTCTTGGGTGGCTCAGCTGACTTGACAGGTTCAAACCTGACTTCATGCAGCAGCTTCACACACGTTGATGGTAAAAAACCAGGTAACTACATCTCTTACGGTGTACGTGAATTTGGTATGTTCGCAATCATGAACGGTATGGCATTGCACGGTGGCTTGTTGCCATTCGGCGGTACATTCCACATGTTCTCAGACTACGCGAAGAGTGCATTGCGTATGGCTGCATTAATGAAACAACGCACCATCGCTGTATTGACCCATGACTCTATCGGTCAAGGTGAAGATGGTCCTACACACCAACCAGTTGAAAACACATCTGGCTTGCGTTACATCCCACGTATGGATGTATGGCGTCCAGCTGATTCAACAGAAACAGCAGTGGCTTGGGTTGCAGCTGTAGAGCGTACTGATGGCCCTTCAAGCTTGGTGTTGTCACGTCAAAACGTGCCTGGTGTTAAACATGACGCAGCGCACTTTGACTTGATCCGTAAGGGTGGTTATGTATTTTCAGACGTTGCAGGTAAAGCAGACGTAATCATCATCGCTAACGGTTCTGAGCTTGATTTAGCGATTAAAGCAGCGGCTGAATTGAATGCGGCAGGTACTAAAGTGCGTGTGGTTTCAATGCCATCAACTAACGTGTTTGACCGTCAAGATAAAGCTTACCGTGATAGCGTATTGACTCCAGGTGTTAAACGTGTGGCGGTTGAAGCTGCGCATCCAGACTTCTGGCGCAAATATGTGGGTCTTGAAGGTGCAGTAGTCGGTATCGATACATTCGGTGAGTCAGCGCCAGGTGGTGTATTGATGAAAGAGTTCGGTTTCACAGTTGAAAATGTTGTAGCAACAGTTAAATCGGTGCTTTAATTCACCTGTGCTGACTAGTTTTAAGATTTTTTAGGCCTAGTCGGCTAGTTAAATGAGGCACCTCAATCATGGGGTGCCTTAATTTTTTTATAGCGCTGGTTTTTTGGTAATTTAAGTTGAATTTGACTTAAGCGATTAATCGCTAGGGTAGCTTTAACTTAGGCTTTTTATTGATAGAGATGGCAAGCGGTAAAGTTTGATGGAATTTTGAGCTAACTTGATGGGGAGTAGTCATTTTATTGACATCAAATTAGCGTAAAAAAGACGTAGTGTGGGAAAAGTTGACATTCAAGCAGATGTGAAATTACCTAATAATGGGAAATCTGGATTTAAGCTAATTGAGAAAGTTTGGGAATTATCATGGCAATTCGTGTAGCAATTAATGGTTATGGTCGTATTGGGCGCATGGTCTTACGCGCTCTATATGAGCAAGGTCGTAAAGATATTGAGATTATTGCAATTAACAGCGTAGGTTGCGATGCAGAAAGCAATGCGCACTTAACGCGCTATGATAGTGCGCATGGTCGCTTTCCATTCGATGTGGGTGTGGATGGTGATGATATGATTATTGGTAGTCATAAGATTAAAACTTACGCTAATCGAAATCCAGCAGAATTGCCATGGCGCGATCTGGGAATTGACGTTGTGCTGGAGTGTACAGGTGCATTTAACAGCAAAGCTAAAGCGCAGGCGCACATAGATGCGGGTGCTAAAAAAGTGTTGCTATCCGCACCCGGTGACAAAGATGTGGATGCAACCGTGGTATATGGCGTGAACCATAGCGTTATCAACGCGCAACATACCGTGATCTCCAATGCCTCATGCACGACCAACGGCTTGGCGCCAATGGTTAAGCCACTACATGAGCATATAGGCATAGTGAATGGTTTGATGAATACCATACACTCGTTTACCAATGATCAGGTGCTGACAGACTCTCACCATGCTGACATGCGACGTGCGCGTTCTGCGGTGACCTCACTCATCCCGACCAAAACGGGTGCAGCAGCAGCAGTGGGCTTGGTATTGCCAGAATTGAACGGCAAGCTGGATGGTTTTGCGATCCGTGTACCTACACTTAATGTGTCTATTGTTGACTTAACATTTACACCTTCCCGCCCCACCACAAAAGAAGAAGTCAATCACATCATGCATGAGGCTGCCAGCACTGGTGCGCTTAAAGGTATCTTGTCTTACAATGAGGCGCCCCTGGTTTCTATAGATTACAACCACACTAGCTTCTCATCAAACTTTGATGCAACTTTGACCAAAGTGACTAAAGACGGCATGTTGGTTAAGGTGTGCGCATGGTATGACAACGAGTGGGGCTTTAGCTGCCGTATGTTGGATAATGCCGTAGCAATGATGGCAGTAAAATAAGGAGATTGCGATGAATGTCATTAAAATGACTGATTTGGACTTAAACGGTCAACGCGTATTGATTCGTGCTGACCTCAACGTGCCAGTTGCGGACGGTAAAGTGACTTCTGACGCACGCATAACCGCGTCAATGGCAACAATCGAGTTTGCCATGAAAGCAGGTGCCAAAGTGATGGTGACATCGCACCTTGGTCGCCCAGAAGAGGGCGTGTATTCAGAAGAGAACTCGCTCCAGCCTGTGGTGAATGTGATTGCGCAAAAACTGTCGAAACCAGTACGTTTGGTTAAAGACTGGGTGGAGGGCGGTTTTGATGTCGCTGCTGGTGAGCTGGTTGTGTTGGAAAACTGCCGTTTTAACAAAGGCGAAAAGAAAAGTGTTGATGCGTTGTCACAAAAATATGCCAAGTTGTGTGATATCTTTGTGATGGATGCATTTGGTACTGCGCATCGTGCCGAAGCCAGCACACATGGCGTGGCAAAATTCGCACCAGTTGCGGCGGCGGGTATTTTACTGGTGAATGAGCTAGAAGCGCTGACTAAAGCACTACTCAATCCAACACGCCCGATGGTGGCGATTGTGGGTGGTAGCAAGGTCTCTACCAAACTTACCGTGCTGGAGAGTCTGTCTGAGAAGGTCGATCAGATGGTGGTGGGCGGCGGCATAGCCAATACTTTCCTCAAGGCGGCTGGTTTTGAGGTGGGTAAGTCGCTGTGCGAAGATGATCTGGTACCAGTAGCACGCACCTTAATGGACAAAATGTCCCAAAGAGGCGCAGCGGTACCGATTGCTGTAGATGTGGTCTGTGGTAAAAAGTTTGATGCGAATGAGCCTGCCGTCAAGAAAGACGTGGCTTCTGTGGCCTCAGACGATATGATTTTCGATATTGGCGCGGAATCTGCTAATGAATTAGCAGAGATCATTAAAAACGCAGGCACTGTTGTCTGGAATGGCCCAGTGGGGGTGTTTGAATTTGACCAGTTTGGCGAGGGAACAAAAACCATAGCCAATGCAATTGCCAATACCAAGGCATTTACCTTGGCAGGCGGTGGTGACACGATTGCGGCTATTCAAAAATATGGCATTGAAGATAAAGTAGATTATATTTCAACGGCAGGCGGTGCATTTCTGGAATTTCTAGAAGGCAAGAAATTACCCGCGGTTGAGATTTTGGAACAGCGTGCAAAAGGTGGTTAGCCCCCAACTTTGAGTACTTTAAAATGGGGCTTACAGCCCCATTTTTTGTTTTGATTAGTTCAATAAAGAAATTAGGTAAATAGTTTGACATTACGTAAAACAAAAATTGTAGCAACCTTAGGGCCCTCCTCTACGAGTGAAGAAATGCTCGCCCGCATGATTATGGCAGGTGTGAATGTTGTGCGTTTGAATTTCTCACACGGCACAGCTGAGGATCACATTCAGCGGGCTGAAATTGTACGTAATATTGCGGCAAAACTGGGTCGGCCTGTGGGGGTGTTGTGCGATTTGCAAGGGCCTAAGATTCGAATTGGTAAATTTGAGCTGGGCAAGATCACACTGAGAACAGGCGATATTTTTATACTGGATGCGGATTGTGAGTTAGGCAATCAGTATCATGTAGGCTTGGATTACAGAACACTGCCAAGTGAAGTGAAAGCGAATGACATTCTGCTGCTGGATGATGGCCGCATCACAATGGAGGTTGATCGCATTAAAGGCAACCAGATTCATTGTGTGGTATTAAATGGTGGTGTGCTATCCAACAACAAGGGAATTAACCGTCAGGGAGGTGGTTTGTCGGCTGAAGCGCTCACTAAAAAGGACCGTGCAGATATCAAAACCGCGGTCGCCCTGGAGGCGGATTATATTGCAGTTTCATTTCCGAAATGCGCGCTGGACATAGAGCTGGCGCGCACCTTGGTGAAAAAAGCAGGTGGCACTGCAAGTATCATCGCCAAAATTGAGCGGGCAGAGGCAATCAGCGAGTTGGGGGCGATTATTGAGGCGTCGGATGCGATTATGGTTGCACGTGGCGACTTGGGCGTTGAGGTAGGTGATGCTGCTGTGCCTGGTTTGCAGAAGCGCATGATTCGTATGGCGCGCGCGCAGAATAAACTGGTGATTACGGCAACACAGATGATGGAGTCTATGATTACCAGCCCGATTCCCACGCGTGCTGAGGTGTCTGATGTTGCAAATGCTGTATTAGATGGCACTGATGCCGTGATGCTTTCAGCAGAAACTGCGGCAGGCCATTATCCACTGGAAACAGTAGAAGCTGTGCATCGCGTGGTGTTAGAAGCTGAAAAAGAATATTTAAGCTATCATCATGATGAAAAATTAAATCAGGTATTCATCAAAACCGACGAGGCGATCGCGGCGGCGTCAATTTATACGGCGCATCATCTTAAAATCAAAGCGATTGCGGCGCTCACGCAATCAGGCAATGCAGCGCAGTGGCTGTCCCGCGCGGATGCTGAGGTGCCAATTTATGCGCTGTCGCCCGATAAGTTCGCACGCAGAAAACTCACTTTGCACCGTGGCGTGTATCCGTTCCCCATTGAGCAGGAAAGCAAAAACAAGGATGAGATATTGCTTGAGATGGAGCAAGTGTTATTGAAGCAGCAGGTGGTGAGCCATGGAGACCTAGTGATACTGACCTTTGGTGAGCCAATCGGGCATCCAGGTGGAACCAATACCATGAAAATTATTAAAATTGGTGAAAACAGGCCAAGTTAGTTTAGCTTGGTACTGCATGCGGATAAGCGCGTTATAATAAGCACTTATCCGCATGTTTCGCTGGATTTAATGGACATCAATCACAACTTTAATACTTGCAAATACTCATGAATAATCCGCTATTAGAAACCAGCATTAAAAGTTTAAAAAAAATCCATCAAGGTAAAGTGCGCGATATTTATGATATTGATGCCAATACCATGCTGCTGGTAAGTACCGATAGACTGTCTGCATTTGACGTGATATTGCCAACTGGCATTGCCAATAAGGGCGCAATGCTCACCCAGATGGCTAATTTCTGGTTTGAGAAGTTAAAAGGTGTCGTGCCAAATCATCTGACTGGCATAGACCCTGCCAGTGTAGTGGCAGATGCTGCCGAAAAAGTACAATTGGCTAATCGCTCCGTCGTGGTTAAAAAACTCAAGGCCTTGCCAATTGAGGCGATTGTGCGTGGGTACTTGGTAGGCAGTGGTTGGAAAGAATATAAAGCCAAAGGTACGGTATGTGAGATTCCATTACCAGCAGGGTTGCAGGAGGCCTCTAAGCTGCCAGTCCCCTTATTTACGCCATCAAGCAAGGCGGCGGTAGGCGAGCATGATGAAAATATCAGCATTGCACAGGTAGAGGTGCTCATCGGTAAAGATTTGGCGACACAGGTTGCAGAAGTGGCGATTGCGCTATATACGCAGGCTGCAGAGTATGCGCTTACTCGCGGTATTATCATTGCAGACACTAAATTTGAGTTTGGTTTAGATGAGCATGGTGTGCTACATGTCATGGACGAAGTTTTAACCCCAGATTCTTCACGTTTCTGGCCTGCAGAGCGTTATGTTGTCGGTAAAAATCCTCCCAGTTACGACAAGCAATACGTGCGTGACTGGCTGGAGGCCAGTGGCTGGAATAAAACGCCACCAGCACCAGCATTGCCAGATGATGTGGCAGCTAAAACCAGTGAGAAATACATGGAAGCATTCGAGCGTCTGACAGGACAACCTCTGCGCATTGACTAAGTTTTTAAGGCATTAGGCTATTGTGTTAGATAAACTGAAAGCGCTTACTATACAGCTCAAAAAAGAGTTCGACGTTTATCGGTTGGTTTTGAAACACCCTGAAACGCCTTGGATTGCCAAGTGTTTTTTAGGATTAGCGGTAGGTTACCTGCTATTACCTTTTGATTTGATCCCTGACTTTATTCCCGTGATTGGTCAACTGGATGACGTGGTCATTATTCCCGTTTTGTTGTATCTGGCTTTATTATTCATACCGAAAGCGCTTGTCCAAAGCTGCCGCGAGCAGGTTCACCAGATGCATCAGGTAAATTAGTTACAAGTCGTTACGAAAACTTTATTGCGGGCTTGCTATAATTGCGCCTCAAAATTAACTGTTCATTCAATTAGTAAATTTATATTAGGAATAAATAATGTCATTGAACCAAGTGCCAACCGGTAAAGATGTCCCGAATGATTTTAACGTCATCATCGAAATCCCGATGCAGGGTGACCCCGTAAAATATGAAGTAGATAAAGAAAGCGGCGCGATTTTTGTCGACCGCTTCATGGGGACTGCGATGCAATATCCAACCAACTATGGCTATGTGCCACATACACTCGCTGATGATGGCGACCCTGTTGATGTATTGGTCATGACGCCTGTTGCCTTGATTCCCGGCGTGGTTGTGCGCTGCCGTCCACTAGGCGTGCTGCTGATGGAAGATGAGGCAGGCTTGGACGCAAAAGTGCTGGCTGTGCCGGTGGAGAAGGTATGTGGCTTGTATGGGCATCTGAAATCACACAATGACGTATCTGAATGGCGTTTGAATATGATTGCGCATTTCTTTGAGCATTACAAAGATCTGGACAAAGGCAAATGGGTGAAGATTAATGGCTGGGGCGATATAGATCAGGCAAAGAAAGAAATTCTGGATGGTGTAACGAATTTCAATAACGCAAAAGTGAAGCCAGCGTTTTAATCTGCTAAATAATAGACACATAAAAACCCGCTAAGCGGGGTTTTAATGTGTCTTGGACTCTATGCGGCTATGACGCCAAATAAACTGCCAACCACTGCCGTTGCGATCATGGCTAGTGCTCCCCAGAAGGCAACACGCGTAGCCCCCGACCATGGGTCTGCCCCCCCAGCTTTTGCAGCAAGGCCACCTAATAGCGCTAAAAAGGCGAGTGACGAACCGGCCACGTAAGGCACTGTGGAAGCATTGGAAGAAAAAAAAGTTACTAATAGCGGTAGCGCTGCCCCTACGGCAAATGTTCCTGCTGAAGCAAGCGCTGCTTGAACGGGGCGCGCATTCATTGTTTCTATGATGCCTAATTCGTCTCTTGCATGGGCAGCTAGTGCATCATGCTTTGTGAGCTGTACTGCGACTTGATGTGCCAAATCTGCCGTTAACCCTCGTCCGATATAGATGCCTGTTAATTCTTCCAGTTCGTGTTCCGGTTGCGTAGCTAACTCCTGCGTTTCGCGTGCGATGTCAGCTGCCTCAGTATCAGCTTGAGAGCTGACAGAAACATACTCGCCGGCAGCCATCGACATTGCCCCTGAAACGAGTCCTGCAATCCCAGTGATGAGTATCGAATCGTGTGTCGCGCCTGCTGAGGCAACCCCAATCAATAGGCTGGCAGTGGATACGATACCATCATTAGCGCCTAGAACTGCGGCACGCAACCAGCCAATGTGATGTACGCGATGAAATTCAGAATGTCTCAAAATAGTTAGCCTTAATGAAACGGGCTTGAGATAACAAGCCCGTGATTGTGTAATGTACTAGTATTGTAGCTTACTCGTCATTTGATTCCATCTCTTTTGGAATAGTTTTGCGGCCGGTCATCATGCCTTTAATCAGATTTTCTTTATCAATATAACTCGACAGTAATACACCGCTTACATGCAAGGCAACTAGTAATAAGGTAAGGTTGGCAAAAAACTCATGTAAATCTTCCCAAAACTCTCCACTGTCTTTGTTCACGCCCATGGCACCTTTATCTTTATCATCATCAGCGTAGGCAGAAGAGACGATAGCAATGGGAGTAGCAGATGGTTCGCTAGTGGACACAATGCCAGCAAATGGCCCTGCATTTTCTTCTACAGCATAAAGTGTTAGACCAGTAAATACGGTCGCTGATAAGCTCAGTAGAAGCGCCATGACCATCGCTCCACCAGCTGGATTGTGACCTACATAGTGCTGTGGTTTGCGCTTGAGCAAACCGATAAGGTAATTGAACACCGCCTTAGGACTGTAAATAAAATCACTGAATTTTGCATGTTTGCTGCCAATAAATCCCCACACTATTCTCAACAGTACGATTGATCCTACAATGTACCCGGCCCATGTGTGCTGCGTCATGAAGTCATCCTCAGTGAAATAGGCAGTAAAAAATGCAATGACTAAAGTCCAGTGACCAATCCTGACTAAAGGGTCCCATACCTTAACCGTCTTTGTTAAATCGTTTGTGTTTGAATCTGAACGCGTGCTCATTTTTAATCTCCTTATGCAATGATTGCAGCTATGGTGCGATACAATCGCTATGATGAAATCATCAGAGCGGGTGATGTCCATCATCCACTCAACCTAATTGCCTGGCAATTCGTCATTTGACGCATGTGCCATTTATAGATGGGAGTTAATGCAATATGTCAGATGACCTGGAAGTATTGGAAGGGATGCAAAGTCAGCAGCTGATTAAAATTGCGATGATGCTTTATGCAATTATTTTTGCGTTTATTGCTGTCGATATATTAGGTGATTATGGCGATGGTATTGAATGGAGTCATATCGTTATTGAGGTATTGGTTTTGATCATGGCCATGATTGGTTTAGGTTTATTCGGACGCTATTATCATCAGGCAACGCAAGGCGCGCTGCTCACACTGCAAACAGATCTTGCGGTAGCTCAGCGGGAGGCTGTGCGATGGCGTGAAGAGAGTCGGGAACTGATTGCAGGTCTGGCTTCTGAGATACAAAAGCAGTTCGCTCGCTGGCAGCTAACCAATGCAGAAGCTGAGGTAGGAATGCTGCTGCTGAAAGGATTGAGTCATCAAGAGATTGCAAATGTTCGTATGGCCAGTGAGCGAACTGTTCGTGAGCAGGCAAGGTCGCTTTATCGAAAAGCTGGACTCTCGGGCCGCTCTTCCTTGTCGGCATTTTTTCTTGAGGATTTGTTGTTACCTAAAGTCTAGATATTTTAATAAAACAGCAAAGGCGACCTCGGTCGCCTTTGCTGTTGGTAAAGTGAGTCTTAATTTATAACAGAGGCACAATTAATAATGCCACGATGTTGATGATTTTAATCAAAGGGTTCACTGCAGGGCCCGCTGTGTCTTTGTACGGGTCACCAACGGTATCGCCGGTCACCGCTGCTTTGTGAGCATCAGAGCCTTTGCCGCCGTGATTGCCGTCTTCAATATATTTTTTGGCATTATCCCAAGCGCCACCCCCGGTACACATGGAAATAGCAACAAACAGGCCGGTTACAATCGTTCCCATCAGTAAACCACCTAATGCAACAGGACCCAATAACAAACCAACCGCCACTGGAACAGCCACTGGCAGGAGTGATGGAATCATCATTTCCTTAATGGCAGCGGTGGTGAGCATATCGACCGCTTTGCCATATTCTGGTTTGGCGGTGCCTTCCATAATGCCTTTGATTTCGCGGAACTGACGGCGCACCTCTTCCACTACGCTGCCAGCTGCGCGACCAACTGCTTCCATCGCCATGGATGCGAACAGGAATGGAATCAAGCCGCCGATAAATAAGCCAATGATTACCATGGGGTCACTTAAATCAAACTTCACGTCAATGCCTGCGCCTTCGAGTTTGTGCGTGTAGTCAGCAAACAGTACCAATGCGGCAAGGCCAGCTGAGCCAATCGCGTAGCCTTTGGTGACTGCTTTGGTTGTGTTGCCAACGGCATCCAGTGGGTCAGTGACATCGCGGACGCTACTGGGGAGTTCTGCCATTTCGGCAATACCGCCTGCATTATCGGTAATGGGGCCGTATGCATCCAGTGCTACTACGATACCTGCCATGCTTAGCATGGAGGTGGCTGCAATAGCAATGCCGTATAAGCCGCCTAAATGATAAGCTGTCCAAATCGCCAAACAGACTGATAATACTGGCCATGCAGTAGATTTCATCGAGATGCCGATACCAGCAATAATGTTGGTGGCATGCCCTGTGGTGGAGGCTTGTGCAACGTGTCTAACGGGCGCGTAATCGGTGCCAGTGTAATATTCAGTAATCCACACCAGCGCTGCGGTTAGCACGAGCCCTACCGCACATGCGCCGAATAACTGGTTGGCTGAAATTGCTAAATCACCAGCCATTAGACCTTCCGGAAACATCTTTGTTGTTACAAAGTAGAAGGCACCCAGCGATAGCACACCTGCCACAGCCAAACCTTTATAAAGCGCAGGCATTACGTTTTTCATGCCAGGGGAGGCTTTTACAAAAAAACAGCCAATGATGGAAGCAACAATTGATGCCGCCCCCAGCATTAATGGGTAGATAACACCGTTCGCACCTGCTGAGGTAATTAGCAGGCCGCCCAGCACCATAGTCGCAATCAAGGTGACGGCATAAGTTTCAAACAGGTCAGCTGCCATGCCGGCACAGTCACCTACGTTGTCACCCACATTGTCGGCAATGACCGCAGGGTTGCGGGGGTCATCCTCAGGAATACCAGCTTCAACCTTGCCGACCAAGTCTGCACCAACGTCTGCACCCTTAGTGAAAATGCCCCCGCCCAATCTTGCAAAAATTGAGATAAGAGAAGAGCCAAATGCCAAGCCAATCAGTGGATTTAAATCCGTTGCAGCTTCACCCCCTAAAAACCAGTAAAAACCTGCAACGCCTAATAGACCTAGGCCTACCACCAGCATGCCTGTAATAGCACCACCTTTAAATGCAACATCCAGTGCGGGGACTATGCCATTGGTGGCGGCCTGCGCTGTACGCACATTGGCCTTTACCGACACGTTCATGCCAATAAAGCCGCAGGCGCCAGATAGAACAGCCCCTACTACAAAGCCAAGTGCTGTGGTGATGTTAAGAAAAATACCAATTAAGATGGCTAAAATGATGCCAACGATAGTGATGGTTTTGTATTGACGGGCGAGGTAAGCTGCTGCCCCTTGCTGAATCGCGCTGGCTATTTCCTGCATACGTGCATTGCCTGCGGGTAATCCTGAAATCCACTTGCTCATTACTGCCCCATATAACACAGCTAAAATGGCTGCGCCTATGGCAATTGTTAGTTCGACTGACATGACTTCTCCCTATCTAAATTTTTATTAACTCTTCGGCCTGATTTTAATAAAGCCAAAATAAAACTAGTGTGAATTTGAAACCAGTTGCTAAACATTTATTGCAGAAAGCCAGTTGGGTGGTGGGTGCTCCTTTTTATGTAGATATGCGGGTCATTATTGCATTATTAGTGAAGCCTCACAATACTAGTCTGTGCTAGAAATTGAACCAAAATAATCACCTCGAATTTTTGAGTAAGCGCGATAACGCGTCGCCTAGCTGGGTGCCAGATAACTTATCTTTGAGTAATGCGAGTTGATTCCTGGCTTCGGTAGAGAGCGATTTTCTGGGTTGAGTCTTGGCTTGCGGGGCAGATTTTACTTGCACTTTTACCCGAATTGCAGTAACTTCATAACCTTTCTTTTCTAGCTGAATCAACAGGCTAGGTGATAAAAGTTTAATTTTTGCAGCAACGGCGTTGTTATGGGCGAGCACGGTGAGTTGACCATTTTTAATGCTGTTAATATGGCTGAGCTCAGCTAAGTTGTCTGGCGCAATTTGCGCCCAAATGGTTTGAGCAGCATGCGCCTCTTTGTTGCGATGGCTAAGCGCGCTTAATTCAGTTTGCTGTAGTAAAACGTTAAATCGTTGCATGTGTAGGTAATGCGCGCAATGGTTAAGGATACAATGGATATTATCTTAGTTTCAAACAAGATGGCGAAGGCTAAAACGCTATCAGCGCTACAAATCGGGCTGATTG
>JAQTXW010000090.1 GCA_028688575.1 Methylotenera sp. | reverse complement strand
ATTTCGAGCTGTAGCAGTAATGCAATATGAATCTAGCCAGCCATCGGCTTTAAACCGACGAGAGTGAAATGTAAGTTTCACTTCTTTTTCTGACTTAATAACCCACTCATCCATGGAAAGGCCTAACCTTTGACATAAGGGGCTTGCGGTAGCAAGTACCGCTTGATGGATGGGTTAGGCTGACAAAGTTGGCGATTCATGAGTATAAGTTTTTTCCAACAAGCCAACCGTGAGATTATGCTCAACAATGCGCTGGTTCACTAAATCTTGTAAGTGCGAGTGATATTGCTCTGGGATATGTTCTGCCATTTTTAAGCTAGCTACGTGCGATGCACCCATTTGTCCAAAACTTGTAAATTGCACATTTGCTGGGCTAGTTTCACTCATTGGCGTTTCAGTATTTTCCGCAATACGCTTTTGATACTTCGGGTCACTGCCACCAGCAGGCAAGTCTTTGGTTTGCTCATTTTCAAAAGGGTAGACTTTTTCACGCAAGTAATCAGCTAAATCTTTTGAGCTTGCACCGCTTTTATACAGTTTAAGTATTGCAGTTGAGGCTTCTAATGCCTGCAATGTGCCTGGTATTTGTTGCCAATCTTCTGGCACTTGACGCTCCATGCCGTTGTTTTCAATCACCGTTTTGATTTGCGGTTTATCGGCAGTGCCATGTTCGCGCCCATCTTGCTCGTTATAGCTTTGGAAGCTTTTAACTTTGTCGTTTTCA
The DNA here is from genome assembly GCA_028688575.1 of Methylotenera sp. Classification (GTDB taxonomy): domain Bacteria; phylum Pseudomonadota; class Gammaproteobacteria; order Burkholderiales; family Methylophilaceae; genus Methylotenera. The sequence goes on along the minus strand of JAQTXW010000090.1, from coordinate 2,499 downwards.
TCGCGCACCACATGAGAGTGCGAATAACTATCTTGCACCATGTGCAATACTTTGCCTAGGTGAAAATTATTGCCTGAGTTTTGCGCTTGTTCATACCATTCTACGGCTTGGTTGATGATTTTGTCTTTGACTTCTCTGTTGCTGTAAACCTTGCCAGTGCCATCATCAGGTGCCATACTGTGCCAGATTTGAAACTCACCATGATGAGATTTATTGGTGATGGTATTAGGTTTTTTGAGGTCAAAATATGTCAATATTGGATAACGAGCTTTCTCAGGATTGTTTGAGGGTAGGTCAGGCCACTCCACACCTTCAATCATATTTCCATAGTGCATATCGGCTAATTCAGCTGCTTTTTTAGTTATACGTTCGTGAACATTACCCCCTAAAGCAGTAATGCCAAAAGCAACTTTGTCAAAGTTTTTGTTAGAAATATTATCCGTCATTCCAGCAATCCTTTGCTATTAACAAGCTCGCGTATGCTCGGTAACACTTCCGTACAATCTTCATAGTTCTTTTTAACCAAAGTCTCTTTTATCAATTTTTCATTGTTATCAAACTCACACACAAGAGCTATTGCTCCGTCTGTATCAAATAAGTCAATGTGAGATACTAATCCGCCGTTAAATTTGGTAGAAAGTACAAGAATAGTATTGGCTTTTTGGCTGGAATCGCCAATCCAACCTTTTACGCATCCAGAATAATTACTGGGAGTTTTTTTGGGGTCTGGGTAAATAAATATATTCCCCACGTGAACAAGTTCTCCAGTATGTGCCTCTTTCGGTGGTTTAGTCAGTTTGCAGGCATCAACTATGCCATCAGTGTTGCGTGGTGTAGCGCAACCAACCATAAAAAGACTGGTAATTAAAAGCCACACATACAGCATTTTCTGTTTATTCATTAGATTTTCTCATGCAATATTCATTTAATTTCAACATCTTCGCGCCAACTCGATGTTTCCGCAAGCCTAACGTATAGCTAAGGGGCGCGCCGAAGGCGCGTCCCAGCGACCGAAGGGAGCGAACTTGAGCGTATGGTTAGCTGCGTAGTTCATGGGAAACATCCTCAACGCTCGGGTTATCAAAAACGGCGGGGCGTAGATGCATTGTGTGGCCGTTTACGTGCGGGCGATACGTGGCTAGCAAAGGAACGGTTTGATGAGGGATTTTTGCGGCATAACGTACTTGCCAATTTGCGTCGAAAATGACAGCCACAAGAAAGTCAAAATCTTTGCCATCGAGGTTCCTGAGTACGCCCAACTGAGTGGATTTGTTTTCAGGGGTTACTCGGCGTCCCTTAATTTGGTAACGCAGCCCCTGTGAATCTGTGGCATCAAACCCCTTGGCAGAGTTTGTTTCGAGCGTAAGACCGAGCTTTGTTGAAACGAGCCACTCAGCATAATCACCTGTCGGGTTGTTTTTTGAGCGAATCACATTTCGATGCCGCAACTCATCCAGCACCGCGCTATGAGTGGCGAGCAGTTCGGCAATTGTGAGTTCAGTGAAGTCGGGGAGATTCATAGCAGCTAACGTGGAAATAACCCGACGGCCGTCAGGCCGGTCGGGTTGATTGCAGGGTTAGAACCGACGGTCCTATAGCAGGTAAGCATTGATATTGGTCTCACTGTCAATCGCATAGTTTTTTGTTGCGACTGGAGTCCCACAGAACTTGCAATTCAATTGCCCTGGGACACGAAGCAAGTTATTGGCACCTTGCTCTTGCTCAATAGCAGGTGCAAGCAACTCGCTCTCGCTCTTACCGAGATAACCTATTTGCCCCAAATCTAACCGATAAACACTTTGCGTCGTTCGCCCAAGAAAAGTGGCGAAGTCGCCACCAGCGCCACTTTCAAAAAACTGAAACTCAACCGGAAAACCGCACTTGGCACAGTTTACGTGGCAAAGAGAGACTGGCAGTGATAGCTGGCGCATAGGTTCTAACTATTAAAGTTAACCGTCACCCCGCAGTGCGGGAGAAAAGCGGTCAACGTGGTTTGGGGTTGACCGCGCCCGCACCAGTGGGCGTAGTCGTGAGCGTAGCGATACGATGACGCGTTGAACGACACGTTAGGTTTCGCTCTCGATGATGCTAGTGATGCAATGTGTGTTTGCACTCGTTCATGCCCCTTTGACAGTTCAATCGGTGCGCCAATATAACGCCTTAACGCGGCCCTAGACCGAAGAGCTTCTGCGCGATGTTCGCATCAACGCTTTCAGTTATGCGGCATCGCCGCATTGCGCTCTTCGCTTTTTTAGCATATTTCTGGCGTTTTATAAAATCACATTTTTACGCCATAATGCTAGGTTGTCCTAGCTCACTACGCCTTTCTCTTCGTCCGAAGATATACCCGAAACCTAACGTTTGAGGTAAGGGGCGCGCTTTAGCGCGTCCCGCTTGACCGATGGGTTGGGCATGCCAAGGTTAAAGTTATTGCGGTTCATTAGGGTTGATGTATTTTCCATCTTTAAAGATGTACGTGACATTTTTTGCAGGGATAAG